>JAGTRL010000104.1 GCA_018261815.1 Pseudomonadota bacterium
GCCGGCAGGTGATCGTCGTGGCCGCGCCAGCGCCAGGGCATTTGCCAGCCGAAGACGAGCAGCGCGCCCACCGCTTCAGCCCACCAGGCGCGCAGCATCTCCGCAACACTGGGCTGGGGCACCGGATCCTCACGGTTGATCCGGCGCAACAGCAGGAACTCCAGCGCCATCACCGGCACGTGCACCAAGGCGACGAGCAGCATGCCCAGCAGCCACCACCAGCCGCCCCCCCACAGCAGCCAGACGGCCAGCGCAATCAGTAGCCACAACCCCAGCATCAGCGTCAGCATCTGCAGCAGTCGCGCAAGCTTCATCGCGTCATTTTCCGGCAGCCTCGGCGCTGTGACTGGAGCCGCGCGTCTACGGCGGCAGGCCCGCTCTTGGTAGCCTTGCAACTATGAATGTCCAGGTTCAGGCAATTCTTGAGCTCCTCAGACGGGTGGACGAGCAGCGCGTGCAGCGTGCAGCCGATCCGGTGCTGGCGGCTCGCGTGCACGCCGTCAAGCACTATCAGCATGAGCGCTTCCAGCACACCTATGCCGACCTGCTGGCCCAGCCGCGTTATGCCAAGGCCACGCGCTTCTTCCTCGAGGAGCTGTACGGCCCGGTGGACTTCACGCGGCGCGACACCCAGTTCAAGCGCGTGGTGCCCGCGCTGGTGCGGCTGTTTCCGCGCGAGGTGGTGCTGACGGTGCAGACCCTGGGCGAGTTGCACGCGCTGTCGGAGGAGCTGGATAGCGCCATGGGGCGCGCCGTGCCGGCCGGGCCCGTGGACCTGGCCGGCTACATCGCGGCCTGGCAGGCGGTGGGGCGCCCGGCCGACCGCGAGGCCCAGATCGTGCTGATGCGTCGCGTGGCGGACGCGCTGGACGTCTACACCCGCAACCCGCTGTTGCGCCACAGCCTGCGCCTGATGCGCACCCCGGCACGGCTGGCGGGGCTGCCGGAGCTGCAAGCCTTCCTGGAGGCCGGCTTCGACACCTTCGGCGCGATGCACGGTGCCAAGGACTTTCTGGACACGGTGGTGGGCCGCGAACGCGCCCTGGCCGCTTGGCTGTTTGCGGCCAGCGTGCCGCCGCAGGTGGACAGCCGCTTCCCGGTGCCTGCCTGAGGGCGTCAGTACCTGGGCGCCCGCCGCGGCAGCTGCGCCGCCTGTTCGCCCAGGTCCCAGAACAGCCCGGTCATCAGCTGCAGCGCCTGACGCACGACCGGCTTGAGCAGGTGTTCGTCCGGCGCATGCTGCGAGCAGGCCGGGTAGCTGTGAGGCACCCACACCGTGGGCAGGCTTAAGGACTCGGCGAAAACGTCGTTGGGCAGCGAGCCGCCCAGGTTGGGCAGCAGCGCCGGGGCGATGCCGGTGCTGCGCTCGATGGACTGCAGCGCAAAGCGCACCCAGGCGTTGTCCGGGTCGAGCCGCGTCGCCTGCATGACCACCGGCTCGCTGACCTCGATGTCGCCGAAACCGTGCTCGCGCAGATGGGAGCGCACATGCTCGCGCAGCCGCTCGATGTCGGTGCCGACCACGAAGCGCAGTTGCAGGTGCGCCTTGGCATGTGCCGGGATGGCGTTCACCGGGACGTCGGGGTTGCCGGTGCGCATGGCCAGCACTTCCAGCGCATTCCAGGCCAGCACGCGCTCGATCGGGCTCTGGTCCGCCTCGCCCCAGTCGGCATCGATGGCCGGGTCGTCCGGCCCGCCGCCGACCTGCAGGCCGGCCAGTGCCGCGCGCACGTTGGCCGGGATCGGTGGCGGGCGCAGCCCCGGCACGCGGATGCGGCCGCGCGCGTCGACCAGGCTGGCGATCGCCGAGGCCAGCACCGTGCCTGGGTTGCGCAGCAGCCCGCCCCAGTTGCCGGAGTGGTGCGCACCGTCACGCAGTTGCAGGTTCAGGTCGAAGTTGGCCACGCCGCGTGTGCCCAGGAACAGCGTCGGCAGGTCGGCGCGCAGCCGCGGTCCGTCGGAGGCGATCAGCGCGTCGGCGGCAAGTGCCTCACGCTGCAACTTGCAGAACTCGGCCAGCCCCGGCGAGCCGGTTTCCTCGCCGGTCTCGATCAGCCAGGTGGCGTTGAAGCCCAGCCTGTCGCCGCGTGCGGCCAGCACGGTTGCCAGCGCGGCGATGTTGATGCTGTGCTGGCCCTTGTTGTCGGCCGTGCCGCGGCCGTAGAGCCGGTCGCCGTCCTCGGCCAGCACCCAGGGGCCCTGGCCGCGTTTCCACGAGGCGTCCTGGCCGCGGATGACGTCGCCATGGCCGTACATCAGCACCGTCGGCAGCGTGTCGTCCTCGTGACGCGTGGCCACCAGGAAGGGCCCGCAGCCGGTGCCCTGCAGCGGGTTGTCGAAGACCTTGCAGGCAAAGCCGAGTGCGCCCAGCGTGCTGCTCATCTCGTCCGTCACGTAGGCGCACAGCGACGCGGCCTGGGCCGGGTCCTGGCTTTCGCTGCGGATGGCGACACGCCGCGCCAGGTCGCGTGCGAAGCCGCCGCGGTCGAAATGCGCCGTGGCCGCGGCCAGCGCCGCTTCGCGGCTCACGCCGACTTGCCGAGCAGCGTGAAGTGCTCGACCACCGGCGGCGCCGCAAAGAACGGGCCGACGATGGCGCGCCACTGCGCAAACAGCGGCCCGCCGCGGAAGGCCACGGTGTGGTCCTCCAGCGTGTCCCAGAAGATCATCAGCAGATAGCGCTCGGGGCTTTCCAGCCCCTTGTTGACCTTCCAGCCCTTGAAGCCCGGGGCCTGGCTGATGACGGTGCGCAGCCCGCGTTCGATGGCTTCGTCGAAGGCGGCCTGCTGGCCGGGCTGGATGCGGATGTCCGCGACTTCGAGAATCATGTGTCGTCCTCCTCAGACGCCCAGGTATCGGTGCAGCACCTCGGGCTGCGCACGCAGTTCATCGCTGCCGCCGCGCCAGACGACGCGGCCCTTTTCCAGAATGTAGTGCCGGTCGGCCAGGTTCAGCAGCGGGCCGATGTGCTTGTCGATGACGATCATCGACAGGCCGGTGTTGCGCAGTCGGCCCAGGCTGGACCAGATCTCGGCGCGGATCAGCGGCGCCAGGCCCTCGGTGGCCTCGTCCAGGATCAGCAGCAGCGGGTTGGTCATCAGGGCGCGGCCGATGGCCAGCATCTGCTGCTCGCCGCCAGACAGGTTGGCGCCGAGGTTGCGCTCGCGCTCCTTCAGCCGCGGGAACATGGCATACACGGTGTCCAGCGTCCACGGCCGGTCGCGCTGGTGGCGGTTGCCGGCGGTGGCCACCAGGTTCTCGCGCACGCTCAGGTTCGGGAAGATCTGCCGACCCTCGGGCACCAGGCCGAGGCCGGTGCGCGCGGCGCGCCAGCTGGCCTCGCCGACGAGCGCCTTGCCGTCCATCGTGATGCGCCCAGCACGGGGCCGCAGCATGCCCATGATCGACTTGACGGTGGTCGTCTTGCCCATGCCGTTGCGGCCGATCAACGTGATGCACTCGCCCGGCTGTACGGCCAAGCTCACGCCAAACAGCACCTGGCTGCTGCCATAGGACGTCTCGACGTCCTGCAGTTCGAGCTGGCCGCCGCTTTTCATTGGGGCACCCTTCGGCCTTCGGCCTGTCCCGCCAAGCGGGAGCATTCGCACTTGGGACGGCCCGGCGTGCTCATCGGTGCTCCGCCTCGCCCAGATACGCCTCGCGCACCTCGGGGTGGTTGCGGATCTGGTCCGGCGTGCCGGTGGCGATGGGCCGGCCGTAGACCAGCACCGTCAGCCGGTCGGCCAGCGCGAACACGGCGTCCATGTCGTGCTCGACCAGCAGGATCGTGTGCTCGCCCTTGAGCTCCTGCAGCAGTGCGACCACGGCTTCGGACTCGGCCGGGCTCATGCCGGCCATCGGCTCGTCGAGCAGCAGGCACTTCGCGCCCGTGGCCAGCACCATCGCGATCTCGAGCTGGCGGCGTTCGCCGTGCGCCAGCGAGGCCACCGGCACCTGCGCACGATCGAGCAGCCCCACCCGGCGCAGCGCGGCCAGCGCCGGCTCGGTCAGGGCCCGTTCGCTCGCCGCCGGCTTCCAGAAGCGGAAGCTGTGACCGGCATGCGCCTGTACCGCCAGCGCGGTGTTCTGCAGCACGCTGAAGTCGTTGAACACCGAGGTGATCTGGAACGAACGCCCGAGCCCGGCCCTCGCCCGGCGGAAGGGCGGCTCGTGCGTCAGGTCCTGGCCGTCGAAGACGATGCGGCCCGCGTCGGGCAGGATCTCGCCGCTGAGCTGGTTGATCAGCGTGGTCTTGCCGGCGCCGTTGGGGCCGATCACGGCATGGATCTCGCCGCGCGCCAGGTCCAGATCGACATGGTCGGTGGCCAGCAGGCCGCCGAAGCGCTTGACCAGGCCGGTCACTTCGAGGTGGTTCATGACTTCTTCGCCACCAGCCAGCCGTAGATGCCCTGCTTGAGCACCAGCACCACCAGCACGATGAAGATGCCGATCAGCGCCAGCCAGTGCTGGTTGATCACGTTGTCCAGCCAGGGCACGCCGAGCTTCAGCGACGACAGCCATTCCTCGACCAGCAGCAGCGCCGTGGCACCTGCGATCGGTCCGATCAGCGTGCCCAGGCCGCCCAGCACCGTCATCACGATCAGCTCGCCGGACACGGTCCAGGCCATGTACGAGGGCGCGACGAAGCGTGTCAGGTTGGCCATCAGCATGCCGGCCAGCACGCACACCAGCGCCGAGATGACATAGGCGCTGAGCTTGTAGCGAAAGGTGGCGAAGCCCATCGAGGCCATGCGCCGCTCGTTGCTGCGGCAGCCGCGCAGCACCATGCCGAAGCGTGATTGCACCAGCCGCCAGAAGGCCAGCAGCACCGCCAGCAGCAGCGCGTAGGCCAGGTAGTACAGCAGCGTGGGGTTGTTCAGGTCCAGCGGCCCCAGCAGGCTGCGTCCCTTGAGCTGCATGCCGTCGTCGCCGCCGTATTCGCGCAAGCTGACCGCCAGGAAGTACAGCATCTGCGCGAAGGCCAGCGTGATCATGATGAAGGCCATGCCGCTGGTGCGCAGGCAGATCGCACCGACGCCCAGCGCGACCAGCCCACCCACGGCCAGCGCTGCCATCAGCTGCAGCAGGCCGTTGTCCACGCCGTGATAGGACAGGATGCCCACCGCATAGGCGCCGATGCCCAGGTACATCGCATGGCCGAAGCTGACCATCGCGCCGAAGCCGAGCACCAGGTTCAACCCCATCGCGGCCAGCGCGAAGATCAGGATGCGGGTGAACAGCGTCACCCAGAAGGGCTGGTCCACCCACGCCGCGAGCGCCGGCACCAGCGCCAGGCCGGCCAGCAGCACGATGGCGAAGACGCGCGCGGCGGCGGAGCTAGCCATGCTTCACCGGGAACAGGCCCTGCGGCTTGAGTGCCAGCACCGCGGCCATCAGCAGGTAGATCAGCATCGACGCGATGGCCGGGCCCACCGCCTGCGCCACCGAGCGGTCGAACAGCTCGCGCAGCAGCGTCGGCAGGAAGGCGCGGCCGATGGTGTCGACGATGCCGACGATCAATGCGCCGTAGAAGGCGCCTCGGATCGAGCCGATGCCGCCGGTGACGATGACCACCAGCGTCAGGATCAGGATCGGCTCGCCCATGCCGGCCTGCACCGACACGATCGGCCCGGCCATCAGCCCGGCCAGGCCGGCCAGCGCCGCGCCCAGGCCGAAGACCAGCGTGTTCAGCCCCTTGATGTTGACGCCCAGCGCCGAGACCATCACCGGGTTGGAGGCGCCGGCGCGGATCAGCATGCCCACGCGCGTGCGGTTGATCAGTGCATAAAGGCCCAGCCCCACGGCCAGACCGACGGCGATGATCGCGAAGCGGTACGAAGGGTAGGGCAGGCCGAACAGGTTGACCGTGCCCGACAGCCAGCTCGGCACGTTCATGTACACCGACGACGCGCCCCAGACGAAGCGCACCACCTCGTTGAAGAACAGGATCAGGCCGAAAGTGGCCAGCACCTGGTCGAGGTGGTCGCGCTGGTACAGGTTGGCCAGCACGATGCGCTCGATCAGCAGCCCGAGCAGCAGCGTGCCCGGGATCGCCACCAGCGCTGCCGCCAGGAAGGAGCCGTCGAAGGCGTTGAAGCCGGCGGCGGCGAAGTACGCGCCCATCATGTACAGCGAACCATGCGCCAGGTTCACCACGTTCATGATGCCGAACACCAGCGTCAGCCCGGCCGACAGCAGGAACAGCAGCACGCCGAGCTGCAGCCCGTTGAGCAGCTGGGTGAAGAACAGGCCGGTGGTCATGGTGTTGTGAAACGGGCCGGTCGAACCGGCCCGTGTGCGTCTTCAGCGGCGCGCCGTCACATCTTGCATTGCGAGGCGTAGGCGTCGACATGCGCCTTCAGCGGCGTGGCGACGGTCTTCAGGCTGACACGGCCCTTGGCGTCCTTGGCCACCTCGAAGATGTGCATGTCCTGCACTGGGAAGTGGTTGTTGCCGAATTTGAAGTCACCGCGCACCGACTTGAAGTCAGCCGCCTTCAGCGCCGCGCCGAAGGCCTTCTTGTCGGCGACGTTGCCCTTGACCTTGGCGATGGCCGAATCGAGCAGCAGCGCCGCGTCGTAGCTCTGCGCCGCGTACTGGCTGGGGATGCGGTTGAACTTCTTCTCGAACTCCTCGACGAACTGCTTGTTCGCCGGGTTGTTGAAGTCCGGGCCCCAGAAGGTGCCGCTGATCACGCCGAGCGCCGTCTCCTTCTGCGCCGGCAAGGTCGAGCCGTCGGTGGTGCTGCTCGACAGCAGCGGGATCTTGCCCAGCAGGCCGGCCTGCTGGTACTGGCGCACGAAGTTCACGCCCAGGCCGCCCGGATAGAACACATAGACCGCATCCGGGTTCTTGGCCGCCACCTGGGCCAGCTCGGCCGAGAAGTCGGGCTGGTTCAGCGGCGTGTAGATCTCGTCGATGACCTCGCCCTTGTACATGCGCTTGAAGCCGGCGACGAAGTCCTTGCCCGCCTGGTAGTTGGGCGCCATGCCGATGACACGCTTGTAGCCTTTGTCGGTGGCGTACTTGCCCACCACCTCGGCCTGGTTGTCGTTCTGCCAGGAGACGATGTACTGGTACGGGCTGCACTGCGCACCGGCGATCGGCGCCGGCCCGGCGTTGCTGCCGATCAGGAACACGCCCTTCTCGGTGATCGGCTTGTGCACCGCCATCATCACGTTGGAGAAGGTGACGCCGGTGATGATCGGCACGTTTTCCTTCTCGATCAGCTTCTGCACGATCTGCGTCGCCACGTCGGGCTTGAGCTGGCTGTCCTCGCGCAGCACCTGCACCGGCACGCCGCCGAGCTTGCCGCCGTTGCGTTCGACCACCATCATGAAGGCGTCGTACTGGTCCTGGCCCAGCGCGCCCTGCGGGCCGGACAGCTCGGCCATGAAGCCGATCTTGATCGGCGCCTGGGCCTGGGCCAAGGTGGCGGCGCCGCACAGGGCGAGTGCGGCCAGGAGTCGTGTCTTGCGTCCGGTCATGGTGGAGTTCCTTCAGAAGGCAGCGGATGAAACTAGTTTAGACCTAAAGTATTTTCGGCGGCAGTTAGGGCAAGCCCGAAGAAGGACTCGGCGTTGCCGCGCAGCATGCGCCCGCGGTCCGCGTCGCTGAGGTGGGGCGACTCGCGTACCAGGCTGCCGATGCGCTGCTCGCCCAGCGGAAAAGGGCTGTCCGAGCCGAGCATCACCCGGTCGGTGCCCATCACGTCGGTCAGCAGGCGCAGCGCGCCGGTGTCGAACACGGCAGTGTCGACATGGAAGCGCCGGGCATAGGACGAGGGCAGCTGCGGGCAGTCCTGGCGCACGATGTCGCGGTGCCGCCAGGCGTTGTCCACCCGGCCCAGCAGCCAGGCGAAGCTGCCGCCGCCGTGGGCAAAGCAGATCTTCAGCGACTCGGGAATGCGCTCCAGCGCGCCGGACAGGATCAGCGAGAGCATGCCCAGTTGGGTTTCGGCCGGCATGGCCACCAGCCAGGGCAGCATCCACTTCTTCATGCGCCCGCCACCCATCATGTCCCAGGGGTGCACCAGCACCGGAATGTGGCGCTCGGCGCAGTGGATCAGGAACTGCACCAACGCCTCGTCGTCCAGGTCGCGCTCGCCGACGTGGTTGCCGATCTGCACGCCAATGCAGCCGGAATCCATCGCCCGGCTGGCCTCGCGGCAGGCCAGGTCCAGATCCTGCAGCGGCACCTGGGCCAGCGCCTTCAGGCGCGTGGGCGCATGGGCGCAGTAGCCGAGCACATGTTCGTTCATGCGCGCCGCCCAGTCGGCGGTACGCTGCGCCGGCCAGGCGTAGCCGAACATCACTGGCGTGGCGCACACCACCTGCAATGCGACGCCCTGTGCGTCGAGCTCGGCCACGCGGACGGCCGGGTCCCACAGCGACGAGGTCACCGGGCGGAAGCGGCGGTCGCCGAGCATGATGTGGCCGCGCTCGCCGCCCGGCTCCAGCTCCAGCCAGGGCGCGCGCTCGGCATCCACCGCGAAGGCCTCGTCGCGCGCGATGCGCGGCAGGCAGTGGGCATGCATGTCGATCATCGGGCGTCCTCGTCGATCAGGCCCGATGCGGCCAGCGTGGCATGCCAGGCCTGGTGGTCGCGGCCCGGATGCACCGCGCCGCAATGCGGGCAGCGGCGCTCGGCCTCGCTCGATGCGTAGAAGCGCTGGTAGGTGGCCGGCAGGTCGGCGACGATGTCACCCAGCTGCACCTCGATGCGCTTGACCAGGCCACCGCAACTCGCGCAGTGCCACTGGAAGGCGTCGAGCATGCCCTTCGGGCGCTGGCGTTCGATCACCAGGCAGCGGCTGTCGGGTTCGGGCCGCTGCGGCGAATGCAGCACATGCGGGGCCATCAGGAAGATGTCGCCTTCCTTCAGGTGCACCCGCTCGTAGCGGCCGCGGTCCCACACCAGCAGGTGGGCATTGCCCTTGAACTGCCAGAAGAACTCTTCCAGCGGGTCGTCGTGGAAGTCGCTGCGCGCATTGGGCCCGCCGACCACGGTGACCATGAAATCGGCGTCGGCCCAGATCTGCTGGTTGCCCACCGGCGGCTTGAGCAGGTGGCCATGCTCTTCGAGCCAGCGGGGGAAGTTGAAGGGGCGGCCGTAGCGGAAATCACTCATCTTGGCACTCCACGAAACACGGGGTCTCGACCGAGCTCACTCGAGCAACCGCGGCGGAACCGGCTTTGCCGGGCCGCTCGCGGTGCCCCCTTGAGGGGGCGCGCGAAGCGCGTAGGGGGTGATTCATGGTCTATAGGCGACACACTTGATCTCGATGAGCAGCTGCGGGTGCGGCAGTTGGTGCACGGCCACGGTGGTGCGCGCCGGCCCGCCGGGGCCGAAGAACTCGGCATAGACCTCGTTGTAGCCGGCGAAGTCGTTCATGTTGACCAGGAAGCTGCTGACCTCGACCACGTCGCCCAACCCGGCGCCGGCTGCGGCCAGGATGTCGCGGATGTTGGACAGCACCACGCGCGTCTGCTCCCGGATGTCGAGAACCATCGTGCCCATCGCATCCATCGAAGCGCCGGCGATGCTGTTGTCCGGCCGGCGGCTGCTGATGCCGGCGGTGAACAGGAAGGGCCCGGCCCGCTTGACATGCGAGTAGTTGCCGCGGGGCGTGGCCTTGCCTGGCAGCACGCCGTCGGTGGTCGCGCTCATCGATGCTCCTTCTTGAACTCCGGGATGTCGGGCTTGGAGCCCCACATGCAGAACGACGAGGGCAGCGCCGGGAACTGCCGTGGCACGAAGCCGGCCTCCTGCTCCGGCGCGATGCAACGCACGCCGGTGGAGTATTCGAAGACCATGCCGTCCGGTCCCTCGAAGTACAGGAACACCGCGCCCGAGGTGGGGTGCCGGCCCGGACCGAAGACGATCTTCACGCCTTTCTCGCACAGCTGGTACCACGCGCGCATCACGTCGTCGATGCTGGCCACCTGGTGGTTGACATGCTGCACGCCGGCGCGATCGGTGGGGAACAGCGCCACCTTGTGGTGCACCGGGTCGATACGCAGCAGCGCGGCGTCGCCGATGCGGTCGCTGACGCGCGCGCCGAGCACGCCGCACCAGAAGGCCTCGTCGCGCGGCGCGTCGGTGCTGCACAGCCCGACATGGCTGAATCCGGTGATGCCGGCGTCGCGCGACGCGAAGTAGCGCCGGCCGCTGTGGTGCGGCCGCTCCACCAGCTCGATGCGGTTGCCGGTGAGGTCGGTGAAGCCGACCAGGCCCTGCACGCGACGCTGTGCCAGCGCATCGGCGCTGCCCGGCCGCACCGCCAGCCCGCGGTGGCTGAGCTCGGCCGCGGCCGCCTCCAGCGCGCCGGGATGGCGCAACTCGAAGCCCACCGTGTGGTCGCGCGGATCGCCTTCGAAGTACACGAGGGTATGGTCGCGATCGTCGCTGCGGTAGTAGTGCGCGCCGGCCTCGACGCGCACCAATTCCAGGCCGACGACCTCGCGCGCAAAACGGTCGGCCCCGACCAGGTCGCGGGTGCCGAGCCGGACGTAGCGAATGTCGAGCAGGTCGATCATGGCAGGGGCCTTCGCCCGAGCCGGGGAACGGGCGCGCGGCCAATATAACCGTCGCTCCCGGTGGCGTCGATCCACGCTCGCCCGGGTGTCACTCCCAGCTGAAATGCGCTCGCACCGCGCGTGCCGTCTGGTTGATCGGCGCCACCGGCGCCTGCGGAAACTGCAGCAGGTTGGGCGAGCGCACGCCGCCGCCGTTCTGACCCAGCACCGCAATCGCGCGGATGCGCCAGCCCGCCGCCTTGAACGCCGCCAGATAGGCCATCGCGTCGGGGTAGCGCTCGGCATGGTCGGGGTTGGCGCTGGGCGCCAGGCAGCACAGCAGCGCGTTGCAGCGCGCGCGGGCGACCTCGGCGATGAAGTCCTCCGGCCCGGACCGTGTGTCCTGCAGCGAACCGACGCGTGCATACAGTCGCAGCGGTGTCTTGCCGTCCAGCGGCTGGATATCGCGCACGCTGCGGTTGAAGCAGCCGGTCAGGCTGCGCACCACCGACGCCTTGCGGGTGTTCGGGTTGCCGATGACGATGTAGGCATCCATGCGCGTTCAGCGTCGCGTGGGCCCGGGTTGCCAGCCAAGCAGGTTCACGCAGCCATCATAAGCCGACCACGTGCCGTGACCTGCCTCACGCGCGGCCGATGTGGCGCGGGATTGCCCCGTTGATCGGGCCACAGTCTGCGCGACGGCGACCGAAGATGGTGTGGTGCGCCAGGTTCGAAGCACCGCAGCGCGCGAGGCCGGGGCGGCAGCGCCGAGGCCTCTTGCCGTGCAGCGCAGGCCGGGTTGCGCTGCGTAGTGGGAGATCGTCATGAACACCCAGACCTCCGTTCGGACGCAGCGCGCGCAAGCCGCCTTCGAACTGCGCTTCGCCTCGCTGTTCCACCCCGGCCGTGGCGTTGCCGTGCCCTGCGACGCCACCGGGCAGGTGGACCTGGATGCCTTGCCCGAGCGCTTGCGCAGCGCCTACTTCGGAGCCCGCGCGATGGTCGGCCGCGAGTACGCCTACCCGGTGGTCCAGCCCATTCACTGACCGGGGCGGACGGCGCCTACAGCGCCAGCCCGACGTAGTTTTCGGCCACCGCGGTCTGCGCAGCGCGCGAGCTGAACAGGTAGTCCAGTTCGGCGCGCTGCATCTTTGCGCCGAACTCGCCGTTCTCCGGGAAGTGGTGCATCAGCGTCGTGAACCACCAGGAGAAGCGCTCGGCCTTCCAGATGCGCGCCAGCGCGCGCTGCGAATACCGGTCGATGCCTTCGTCGTGGCCGCGGTAGTGCTCGGCCAGTCCGCGCGACAGCAGCGCCACGTCGGAGGCTGCCAGGTTCAGCCCCTTGGCGCCGGTGGGCGGCACGATGTGGGCCGCGTCGCCGGCCAGGAACAGCCGGCCGAAGCGCATCGGCTCGGTGACGAAGCTGCGCAGCGGCGCGATGCTCTTCTCGATCGATGGGCCGGTGACCAGGTGCCGGGCGGTGTCGGCCGGCAGCCGGCTCTTCAGCTCGGCCCAGAAGGCCTCGTCCGACCAGGCGTTGACGTCGTCGTCCAGCGCGCACTGCACGTAGTAGCGGCTGCGCGTCTTGCTGCGCATGCTGCACAGCGCGAAGCCGCGTTCGTGGCTGGCATAGATCAGCTCGTGCGCCACCGGCGGCACGTCGGCCAGCACACCCAGCCAGCCGAAGGAATAGACCTTCTCGAAGGTCTGGATCGCTGATCGAGGCACGCTGGCGCGGCACACGCCGTGGAAGCCGTCGCAGCCGGCGATGAAGTCGCATTCGATCTCGTGCGCCACACCGTCCTTTTGGTAGCGCACGCGCGGCCGCTTGCCATCGAAGTCGTGCACGCTGACGTCCTGTGCCTCGTACACCGTCGGCTGCGCCTGCGCTGCGCGCTGATCCATCAGGTCGTGCGTGACCTCGGTCTGGCCGTAGACCATGACGCGCTTGCCGGTCAGCCCGAACAGGTCGACGCGGTGGCGCTGGCCGCCGAAGCACATCTCGAAGCCGTCGTGCGGCAGGCCTTCGGCGCGCATGCGCGCGTCGGCGCCGGCCTCGGCCAGCAGGTCCACGGTGATCTGCTCCAGCACGCCGGCGCGGATGCGGCCGAGCACGTACTCGGCGCTGCGCTGCTCGACGATGACGTTGGCAATGCCGTGTTGGTGCAGCAGCGCGCCCAGCAGCAGTCCGGACGGTCCGGCTCCGACGATCGCAACCTGGGTCTTCATGGGCCATCTCCGGAAGGGGTCAGGCCGCTAGAGTAGCCCAGGCTCTTGATCGCAGGCCGGAGTGCGGGCCAGAATGGCTTCATTCCGTGCCATCGGGGACCACGCTC
>JAGTRL010000105.1 GCA_018261815.1 Pseudomonadota bacterium
ATCGCCGCCGTCAGCGTGGTCTTGCCGTGGTCCACGTGTCCAATGGTCCCCACGTTCACGTGCGGCTTGGTGCGTTCGAATTTACCTTTTGCCATTTCGCCTTCTCCTGACTCAAACCAATATCCAGACAATGCCTGCAGATGGTGCCCATGGCGCGGATCGAACGCGCGACCTCTCCCTTACCAAGGGAGTGCTCTACCACTGAGCCACATGGGCGTCGGCACGGGCCTGGACACCGCGATATCCAGGCCTGTGGCGACCAACTCCTGCTGGAGCGGGAAGCGGGAATCGAACCCGCGTCATTAGCTTGGAAGGCTAAGGTTCTACCATTGAACTACTCCCGCCTGTCCCTGCCGGAAGCAGAGGTCTCGTCTCACGTTTCGCCTGGTGGAGGAGGCTGGATTCGAACCAGCGTAGGCGTAAGCCAACAGATTTACAGTCTGCCCCCTTTAGCCACTCGGGCACCCCTCCGAGGCGAACCTGCGACTATATCACCGTTCGGTGTCGACTCGGACTTCATCGCAGTGTGCAGGCGGGAGATCCAACCGCCAGTCCGGCGCCGGCAGGCCCGGTTCGGCCGCCGACAGGAAAGCGTGAGCCCGACCGAAATGTCCACAGCCGACGAAGGGCAGCGGTGCTCGGGTCGCGGACAGCGGCGACGGGTGGTTGCACTGCAACACCAGATGCCGCGCCCCGGCGGCGGAACCCAGCACCAGCGGCGCCTTGGCCTGGGCGTGTGCGCCCCAGAACATGAACACCTTGGGCCGTGGATGATCAGCAACCGCAGCCACTATTTTGTCAGTAAGTACTTGCCACCCTAGCTTGGCATGACTGCCGGGACAAGCTTCTTCCACGCTCAGCGAGGTGTTCAGCAGCAGCACTCCTTGGCGCGCCCAATCCAACAGGCTGCCCGAAAGCGGCACCGCCAGACCCAGGTCGCGCTGCAACTCCTGGACGATGTTGCGCAGGCTTGGCGGCAGGCGCTGCCCGGCGGGCACCGAGAAGGCCAGCCCTTCCGCCTGCCCAGGCCCGTGGTAAGGGTCCTGGCCAAGGATCAGTACCCGCACCTGCGACAGGGGCGTCAGTGCCAGGGCGCGGAACACATCGGCCGGGTAGATCGTGGCGCCGGCGGCCAGACGCGCGTCGACCGCGTGGATCAGACTGCGGCCGGCGTCACTGGCCGCCCAGTCCCGCAGCAGTGGCGCCCATTCACCGCTGTGGGCGTCGACCTGGCGGCCGATCGGCTCGACCAGCCGGTTGCCCGCCCTTGAACTCACCGGAACAGGTCGGCCAGCGCAGAGCCCGGGTCTTCCGCACGCATGAAGGCCTCCCCGACCAGGAAGGTGTGTACGCCGGCATCGCGCATGCGCTGCACGTCGGCGCGGCCGAGGATGCCGCTTTCGGTGACCAGCAGCCGTTCGGCCGGCACCCGCGGCAGCAAGCCCAGCGTGGTGTCGAGCGTGACCTCGAAGGTCTTCAGGTTGCGGTTGTTGATACCCAGCAGCGGCGTCTTCAGGCGCAGCGCACGGTCCAGTTCGCCGGCATCGTGCACCTCCACCAACACTGCCATGCCCAAGCCCAGGGCCTGGGCTTCCAGATCGGCCAATTGCGCGTCGTCCAGGCAGGCGGCGATCAGCAGAATGCAGTCCGCTCCCCAGGCGCGCGCCTCGTCCACCTGGTAGGCGTCGACCATGAAGTCCTTGCGCAGCACCGGCAGGCTGCAGGCGGCGCGCGCTTGCTGCAGGTAGGCGGCGTCGCCCTGAAAGAACTGTCGGTCGGTGAGCACGCTCAGGCAGGCCGCGCCGTGGCGCGCGTAGGACGCGGCAATCTCAGCGGGCACGAAATGCTCGCGCAGCACGCCCTTGCTGGGGCTGGCTTTCTTGACCTCGGCAATGACCGCCGACTGCCCGGCGGCGATCTTCGCGCGCAGCGCGCCGACGAAGTCACGCGCCGACGGCTGGGCCAGCGCCGCGCGGCGCATCGATGCAGCATCGCGCAGGCGCTTCGCCTCGGCGATCTCCTCGTGCTTGACCGCGACGATGCGCTTGAGGATGTCGCTCATTCGGCCGCCAACTCCTTGCTGCGCGCGACGAACTGGTGCATCTTGGCCAGCGCCTTGCCCGAGGCGATGGTTTCGCGCGCCAGCGCCACGCCCTCGGCCATGGTCGGGCTGACGTTGGCGGCATACAGCGCCACACCGGCGTTGAGCAGCACGATGTCACGCGCCGGGCCGGGCTCGTCGTCCAGCACCGAGCGCAGCAGCGCCTTCGACGCTTCGGCCGAATCGACCTTGAGCGCGCGGTTGCTGGCCATGGTCAGGCCGAAATCCTCGGGGTGAATCTCGTACTCGTGGATGCCGCCGTCTTTGTATTCGCCCACCATCGTGGCTGCGCCAAGTGACACCTCGTCCATGCCGTCGCGGCCGTAGACCACCACCGCATGCTCGGCGCCCAGACGCTGCAGCGCGCGCACCTGGATGCCCACCAGGTCGGGGTGGAACACACCCATCAGGATGTTCGGCGCATCTGCCGGGTTGGTCAGCGGCCCCAGGATGTTGAAGATGGTGCGCACGCCCAGCTCCTTGCGCACCGGCGCCACGTTCTTCATCGCCGGGTGGTGGTTGGGCGCGAACATGAAGCCGATGCCGGTGTCGGCAATGCAGCGGCTGATGGCCTGTGGGGTCAGCGTCATCGGCACGCCGAGGGCCTCGAGCACGTCGGCGCTGCCGGACTTGCTGCTCACGCCGCGGTTGCCGTGCTTGCTGACGCGCGCACCGGCGGCCGCGGCCACGAACATGCTGCAGGTGCTGATGTTGAAGCTGTGCGAGCTGTCGCCGCCGGTGCCGACGATATCCACCAGGTGCGTGCGATCCGCCACCTCCACCTTGGTGGCGAACTCGCGCATCACCTGAGCCGCCGCGGTGATCTCGCCGATGGTTTCCTTCTTGACACGCAGGCCCATCAGCATCGCCGCCATCATCACCGGCGACATCTCGCCGCTCATGATGCGGCGCACCAGCGACAGCATCTCGTCGTGGAAGACCTCGCGATGGTCGATGCAGCGCGTCAGCGCTTCGGCGTTGGTGATCGGCATGTCAGTGGTCCTTGAAGAAGCCGCGCACGGCGGCAATCGCCCGGTCGATGCCCGCGCGATCGACATCCAGGTGGGTGACGAAGCGCAGCCCGATCAGCCCCGTGGCGAGCACGTCCTGCGCCTTGAGATGTGCCAGCAGCTGCGCTCCTCGCCCGCCCCGCACGTTGACGAACAGGATGTTGGTCTGCGGGCGCTGCAGTTCCAGGGCGTCGATACCGCTCAGGCCCTCGGCCAGCAACGTGGCCAGCGCATGGTCGTCGGCCAGCCGGTCGATGTGATGCTCCAGCGCATGCTGCGCCGCCGCGGCCAGCACGCCCGCCTGGCGCATGCCGCCACCCAGCATCTTGCGCCAGCGGTGGGCGCGCTGGATCAGCTCTTTCGGACCCACCAGCGCCGAGCCCACCGGCGCGCCCAGGCCCTTGCTGAAGCACACCGACACGCTGTCGAAGTGCCCGGCGATGGCCTTCGCATTTGCCCGCGCGTCCCCGCCCAGCGCCACCGCGGCATTGAACAGCCGAGCGCCGTCCAGGTGGGTGCCCAGGCCATGGCGCCGCGCCAGGGCCGTGGCCTCGGCCAGGTAGGTCATGGGCAGCACCCTGCCGCCAATGGTGTTCTCCAGCGCCAGCAGCCGGCTGCGCGCGAAATGCTCGTCGTCGGGCTTGATGGCGGCTTCGATGTCGGCCAGGCCTAAGCTGCCGTCCGGCTGGTTGGGCAGCGGCTGCGGCTGCACGCTGCCCAGCACCGCCGCACCGCCGGCTTCGTAGCGATAACAGTGCGCGCCCTGGCCGACGATGTACTCGTCGCCGCGGCCGCAGTGGCTCATGATGCCGGCCAGGTTGCTCTGCGTGCCGCTGGGCATGAACAGCGCCGCCTCCTTGCCGAGCAGGGCGGCGATCTGCTCCTGCAGCGCGTTCACCGATGGGTCGTCACCGAAGACATCGTCGCCCAACTCGGCGCGGTGCATCGCCTCACGCATCGCCGCGGTGGGCCGCGTGACGGTGTCGCTGCGCAGGTCGACGGTCATCGCCCAACCTCGAGAAAGTTCTTCAGCAGCGCATGGCCATGCTCGCTGATGATCGACTCCGGATGGAACTGCACGCCTTCCAGCGGCGTGCGCGTGGCGGCCAGCTCGCGGTGGCGCACGCCCATGATCTCGCCGTCGTCGTCGGCCGTGGACGTGACCTCCAGCGCGGCCGGCAGGCTGGCGTGTTCGATCACCAGCGAGTGGTATCGGTTGACGGTGAAGCGCTCGGGCAGCCCGGCATAGACGCCACGCCCGTCGGTGTGGATGACGCTGGTCTTGCCGTGCATCTGCACCTTGGCGCGCACGATCTTGCCGCCGAGTGCCGCACCGATGGATTGGTGCCCCAGGCACACGCCCAGGATCGGCAGCCGGCCCTGAAAGTGGCGGATGGCCTCGATGCAGATGCCGGCCTCGGCCGGCGAGCAGGGCCCGGGCGACAGCACCAGGTAGTCCGGCCGCAGCCCGGCGATGCTTTCGAGCGTGATCTGGTCGTTGCGGAAGACGCGCACCTCTTCGCCCAGCTCGCCGAAATATTGCACCAGGTTGTAGGTGAAGCTGTCGTAGTTGTCGATCATGAGCAGCATGTCAGAAGCCCTCCTCGACCAGTTCGGCCGCGCGGATCAACGCGCGCGCCTTGGCTTCGGTTTCCTTCCATTCCAGCTCGGGCACCGAGTCGGCCACCACGCCGGCCGCAGCCTGCACGTACAGCGTGCCGTCCTTGACGATGCCGGTGCGGATGGCGATGGCCACGTCCATGTCGCCGGCAAAGCTCAGGTACCCGCAGGCGCCGCCGTAGATGCCGCGCTTGACGGGCTCGAGCTCGTCGATGATCTCCATCGCCCGCACCTTGGGCGCGCCGGTCAGCGTGCCGGCCGGGAAGGTGGCCTTGAGCACGTCCAGGCTGCTCATGCCGCCCTGCAGCAGGCCTTCGACATTGCTGACGATGTGCATCACGTGCGAATAGCGCTCCACGGTGAAGGCTTCGGTCACCTTGACGCTGCCGGTCTTCGCGATACGGCCGATGTCGTTGCGCGCCAGGTCGATCAGCATCACGTGCTCGGCGCGCTCCTTGGGGTCGCCCTGCAGCTCGGCCTCCAGCGCCTTGTCCTGCTCGGGCGTGGCACCGCGCGGGCGCGTACCGGCCAGCGGGCGGATGGTGATCTTCTCGCCTTCGGGCGTGGATTCCTGGCGCACCAGGATCTCCGGGCTGGCACCGACGATCTGGAAGTCGCCCATGTCGTAGAAGTACATGTACGGCGACGGGTTCAGCGAGCGCAGGGCGCGGTACAGGCTCAACGGGCTTTCGGTATAGCGCTTGCGCAGCCGCTGGCCCACCTGCACCTGCATCATGTCGCCGGCGGCGATGTATTCCTTGGCCTTGAGCACCGCGGCCAGGTAGTCGGCCTTGGCGAATTCGCGCTCCACCGCATGCGAGGGCCCGCGCTTCACCGCCGGTGCGGTGACGCTGTAGTGCAGCTTGTCGCCCAGGGCCGCCAGCCGGCGCTTGGCCTTGGAATAGGCCTCGGCCTCGGCCGGGTTGGCATAGACGATCAGGTACAGCCGCCCCGATAGGTTGTCGATGACCGCCAGTTCCTCGCACTGCAGCAGCAGGATATCGGGCGTGTCGATGCCGCCGCCCTTTTGCGTGGCGGCCAGCTTCGGCTCGATGTAACGCACCGCGTCATAGCCGAAGTAGCCTGCCAGCCCGCCGCAGAATCGCGGCAGTCCCGGGCGCAGCGCCACGTTGAAGCGCTTCTGGTAGTCGGCGATGAAGTCCAGCGGGTTGCCGTCGTGCGTCTCGACCACCTCGCCGTCGGTCACCACCTCGGTGCGAAAACCGGTGGCGCGCAGCAGCGTGCGCGCTGGCAGGCCGATGAAGGAATAGCGGCCGAAGCGCTCGCCGCCGACCACGCTCTCCAGCAGGAAGCTGTGCTTGCCGCCGCCGCTGGCGTAGGCCAGCTTCAGGTACAGCGACAAAGGGGTTTCCAAGTCGGCAAAGGCTTCCGCGATGAGCGGAATGCGGTTGTAGCCCTGGGCACTCAGGCTCTTGAATTCGAGTTCGGTGATCACGTCGGTTCCTCATCATCTGAAGATTCCGGTGGCATCGGGCGGGGACCGCCAGCGGCACCTCGAATCTGCAATGGCCCGCGCTGCGTCGGGCGTTGAATGGAGTGTCGTCGCAGCGGTATCAGGCCGGAAGGCTGGCCAGCGGCCAGCGGCAAGCTAGGCGGAACGCTTGCAGCGACACCAGGGCCAGGCTCCCCGGTCGCGCGACCTGTGCTTGCGAGACGTGAACATGGATGGAAGTCTAACGCAGCTAGCGGCGCGGGTTTTCCTTGGCCCACTGCGCCAGCGCGGCCAGTGTCTTCTCCACATGCTTGTGGGGGTTCAGGCTCAGGTACGCATAGACCACCTTGCCGTTGGGCGCGATCACGTAGGAGATGCGGTTGGCGTACTCAGGTCGCGTCTGCATGGCCGCGTCGAAGGCCTTGATCACGGCCTTCTTCTCGTCGGCCGCCACCGGAAACTTGCCCTGGCAGGCCTGCACCGAGAAGCGCGTGATCAGCTCCAGATCATCACCGGACACACCAATCACCGACGCTCCCAGCGCCTCGTACTGGCCAATGGCCTCGGCAAACTGGTGCGCCTCGATCGAGCAGCCTTCGGAGAACGCGGCAGGGAAGAAGTACAGCACCACCGGTCCCTTGGCCAGTTGCTCGGACAGGTTGTATTGGAAGGTCTTGCCCCCAAGTGCTGCCGCAACAGTAAAGTTCGGCGCGGTATCGCCCACGTCCAGTGCGGCCCGAACCGGCAGGCACAAGGTTCCCAGCATGACGAGTAGTGCGATGGCGTGTTTCATGCGCGGTTGCTTCTTGAGAGGCGATCATGGAACATCTTGCCAGAAGGCCTGGGTCGAGCGCGGCGCCGGGTCTCTGGGCTCCCCCTGGCGCCGCACCTTGCCGCCACTGCTGCTCGGCCTGGCGCTGCTGTTCCTGAGCGGCTGCGGCACGTTGCCGCCGGCCGGTCCGAAGCCAGCCTCGGTGGCCCTGGCGCCCAAGGACGACGGTGCCCTGGCGGCCATTGCCAAGGCCTCGACGCCGCCGGGCGGGCTGTCCGGCTTCAGACTGCTGCCGCTGGGACCCTATGCGCTGGACGCCCGAATGCAATTGATCCGCCGCGCGCAGCACAGCCTGGATGTGCAGTACTACGTGATCGAGGACGACGCCACCGGCCGGCTGCTGCTGCGCAGCCTGCGCGATGCGGCAGCACGCGGTGTTCGAGTGCGGCTGCTGGTCGACGATCTGTTCACCTCGCGCACCGATGCGATGCTGCGCGCGCTGGCCGACCATCCGAACGTCGAGGTGCGCCTGTTCAACCCCTTTTGCTGCCTGCGCGGCTCGACGCTGGGCCGCCTTGCCGGTTCGCTGGGCGACCTCTACCGTGTCAACCACCGCATGCACAACAAGCTGCTCATCGCCGACGGCCGGTTCGCGGTGGCCGGCGGGCGCAACATCTCCGACGAGTACTTCATGCTCAACATGAGCAGCAACTTCGTCGACATGGACGCGTTCATGCTCGGCGCCGTCGTGCCCCAGTTGCAGAACATCTTCGACCAGTACTGGAACAGCGAGGTGGTCTATCCCGTGCAGGCCATCGTGCCGGCCGCCGTGCCGCGCTCGCAGGCGATGGCCGAATTCGAGCGCCTCAGCCCGGTGGAGCATGCGCCGCCGGAGCTGCCGCCGGTGGACGCGCTGGGCTACGGCCCGCTCGCCGAGGACCTGGAGGCCGGCCGCGTGGGGTTGATCTGGGCGCCCGCGCGCGCCTTTGCCGACGTGCCCGACAAGCTGCACAAGATGTCGCCGGAGGAGGCGCGGGCGATGAGCGTGTCCAGCGAAGTGCGCATGAAGATCTGGTCGGCCGAGAGCGACCTGGTCATCACCAGCCCGTACATGATTCCCGGCCCGCTGGGCATCACCGCCTTCGAGCAACTGGGCCAGCGCAAGGTCAAGACCGTGGTCGTCACCAACTCGCTCGCTGCCACCGACGAGCCGCTGGTCCATACCGGCTATTCGCGCTACCGAACCCGGCTGCTCGAATCGGGCGTGGACCTGTACGAGATCAGCCCCGAGCGCACGCGCCGCACCAAGCGGCTGGGCGTGTTCGGCTCGTCCTTTGGCCGGCTTCATGCCAAGACCGCCGTGGTCGACGGGCGCACGGTGTTCATCGGCTCGATGAACCTGGATCCGCGCTCGGACACGCAGAACACCGAGCTGGGCATCTTCATCGAAAGCCCGCAGCTGGCGAAGGAGCTGCTGCGCATCGTCAACATCAGCAAGCTGCAGAGCGCCTACCGCCTGCGCCTCGATGCCCGGGGCAACCTGGAATGGCTGACCATGGACGATGACAAGGAGATCGTGCTGACCGAGGAGCCCGAGACATCGCTGTGGCTGCGGCTGCACAACCTGCTGGTCAGCCCCTTCGTGCCGGAGCAGCTGCTGTAGGCGCGACGGCGAGCGATGATGCTTCGGCATCGGTGAGCAGGAAGCGCATGGCACGGACACTCTTCACCAACGCGAAGCTCGTGCTCGACGGCTTCGACACGCTGCAGGCGGGCCAGGAGCTGCTGGTCGAGGACGGATCGATCCGGGCGGTGTCGGCCGGGCCACTGCCGCGCTCGGCAGGCAGACGGTGGTCGACGCGGGCCAGCGCACGCTCATGCCCGGGCTGATCGACGCCCATGCGCACATCATGGGCCTGTCGCTGACGCCGAAGAACATCGCCTTTCCACCGGCCGAGATCGCGATGGCGTCGATCAGCTATCTGCGCAACTGCCTGATGGACGGCTTCTTCACCACCGTCCCCGAGGCCGGCGGCGCCGACCATGCCACCGCTGGGCTGCTGGCCGAGGGTGCGGCCATCGGCCCGCGGCTGTTCTATTAAGGCAAGGCGCTGACCCAGACCGACGGCGGCGCGGACTGTCGCACGCCCGACGAACACCTCGACCCCTGCGGCCATGTCGGGCCCTTCTCCAACATGTCGGTCATCGCCGACGGCGTGGACGAGATCCGCCGCGCGGCGCGAGAGGAACTGCGCAAAGGCGCGGCACAGATCAAGCTCTTCGCCTCGGGCGGCGTGGTCTTCCCGGCCGAAGGCCATGCCACACGCCACGAGTTCAGCGACGCCGAGCTGCGCGCCGCGATGGAGGCCGCCGCCGCGCGCGGCACCTATGTGATGGCACATGTCGACACCGACGAGGGTGTGCGCCGCTGTCTGGCCGCCGGCGTGCGCTCGATCGAACATGCCAACTTTGTGTCCGAGGAGACGGTGGCGATGATCGGCGCGGCCGGTGCCTTCCTGTTGCCGACTTTCATCTCGCTGGTGCAGCGCGTGGAAAGCGCGACCACGCACTCTCCGGCGCCCGCCATCGTCGCCAACCTGCAGCGCAGCATCGCACGCGGCCGGCAGGTCGATGCCTGGGCGCGCAAGCACGGCGTGTCCATCGGGCTGGACACCGAGCTATGGGGCCGGAGGCGCAGCGCTCGCAGCTGCGCGAATTCGAGATGCGCCGCGACCTGGACCCGCCTGCGGCCATCCTGCGCTCGGCCACCGCCACCAATGCCGAGCGTGCTGATGCACGCGGGCCGGCTCGGCACCCTGGCCGAAGGCGCCTGTGCCGACCTGCTGGTGGTGGAGTGCGACCCGCTGTCCGACATCGGCGTGTTGCTCGACCCGCAGCGCAACCTGAAGTTCATCATGAAAGGCGGCGTCGTCTACAAGAACGAGCTGCCCGCGTAGGCGCTACAGCCTGATGAAGCGCAGCTCGCGGATGCGGCTGCTGTGCACGCGCAGCGCAACGATCTTCCCAGCCGCATCCCGCTCCAGTCGCGCCAGTTGCGCGGTAGGCATGCCGGAGCTGAGGCCGCGCACCTCCACCAGCTCCGCGCTTAAGCCCAGCAGCTGCCATTCCACGCCACAGGTATGCGGGCCGCTGAGTTGCACGGCCCAGCCGGCGTCGCTGCATTCGATCTGCCATTCGGTCCCGAGGTCCGCGCTGCGGTAGCGGCCGGCCAGATCCGTCGGCGGCGCGGCGCGTCCGCACAGCCGCGTGAAAGTGGCGTCCTGGCCGGCGCCCAGGTCGACGCGCAACATGTCGCCGTCGCCGCGGTGCAACCTGAACTCGTAGGCCCCGCGCAGCGGCAGCCAGCTGCCGTCGCCTTGTGCTTCCAGGACGAAGGGCACTCCCCATTGAGTGGCGCACAGCTCGCCGCCTTGCTGGCTCAGCTCGAACAGCGCCGGCACGTCGGCGCACAGCCAGCTGCCCGGCAGGCCCTCGACTGGCGGCGACGCCGGCGCCGCGCGGCCCGGCGCCAATACCGCGCGCGCCACGTCGCGCGCCAGACGATACGGATTGCTGGCGCCCGAGTTGGAGATCACCACCACGCTGAGCCCGGCCTCGGGCAGGTACAGCAGTTCAGTGCGGAAACCCGGCCACAGGCCGCCATGGCCCACGCAGGGCTGGCCTTCGAGCAAGCTGTGCTCCAGGCCCCGCGCATAGGGCGAAGGCTGGCCCGCGGTCAACCCGGTCGGGCTGGCCAGTTGGGCCAGCAGCCCGGCCGGCAGCTTGCCGGGCGACGTGTGGCCTAGTTCGCGGGTCCAGACCAGCAGGTCATCGATGCAGGACACCAACCCGCCCTCGCCGCCATGCTCGAAGCCGTGCATCGCCCGCCGCCAGCCGCCCTGCCCCTCGCTCACGTAGGGCGTGGCCAGGCCCGGCAGCGGCGTGTCACAGGCCAGTTCCAGCACGGTGTCGCGCATGCCGAGCGGCGCGAAGACGTGGTGGTGCAGGAACTCGCCCAGGCTGCAACCGGCCAGGCGTTCGACCACCAGGCCGAGCAGCAGGAAGTTGCTGTTGCAGTATAGAAAGCGGCTGCCCGGCGCAAAGTTCAGATGCCGACTGCGGGTGATGCAGCGCAGCAGGGCGGCGCGATCGATGCGCGCATCCAGCCCCACCCCACCCAGGCGCAGCATCTCCAGGAAGTCCGGCAGGCCGCTGGTATTGCGCATCAGGTGTTCCAGCGTCACCGCGTGCGGCAACGGCGCGAGCTCCGGCACATGCACATGCACTTCGTCGTCCAAGCGCAGCCGGCCCTGCGCGGCCAGCATCAGCACCGCCGTCACCGTGAACTGCTTGGACACCGAGGCGATGCGAAAGCGCGAACGCGGCGTCAGCGGCACCGCCAGCTCCAGGTTGGCCAGGCCGTAAGCGCCGCGAAACAGCAGTTCGCCGCCGCGCTGCACGCCGACCACGCAGCCAGGAGCGCCGCTCGGCGTGGCGGCATTGAAGATGCGGTCGATGCGCTGCGGCAGGGCGGAGACGTCGGACTGGCTCAAGGTGGCACTTTCAATGGCGGGCTGGAAGCGATGCTAGCCACTGGGCACAATGCAGGCGCCTTTCGATCGACGGAACCCGATGAACACCACCGCAGCCGACCCGAGCTTCCGCGCCATTCCCGACCTGGTGCGCGAGCATGCCGCCGCGCGCCCGCACCAGCCGGCCCTGGTGCAGGGCGACGAATGCATCGACTACGCCGAGCTCGATGCGCTGATGGACCGCGTGGCCGCGTCGCTGCAGCGCGACGGCGTGCGCCAGGGCGACAGCATCGCCATCTGCGCGCACAGCGCGCCGCGTTATGCGGCCGTCTTCCTGGGCGCGCTGCGCGCCGGCGTGGCGGTGGCACCGCTGGCGCCGTCGGTGACGGCGGAGCAGTTTGCATCGATGCTGGCCGATTCGCAGGCCCGGCTGCTGTTTGCCGACGTCGCCGCGTTGCCGCTGCTGCAAGCGGTGGGCGTGCGGACCATCGCGCTGAATGCCACGCTGCCCGGTACAGCGCTGGACGACTGGCTGGCTGCACCCGGCGCCAAGCCCGCGCCGCTGGAACTGCAGCCGCAATGGCCCTTCAACATCATCTATTCCAGCGGCACCACCGGCACGCCCAAGGGCATCGTGCAATCGCACGGCATGCGCTGGACGCACGTGATGCGCGGCGCCACCTACGGCTACGGGCCGCAGTCGGTGACCCTGCTGTCCACGCCGCTGTATTCGAACACCACGCTGGTGGTCTTCCTGCCATCGATGGCCTATGGCGCCACGGTGCACCTGATGGCCAAGTTCGACGCCGCGGACTACCTGGCGTTGGCCGAAAAGCTGCGCGTCACGCACACGATGCTGGTGCCGGTGCAGTACCAGCGCATCATGGCGCTGAGCGATTTCGACCGTCACGACCTGAAGTCCTTCCACATGAAGTTCTGCACCAGCGCGCCCTTCAACGCCGCGCTCAAGGCCGACGTGCTGAAGCGCTGGCCCGGCGGTCTGGTGGAGTTCTACGGCATGACCGAAGGCGGCGGCAGCTGCATCCTGAACGCGCACGAGCACCCGGACAAGCTGCACACCGTCGGCCGGCCGGCCGAGGGCCACGACATCCGCCTGATCGACGAGCAGGGCCAGGAGGTGCCGCCCGGCGAGGCCGGCGAGGTGGTGGGCCATTCACGCGGCATGATGATCGGCTACCACGGTCAGCCGGAGAAGACACGCGAGGCCGAGTGGTACGACCCCAGCGGCAAGCGTTTCATCCGCACCGGCGACATCGGCCGCTTCGACGCCGACGGCTTCCTGATCCTGTTCGACCGGCGCAAGGACATGGTCATCAGCGGCGGCTTCAACATC
>JAGTRL010000106.1 GCA_018261815.1 Pseudomonadota bacterium
GAGTTCGATCCGCTGGAGATGGACCGCTTCACGCGCTTCCAGGAACTGACGCGCATGATGGCCGAGTCGGTGAACGACGTGGCCACGGTGCAGCGCGGGTTGCAACGCTCGCTGCAGGCCACCGAGGACGAGCTGGCTTCGCAGGCGCGGCTGACGCGCGACCTGCAGGATGACCTGCTGCGCACGCGCATGGTCGAGTTCGAGAGCATGGCCGACCGCCTGTACCGCGTGGTGCGCCAGGCCGCCAAGGAAACCGGCAAGCAGGTGCGGCTGGACATCGTCGGCGGCTCGATCGAAATCGACCGCGGCGTGCTCGACCGCATGACCGGGCCCTTCGAGCACCTGCTGCGCAACAGCGTGGCGCACGGCATCGAAAAGCCCGATGCGCGCGCGGACGCCGGCAAGGACGTCACCGGCACGATCAGCATCAACCTGATGCAGGAAGGCAACGAAGTCGCCGTCGAGTTCCGCGACGACGGCGCCGGGCTGAACCTGGGCCGCATCCGCGAGCGCGCGCAGGCCGTGGGCCTGCTGGCGGCCGATGCGCAGTCCAGCGACGCCGAGCTGGCGAACCTGATCTTCGCACCGGGCTTCAGCACCGCCGAAGGCGTGTCCGAGCTGGCCGGCCGCGGCGTCGGCATGGACGTGGTGCGCGCCGAGGTCAACGCCATGGGCGGGCGCATCGAGACGGCCACCGCCGCCGGCCAGGGCGCCAGCTTCCGCCTGGTGCTGCCGCTGACCACGGCGGTGACGCAGGTGGTGATGCTGCGCTGCGGCGGGCTGAGCATCGCCGTGCCCTCGACCCTGGTCGAAGTGGTGCGGCGCGTCAGCGGCGACGAGATCGAGCAGTGTTATGCCAGTGGCGCCTTCACGCTCGGCGACAAGCTGCTGCCCTTCTTCTGGCTGGGCGCGCTGCTGCAGGCCGGCGGGCGCGGCGCTTCGGCCGGGCGTTCACAGCCGGTGGTGGTGATCCGCAGTGCCTCGCAACGCGTCGCGCTGCATGTCGACGAAGTGCTGGGCAACCAGGAAGTGGTGGTCAAGAATCTGGGCCCGCAGTTGTCGCGGCTGCCTGGGCTGGCCGGCATCACGCTGCTGCCTTCGGGCGCGGTGGCGCTGATCTACAACCCAGTGGCGCTGGCCACGCTGTACGGCGACATGGCGCGCGAGCAGGTGCGCCAGGTGGGCGGCGCCACCGTTGTCGAGGCGCCGCTGCCGGCGGCCACACAGCCGCCGCTGGTGCTGGTGGTGGACGATTCGCTGACCGTGCGCCGGGTCACGCAGCGGCTGCTGACGCGCGAGGGCTATCGCGTGGCGCTGGCCAAGGACGGGCTGGATGCGCTGGACAAGCTCAGCGAGGAGTTGCCTACCGTCGTGCTGTCCGACATCGAGATGCCGCGCATGGACGGCTTCGATCTGGTGCGCAACATGCGGTCCGACGTGCGACTGGCCGGCCTGCCGGTGATCATGATCACCTCGCGCATCGCGCAGAAGCACCGCGACTACGCGGCGCAACTGGGTGTGAACCACTACCTGGGCAAACCCTACTCGGAAGAGGAACTGCTGTCGCTGGTGGGGCGCTACGTTCAGGAAGCCGCCGCCCACTGACCCGACATTCAGCGCGGGCTCTTGACCACCGCGTAACGCTGCAGCGTGCGCTCGCGCGCCGCGGCGTGGTCGACCACCGGCAGCGGATAGTCCTTGCCCAGCTCGACCTTGGCCGCGGCCAGGTCGATGGGCCGCGCCAGCCAGGGGGCATGGATCAGCTTGTCGGGCAGAGCGGCCAGCTGCGGCAAGTAGCGGCGAATGAACTTGCCGCTGGCGTCGAACTTCTCGCTCTGGCTCACCGGGTTGAAGATGCGGAAGTAGGGCTGCGCGTCGCAGCCGCTGGACGCCGCCCACTGCCAGCCGCCGTTGTTGGCGGCAAGATCGAAGTCGTTCAGGTGCTGTGCGAAATAGGCCTCGCCGCGCCGCCAGTCCAGGCCCAGGTCCTTGACCAGGAAACTGGCCACCACCATGCGCAGCCGGTTGTGCATGTAGCCGCTGCGGTTGATCTGCAGCATGGCGGCGTCCACCAGCGGATAGCCGGTGCGGCCCTCGCACCACGCGGCAAACAACTCGTCGGCATGCTTGCCGTGCTCCCACCTGATACGGTCGTACTCGGGCTTGAAGGCATGGCCCACCACATGCGGGTGGTGGTGCAGGATCTGGTGGTAGAAGTCCCGCCAGATCAGTTCGCTCAGCCAGACCTGCGCGCCGCGCGTAGCCGGCCCAGCCACCGTGCGCTGCCAGGCCTCGCGCGCCAGGTGGCGGACCGACACCGTGCCGAAGCGCAGGTGCGTGCTCAGGTAGCTGGGCCCCTTGATGGCCGGGAAGTCACGCGTCTCGTGGTAGCGGCCGATGCGCTCGTCGAGGAAGTCGTCGAGCAGTTCCTGGCCGCCGGCGCTGCCGCTGGGCAGCTTCAGCCCGTGCAGGTTGGTGGGCTGAAAGCCGATGTCGGCCAACTTCGGCAGCGGCTGCCGCAGCGGTACCGGCAGCGTGGCCAGGGCGCCCGAATGGTGGGCCACTGGATAGGCCTTCAGGAAAAACGGGTCGATCTTCTTCAGCCAGGCGTTCTTGTAGGGTGTGAACACGCTGTAAGGATTGCCACCCTGGGTAAGCACTTCGTCGCGCTCGAAGACCACATGGTCCTTGGCGGTGTGCATCGCCACGCCGATGTCGGCCAGCCGGCCGCGCACCTGCGCGTCGCGCGCCAGGGCGGCCGGGTCGTCGTCGTGGTTTGCATACACCGCCTGGGCGCCCAAGGCATCCGCCAGCGCCGCGATCTCGTCTGCCGGGTGGCCCTGGCGCACGATCAGCCCGCTGCCCTCGATGCCGTGCGAGCTGCCCAGCGCCCGCAGCTGCGCGTCCAGGCCGACAAGACTGTCACGGATGAACTCCACGCGCCGGTCCTGGCGCGGCAGCGGGTCGAGGATGTCGCGGTCGAAGACGAAGGCGCACCACACCTGCCGCGCCGAGCGCAGCGCGTGGTACAGCGCGGCATGGTCGTCGGCGCGCAGGTCGCGGCGGAACCACAGCAGGGCACGGTCCAGGGGCTTGGTCATGGTGCACAGTGTGCCTGTGGGCGGAATAAAATGGCGGCATGGGCTCCGACGGTTTCAATCTCAGCAACCAGTTCCTGATCGCCATGCCCGGCATGCTGGACGACAGCTTCGCCGGCTCGGTGGTCTACCTGTGCGAGCACAGCGAACGTGGTGCACTGGGTCTGGTGATCAACAAGCCGATCGACATCAACCTGAAGAACCTGTTCGACAAGGTCGAGCTCAACCTCGATCGCGAGGAACTGGCGGCGCAGCCGGTGTTCTACGGCGGCCCGGTGCAGACCGAGCGAGGCTTCGTGCTGCACGACAAGCGCGAGGCCGATGCGGGCAAGTACAACTCCACGCTGTCGGTGCCCGGTGGCCTGGACATGACGACCAGCAAGGACGTGCTCGAAGACTTGGCCAGCGGCGCCGGGCCGAAGCGCATCCTGGTCACGCTGGGCTACAGCGGCTGGTCGGCCGGTCAGCTGGAAGACGAGCTCGGCCGCAATGGCTGGCTCACCGTCGACGCCGACCCGGCGATCATCTTCGACACGCCGATCGAGCAGCGCTACGAGCGTGCGCTGTCGCTGCTGGGCTTCGACCCGCGCATGCTGTCGCAGGAAGCCGGGCACGCATGAGCGTGCCGGGCCGCTCCCAGGTACTCATCCCGAAGCGCGCAGCGCGGAGGGTAGTCCAGTGAGCGGGATGGCCGACATGCGCGCGCGTCCGCAGTCCTTTCTCGCCTTCGATTACGGCACCCGCCGCGTGGGGGTGGCGGTAGGCAACTCGCTGCTGCGCCAGGCGCAGCCGCTGAAGACGCTGGCCGCGCAAGGCGAGGCGCGCTTTGCTGCGATCGAGACGCTGGTGCACGAATGGCAGCCGTCGGCCCTGGTGGTGGGCGTGCCCTTCCATCCGGACGGTGCCGCGCACGAGAACACGCAGCGCGCGCGCCGCTTCGGCCGCCAGCTGCACGGGCGGTTCCACCTGCCGGTGAGCGAGGTGGACGAGCGTTACAGCACCACCGAGGCGCTGGCGGAAGGCGCGGCCGATGTCGACGCGGCGTCGGCGGCGGTGATCCTCGACCAGTTTCTGCGGGGACTGCCATGAGCCAACGCCGGGCCGTCGCAAGTTGGCTCGTGCCCCCTCGGGGGCCCGGCGCCGAAGGCGCCTTGGGGGTCAAATGACCGCGATGTTGCAGCTCGATGCCGAAGCCCTGTATGCCGAATTGCTGGGCGGCGTGCGCAGCTTGCTCAAGCCGGACAGCGTGCTGGTTGGCATATGGTCCGGCGGCGCCTGGCTGGCCGAGCGGCTGCAATCCGACCTGGGCCGCAGCGGTGCGGCCGGCGTCATCTCCAGCACGCTGCACCGCGACGATTTCGGCTCGCGCGGCATGGCCGCCGGCACCGACGCCACCAAGCTGCCCTTCGCCATCGACGGTAGCCACATCCTGCTGATCGACGACGTGCTCTACACCGGCCGCACCATCCGTGCGGTGATCAACGAACTCTACGACTTCGGCCGCCCGGCCAGCGTCAGCCTGGCGGTGCTGGTGGACCGCGGCGGGCGGGAGTTGCCGATTCAAGCAGCCTTCGCCGCTGCGCGCGTGGTGCTGCCGGCGTCACAGAAGCTGACGCTGGCGCGCGACGATGCCGGCCGCTTCTCGTTCAGCGTGAAGGAGCGGGAATGATGCCTCTGGCTCCGGGCTTTGCCCTGTCGATGTCCCCCAGGGGGACGCGCCCTTGCCTTGGGGCGACCTGGCGGGAGGTGCCCTAGTGCTGTCGCGTCGCAACCCGCAGCTCAACGCCCACGGCGAGCTGATCCACCTGCTGTCGATCGAGGGCCTGCCCAAGGCGGTGCTGACGCAGATCCTCGACACGGCAGGCACCTTCCTCAGCGTCAACGACCGCGAGGTCAAGAAGGTGCCGCTGCTGCGCGGCAAGAGCGTGTTCAACCTGTTCTTCGAGAACAGCACGCGCACGCGCACCACCTTCGAGATCGCCGCCAAGCGGCTGAGCGCCGATGTCATCAACCTGGACATCGCAAGGTCCAGCGCTGCCAAGGGCGAAAGCCTGCTCGACACCATCGCCAACCTGTCGGCGATGCACGCCGACATGTTCGTCGTGCGGCACAGCGAAAGCGGCGCGCCCTACCTGATCGCGCAGCACTGTGCGCCGCACGTGCATGTGGTCAATGCCGGCGACGGCCGCCATGCGCACCCGACGCAGGGGCTGCTCGACATGTACACCATCCGCCACTACAAGCAGGACTTCTCCAGCCTGGTGGTGGCCATCGTCGGCGACATCGTGCACTCGCGCGTGGCCCGCTCTGACATCCATGCGCTGAGCACCTTGGGCGCGGCCGAGATCCGCGCCGTCGGCCCGAAGACGCTGGTGCCCGGCGACCTGCGTGAAATGGGCGTGCGTGTGTGCCACGACATGGCCGAAGGCCTGCGCGATGCCGACGTGGTGATCATGCTGCGGCTGCAGAACGAGCGCATGAGCGGCGCCATGCTGCCCAGCGCCGCGGAGTTCGCCAAGAGCTACGGCCTGACGCCGGAGAAGCTGAAGGGGGCCAAGAGCGATGCCATCGTCATGCACCCGGGCCCCATCAACCGCGGCGTGGAGATCGACTCCGCCGTGGCCGACGGCGCACACAGCGTCATCCTGCCGCAGGTGACCTTCGGCATTGCGGTGCGCATGGCGGTGATGAGCATCATTGCCGGCAACGAAGCATGAAGATCCTCATTCGCAGCGGCCGGGTGATCGACCCCGCCTCCGGCCGCGACGAGCGGGCCGACCTGGCCATCGCCTCGGGCCGCATCGTCGCCATCGGCCAGGTGGCCGACTTCGGTGCCGACCGCGAGATCGATGCCGCCGGCCTGGTGGTGGCGCCGGGCCTGGTGGACCTGGCGGCGCGGCTGCGCGAGCCCGGGCGCAAGCACCAGGGCATGCTGGAAAGCGAGCTGCAGGCCGCGGCGGCCGGCGGCATCACCAGCCTGGTCTGCCCGCCGGACACCGAACCCGCGCTCGACGAGCCGGGGTTGGTGGAGATGCTGAAGTTCCGCGCGCGCAAGCTCAGCCGCTGTCGGTTGTTCCCGCTGGGCGCGCTGACGCGTGGCCTGGCCGGTGAGGTGCTGACCGAGATGGCCGAGCTCACCGAGGCCGGCTGCGTCGGCTTCTCGCAGGCCGACACGGCGATCCGCGACACCCTGGTGCTACAGCGCGCGCTGCAGTACGCCGCCACCTTCGGCTACGCGGTGTGGCTGCGCCCGCAGGACGCCTGGCTGGGCAAGGGCGTGGCCGCCAGCGGCGCGCTGGCCACGAGGCTCGGCCTGTCGGGCGTACCGGTGGCGGCCGAGACCATCGCGCTGCACACGCTCTTCGAACTGATGCGCATCACCGGCGCGCGGGTGCACCTGTGCCGGCTGAGCAGCGCCGCCGGCGTGGCGCTGCTGCGCACGGCCAAGGCCGAGGGCCTGCCGCTGACGGCCGATGTCAGCATCAATTCGCTGCATCTGAGCGACGTGGACATCGGCTACTTCAATGCCGACATGCGCCTGACCCCGCCGCTGCGCCAGGGCAAGGACCGCGATGCGCTGCGCGCCGCGCTGGCCGACGGCACGATCGACGCGTTGGTCTCCGACCACAACCCGGTGGACGACGATGCCAAGACCTTGCCTTTCGGCGAGGCCGAACCTGGCGCCACCGGGCTGGAACTGCTGCTGAGCCTGGCGCTGAAGTGGGGCGAGGACAGCGGCGTCGGCCTGGGCCAAGCACTGGCGCGGGTGACCTGCGGGCCGGTCGGCGTGCTGGGCGAGGCCCTCGGCTCGCTGGCGGCCAGTGCCGGCCGCCTGGTCGAAGGCGGCGTGGCCGACGTCTGCGTCTTCGATCCCGAAGCAGCCTGGCGTCTGGAGCCGGGCATGCTGAAGAGCCAGGGCAAGCACACGCCCTTCAGCTTCGCCAGCACCGGCATGGCGCTGCCCGGGCGGGTTCGGGCCACGCTGGTGGCCGGCACCGTGGCCTACGAAGCCAGCCCGGTTTGATGCGCAGCCTTCGCGCCGCATGGCGGGCGCTGCGCATGGGGGTGCACCTGCTGCACGGCATGGCGGTGATGGCGCTGCGCTTTCCCACGGCCGATGCCGCCGGGCGGCAAGAGCATATCCGCTGGTGGTCGGCCAAGCTGGTGCGCATGGCCGGGCTGGAGCTGGTGGCCAGCGGCACGCCGCGGCCGGGGGGCACTTTGCTGGTGGCCAACCACGTGTCCTGGCTCGACATTGCCGCGGTGCATGCGGTGGCGCCGCAGGCGCGCTTCGTGTCCAAAGCCGACGTGCTGGCCTGGCCGCTGCTCGGCTGGCTGATCAGAGGTGCAGGCACGCTGTTCATCGAACGCGAGCGCAAGCGCGACGCAATGCGCGTGCTGCACCAGGTGGCCGAGTCGCTGCGCTGCGGCGACTCGGTGGCGGTGTTCCCCGAGGGCACCACCGGCGATGGCGAGACCTTGCTGCCCTTCCATGCCAACCTGCTGCAGTCGGCCATCGCCACCGGCACGCCCGTACAGTGCGTGGCGCTGCGCTATAGCGACCCGGCCCATCGCTTCAGCCCGGCGCCGCTGTTCCTGGGCGAGACCACGCTGCTGCAAAGTGTCTGGCGCGTGCTCTCGGCCACCGGCCTGCGCGTGCATGTGGATCTGCTGCTGCCGCAGGGCGTGCGCCATGCCGACCGACGCGCGCTGGCCGAGTACCTGCGCGCCCAGATCCATGCACAGTTGCACGCCACGGCACCGCCGCCGGAGCCGGCCGTGGCGGCGGTCGGGCAGACTGGGCTGCATGCCGGCGCCGCGCTGCCGAACCCCTGACCCTGAAGGTACCCACGTGATTGACCTGCTGCTGGCCTTCGACGACGAGCGTCACCTGGCCGAACCGCTGGCCGCGGCGCTGGGCGCGCCGCTGCGGTGGATCGAGCGGCACTGTTTCCCCGACGGCGAAAGCCGACTGCGCCTGCCGCCGCGCCTGCCGCCGCGCGTGGCGCTGCTGCGCGGCCTGCATCGGCCGAACGAGAAGCTGGCCGAGCTGATGATCGTCGCGCCCGCGGCGCGCGAACTGGGTGCCATGCAGCTGACGCTGGTCTGCCCCTACCTGGCCTACATGCGACAGGACATGGCCTTCCAGCCTGGCGAGGCGGTCAGCCAGCGCCAGGTCGGCCAGGCCCTGGCCGCCTGGTTTGACAGGGTGATCACCGTCGATCCGCACCTGCACCGCGTGGCCACGATGGATGAGGTGCTGCCGGGCCGGCGCGGCGTGGCGCTGTCGGCAGCGGCGCTGCTCGGCGAATGGGCCGCGCGCCATGCATGCCGGCCGATCCTGCTCGGTCCCGACGAGGAGGCCGCGCCCTGGGTGCGCGGCGCCGCGCTGGCGCAAGGACTGGAGCACGGCACCTGCATCAAGCAGCGCAGCGGCGACCGCGACGTGCGGGTCGCGCTGCCCGAACTGTCGTTCCAGGGGCGCGAGGTGGTGCTGATCGATGACGTGGCCAGCACCGGGCGCACACTGGCCGTGACCGCCGCCGCGCTGCTGCAGCGCGGTGCCGCGGCCGTGGACGTGGCCGTGACCCATGCGCTGTTCGTCGGCGACGCGATCTCCCAACTGGCCGCTGCCGGCGTGCGCCATGTCTGGAGCAGCGACAGCGTGCCGCACGCCAGCAACGTGGTCTCGCTGGTGCCGCTGCTGGCCGCCGCGCTGCGCGGCTGATCCGAAAAGCCTCCGCCAGCCGAGAACTAGCGCACGTTTGGCGCTGTGCGTGGCGCCGATCGCCACGCGCGGGTCCGCAGGTTCAAGTCACTGGCGGACGCTGCCGAAAAGGCAGGAGCGGGCCGGTCCAGCACCGGACGCCGTATCCACAGGGGCTTTGGCGATGGCCGGCAAGATCGACGTAGACGAGTTGCGCGTGGGCATGTTCATCCATCTCGACCTGAGCTGGATGCAGCATCCCTTTCCTGTCGGCAGCTTTCGCATCACCCATGCCCAGCAGATCGACAAGATCCGTGGCCTGGGCCTGAAGCAGCTGCGCTGGAGTCCGGAGAAGAGCGAGCTGGCGGCGCCGCCTGCGCCTGCAGCGCAAGACGACGCGGCGCCGGCCGCCGCAGCCATCGAGCTGCCGCCGGAGACCGCCGTGCAGGCCGCCGAGCGCCAGCGCCGCGAGCAGCTAAGTGAGCAGCGTGCCTCGGCCGAGCTGTGCCAGAAGCAGTTCGACGAAGCCGGCCAAGCCTGGCGCGCGGCCTTCGACAGCGTGGTCGCGCGGCCCGAGCAGGCGCGCCAGGACACCGAGAACCTGACGCGCGCGCTGCTCGACAAGATGCTGGTCGACGGCGACATGTGCATTCGCCTGCTCACCTGCAATGCCGGCGACAACGCCAGTGCGCACGCCATGAACGTGACGGTGATCTCGCTGCTGATGGGCCGCGTCTTTGGCCTGAGCGACGAGGAGATGCTCGACCTGGGACTGGGCGCGCTGCTGCACGACGTCGGCAAGATCGACCTGCCTGAGCGGCTGCGCCATGCCGACGAGCGCTTCGGCAAGGAAGACCTGGCTGCCTACCGCGACCATGTGGCGCACGGCGTGCTGCACGGCAAGCGCATGGGCCTGAAACCCGGGACGCTGCTGGTGCTGGCGCAGCACCACGAGCACGCCGACGGCAGCGGCTTCCCGCTGAAGCTGAAGCTCGAGCGCTTGTCCGCGGCGGCGCGCATCGTCGCGCTGGTCAACCGCTATGACAACCTGTGCAACCCGCCGTCGCTGGCCAACGCCCTGACGCCGCACGAGGCGTTGTCACTGCTGTTCGCGCAGGCGCGCTCGCAGTTCGACGCCAACATGCTGAACTCCTTCATCCGCATGATGGGCGTTTACCCGGCCGGCTCGGTGGTGCAGCTCACCGACGACCGCTATGCGCTGGTGATGAGCGTCAACTCCACCCGCCCGCTCAAGCCCAACGTGATGGTGCACGACCCGCTGCTGCCGCGCGAGGAAGCGTTGCACCTGAACCTGATGACCACGCCCGAGCTGGGCATCCGGCGCAGCCTGAAGCCTGCGCAGCTGCCGGCCGACGCGCTGGACTATCTGGCGCCGCGCCCGCGCGTGGCCTACTTCTTCGAAGCCGCACGCGTCAGCGTGGCGCCGGAAGAGGAGATGGTGAGCGCATGACCTGCGTGGCGGCGTCGCCGGGCGGTACGGACCAGGCGCTGCTGCAGGCCTGGGGCACGCTCGTCGACGGCCTGCCTGACGCCACCTGGATCGTCGACGCGCACAGCCGCCGCGTGGTCGCCGACAACGCCGCCGCTCGCAAGCTGCTGGGCCCGCCTGGCGGCAGCCTGCTGGGGCTGCAGGCCGAGGCACTGATTGCCACGCCGGAAGACATGGCTTTCTGGGACGAAGCTGCAGCTGGCGCTTGCGCCCCGCTGCAGTCGGATGCCACGCTGTGCCGGCCCGACGGCAGCACGGTGCATGTCACGCGCAGTATCCGTGCGCTGCACGACGGCAGTTCCGCCGTGCCGCGCCACTATGCGGTGGTGGCCTTCGACCGCAGCGCCTGGCGCCGTGCCGAGGACGAGCGCGAGCAGGTCGTGGCCGAACTGCAAGCCACGCTGGAGTCCACCGCCGATGGCATCCTGGTGACCGACCTGGTGGGCCGCATCCGCGCCTTCAACCGCCGCTTTGCGCAGACCTGGGGCATCCCGGAGGACCTGCTCAAGTCGCGACAGGATGCCGCGGTGCACGACTGGATGCGCCGCAGTGTGGCCGATGCCGACGGCTACGAGCGCCGCCTGCAGGCCATCCAGGACGCGACGCTGCTCAGCGCCACCGAGCGACTCACGCTGCATTCCGGTCAGGTGCTGGAGCGTGTGACCCGGCCGCTGTGGTGCCGCGGCCAGGCCATGGGCCGGGTGTACTCGTTCCGCGACCTGAGCGAACAGCTGGCGGCGCAGCATCGCATCGAGGAGCTGTCGCTCACCGACGCGCTGACCGGTCTGCCCAACCGGCGCCGTTTGGCCGAGCACGTGGCCCAGGCCAGTCAGCGCTCGCGCCAGGAGGGCGGCAGTTTCGCCCTGTTGCTGATCGACCTGGACCGCTTCCGCCAGATCAACGACAGCCTGGGCCACGAGATTGGCGACCGCGTGCTGATCGACGTGGCCCAGCGCATCAAGGGCTGCATGCGCGCCGACGACCTGCTGGCGCGCACCGGCGGCGACCAGTTCGCGCTGCTCGTCGAAGGTGCCGACACGGACGTTGCCGAGGCCACCGCGCGGCGCATCCTCGACGCCGTGGCCGCGCCCTACAACCTGGACGGCTCGCAGTTCACGCTGACCTGCAGCATCGGCGGCGCGCTGTGCCCGGGCAACGGCCACAGCGCCGACGAACTGGTGCGCCATGCCGAGGCCGCGGTGCTGGCGGTGAAGGACGGCGGCCGCGGCAACTACCGCGTGCAGAAGGGACAGCGCGGCGGCGACCGCCGCGCCGACATCCAGCTCGACCACTCGATGCGCCAAGCGCTGGCCAGCGGGCGCTTCCGCCTGCACTACCAGCCGCAGGTGGAACTGCGCAGCGGGCGCGTCGTCGGTGCCGAGGCGCTGATCCGCTGGCGCGACCCGGCGCTGGGCGAGGTGGCGCCGAGTCGCTTCATCCCGGTGGCCGAGGACTCCGGTTTCATCGTCGCGCTGGGCGACTGGGTGCTGGGGCAGGCCGTGAGCCAAGGCGCCGCCTGGCTGGCGCGAGGGCTGCAGGTTCCGATCGCCATCAACGTCTCGGCGCTGCAGTTCCAGCAGCCGCAGTTCATCGAACGCGTGGCCGCGGCGCTGGCGGCCAGCAAGCTGCCGCCCCAGCTGCTGGAACTGGAGCTGACCGAGTCGATCCTGGTGCGCGACGCCAACGAGGCCTTGCAGCGGCTGCAGTCGCTGGCGCGCATCGGCGTGCGCCTGTCGATCGACGACTTCGGCACCGGCTATTCGAGCCTGGCCTACCTGAAGCGCTTTCCGATCGACAAGCTGAAGATCGACCGCAGCTTCGTCAAAGGCTTGCCCGGCGACGACAGCGACGGCGCCATCGTCGTCGCCATCCTGCAGATGGCCGGCGCCCTGGGCATGAAGGTCATCGCCGAAGGCGTAGAGACCGAGGGCCAGCGCCAGTTCCTGCTGGACAGCGGCTGCCACGAGTTCCAGGGTTTCCTGTATGCCCCGGCGCTGGACAGCCTGAGCTTCGAAAAGCGCCTGCTGCTGGCGAGCGCTCCGCTCGGGGTGACCGAAGGACGCCGCGTGCGCCTGGTCAGCGGCTGAGCTGCGTCAATGCGGGCGGTCGCACCCGCCTTGTGCTTTGGCGCGGGTTTTGTAAAGTCGAGGCTTCGACCTCGACCTGCCCGCCATGTCGACACTTGAATTGCTCGTCGCGCAACGCCTGGGCGCCCTGGCCGCCCCTGATCGACCGGCGCTGGCGCTTGTCTTGCCCGGCGGACGTCGCATCGGGCCGGACGATGCGCCGGTGACGCTGCGCCTGGCCAGCCTGCTGCCGCTGGCCCATGTGGCTGCCGGGCAGGTGGGCCGACTGGCCGAGGACTATGTCGAAGGCCGCATCGACATCGAAGGCCCGATGCGCCAGGTCATCGATGTGGCGGCGCGGCTGGTTCGCGATGACCCGACGCGTTCGACCGATCCGCCGGGGCCGCTGCTTCTACGCGCTGTGGCTGGATGCGCGGCGCGTCTATTCCTGTGCCTACTTCCGCCACTCAGACATGGCGCTGGCGCAGGCCCAGGAGGCCAAGCTGGAGCATATCTGCCGCAAGCTGATGCTGCGCCCGGGCGAGCGCTTCCTGGACATCGGCGCCGGCTGGGGCGGCCTGCTGCTGTGGGCGGCCGAACACCATGGCGTGCGTGCCACCGGCATCACGCTGTCGAAGAACCAGCATGCACATGTCAACCGGCTGATCGACGAGCGCGGCCTGCGCGGCCGCGTCGAGATGCGGCTGCTCGACTACCGCGACTTGCCCGAGGGCGAGCCCTTCGACAAGATCGCCTCGGTGGGCATGTTCGAACACGTGGGCCGGGCCAATCTGCCGCGCTACTTCGACAAGATCCGCCGCCTTCTGCGGCCCGGCGGCCTGCTGCTCAACCACGGCATCACCGCCGGCGGCACGCGCAACACCCAGCTCGGCGCCGGCATCGGCGACTTCATCGAGCGCTACGTGTTCCCCGGTGGCGAACTGCTGCACGTCTCGCACGTGCTGCAGGTCATGGCCGATCAGGGCCTGGAAGGCCTGGACACCGAGAACCTGCGGCCGCACTACGCGCGCACGTTGTGGGGCTGGTCCGATGGCCTGGAGGCCCATCTCGACGAGGCGCGGCGCATCACTGGCGACAAGGTGGTGCGCGCCTACCGGTTGTACCTGGCGGGCAGTGCGATGAGCTTCGAGCGCGGCTGGCTGTCGCTGCACCAGACGCTGGCGGCGCGGCCCAGCGGGCGGCTCGAGGACGGCAGCCTGCGCGGCGCACAATCGGGCTACCCCTTCAACCGCGAGTACATCTACCGATGATCTACAAGTTCAAGTCCAAGGCCGCCGGCGACCTGATCATGCTGGAACCGAACGGCGACCAGATGCTGCGCATCCTGGGTCGCGAGCCCGCGCCACAGGGCATCGTCGATGTCGAACAGCTGGCCCCGGCCATCGCCGCGCTGCGCGCCGCCGTGCGCGACGACGAGGCGCAGGCCGAGGACGGCCCGAACGAAGAGGCGCCGGCCCGCAGCGCCGTGTCGCTGCGCCAGCGTCTGTGGCCGGTGATCGAGATGTTCGAGCGCGCGCTGGACGCCAAGCAGCCTGTGGTCTGGGGCGTGTAGGCCCTGTGACCGAGGAGGCCACCCGCATTCTGGCGATTCGCCACGGGCAGACCGCCTGGAACGCCGACAGCCGCATCCAGGGACATACCGACATCGCGCTCGACGACGTCGGCGAATGGCAGGCGCAGCGCCTGGCCCTGGCGCTGGGCGAGGACGAATTGCAGGCCATCTACAGCAGCGACCTGATGCGTGCGCGCCAGACTGCTGCGCCGCTGGCAGCGCACAATGGGCTGCAGGCCCGCGTCGACCCGGGCCTGCGCGAGCGCGGATTCGGCGAATTCGAAGGCTTGAGCTTCAAGCAGATCGAGCAGCGCTGGCCCGATCAGGCCGAGGCCTGGCGGCGGCGTGACCCGGACTTCGGCGCGCGCGGCGGCGAGGTGCTGCGCGATTTCCGCGACCGCGTGCTCGCCGCCGTGACGCGGCTGGCGCGCTCGCATCGCGGACAGAGCATTGCGCTGGTCACGCACGGTGGCGTGCTCGACCTGCTGTACCGCGAGGCCACGCGGCTGGCGCTGGATGCGCCGCGCACCTGGCAGCTGGCCAACGCCAGTATCAACCGCCTGCTGCATTCAGGCGAGGGCTTGGTGCTGGTCGGGTGGGCGGACGTCGGGCACCTCGAGCCGGCACACGACGGCCCGCGCTAGGCGCGCCGTCGCGTCCGAATTGCTACCGCCGGATCTCGATCCAGGCGTTCTTGCCTGGGAGGATGGGGGATCCGGAGGTGATTTCGCGTTCCCAGGGCTTGCCGTCGGCATCCTGGCCGGCGCCGACGATCTTCTGGCCGGTGGTCAGCAGCGCGGTCACGCCCGAGGAGTTGGAAGTCTTGGACACCAGGGTGCTGACGAAGTTGGTGCCGACGAACTTCTTGCCGTCCAAGGCGTTGACGACGTACAGGTAGGAGCTGGCCGAGCAATCCGAGCCGCCGTTGATGTTGCTGACGAAGGCCAGCCCGCCGTAGGCGATGGTCGGGCGCGTGTTGATCTGCTCACCGGCCGGCAGGTCGATGTACCAGCCGCGCTTGAGGCTCCAGTCCACCGGGTTGTTGCTCATCGTGTCGGTGGCGCGGTCGTAGGTTTGCTTCACCAACGTGTTGCGTGCGTTGACCAGCGTGGCCCCGTCGGCGATGGCGTAGATGGTCTGCACCCGCGAATTGCCGAAGTCGCTGATGTCCATCAGCCGCCCGGTGCCTACGAAGATGACGCGCTGGCCGCTGTGATACAGCAGTTCCGGAGCGGCAGTGACCGGTTGCGGTAGGCCGTCGGCGCCGATCAGCGTGGCCACCTTCGTCGGGTCGCCCTTGCCCTTGAGGTCGAAGCGCCAGACGTTGCCCAGCAGGTCGCCGCCATACACGTACTGCACCGTGCCGGTGGATTCGCCGAAGGCCGTGACATGCGCCAGCCCGGCCTCGGCGCCCAGCGCGCCGGCGTCCACCGTGAACTCCTTGATGACCGCACCGGTGTCGGCATTGAGCATCCATAGGCGGCCCTTGCCGTCGGCGGTGCTGTTGTAGCCCGAGGTCAGCAGCACCACGTAGCCATCGTTGTCGGTCTTGACGATCACCGGGCGGCCCAGGGTCTGGCCCACCTTGGTGGCATCGGCGGCGCCGGGGAACTCCCACTTCAGCTTGGCGGCCAGGCCGGCCTCGTTCAGGCCGCGCGGGTTGCTCACGTCGAGCGCGAAGTAGCCGCGCCCGGCCACGCCCATGCCCGAGACCAGCAACTTGCCTGCGGCGCTGAACTTGCCCAGCACTGGTGAGCCGTCGTACTTGGTACGAAACGCGTAGCCGCGCTCCACCGTT
>JAGTRL010000107.1 GCA_018261815.1 Pseudomonadota bacterium
ACCCGGCGGCCAAACTGGTGGCGATCGACCAGTACCGCAAAGACAACGCGCTGCGCGTATCGGACGACACCAAGGCCAACCCCGAGCGGCCGGTCCAGCGCGGCGCGGCGCGGCTGCCGGGCGCGCCAAACCAGTGGCGCCTGGAGGCGCGGCCCTTCGGTGGTTCAGGGCAGCCGCTGCGGCGCCGGCGGCACCCAGGTGCCCTGCCCCGGCGGCAAGGCCGACGGCGGCGCGGTCTTCGGCGCGTACAGACGCAGCGTCAGCATGAAGCCGCCCTTCGGCGCCGGCAGCCAGCGCGCGGCGTTGTCCAGCCCCGGCGACAGGTTCTGCACGAACAGCTCCAGCGCGCCGCCGGCTTCGGCCGGCGGCTTGTCGCGCGTGCCCAGGTTGACGCGACCGGCGCTGTCGGCCACGAAGCCGCGGCGGCCGTCCTCGCCCTCGCCGGCCGTCAGCGTCAGCGACCAGAAGCCGTTCACCGGCGGATGCTCGCCGCGCGCAAAGCGCAGCAGGTAGTCGTGCGCGCCGTCCAGCGGCCGGCCCTCGGCATCGCTGCGCGTGCTCAGTTCCAGCAACTGCCGCGGATCGCCCCCCGGCCATTGCAATGCGGCGACGACGGCGCGCCGCACATAGTCGGTGCCGAAGTCGCCGCCGGCCGGCGGCGCCTGCCAACTGCCGGCCTGCGCGAAGACCTGCGGGCGCAGCCCCGTCAACCGGCGTTGCATGCGCGCGCCGGTGTCGGCCAGCGCCGCCTGCACGGCCGGCTCCAGCACATCCATGCGGAAGGGCTTGCCCGGCTCGATGCCGATGGCGGCCATGCGTTGCAGCAGCGGCTCGTCGGCCACTGCCGGCGGCGCGGCGCGGCCCATCAGGTGGGCCAGCAACTCGAAGGCCGCGGCCGTGTCCAGCGCCGCCACCTGCTGCTGCGGCGTGAGCTCGCCCGCTGCCGCGGGCAAGGCCGGCACGGCTGCGGCTTCGGCTGGCGCGCGCCGCGAGCGCACGGTCTGCGGCACGATGCGCAGCCGCGCCTGCAGCGCCTGCACCGCGCGCAGGTCGGCCTCGCTGCCACGGGTCTGGATGCGCAGCGCCAGCAGCACGTGGCGGGTGGGCGAGCGCAACAGCGTCGCCCCCGGCGGCACGCTGCCTTGCCATTCAGGACCGGCCACCAGCAGGCGTGCGGGCTTGCTGTCGCCGAGGCCGCTGCCGGCCGTGTGCAGCGCCTGCATCCACTGGCTGTGCAGCGCCACGCTGAACCAGCGCCGACCCATCGCCGGCCAAGCCACCAGCATGGCCTCGCGGCCCAGGTCCAGCCAGGCGAAGGAGGCCAGCGTGTCGGCATCGTCGACCAGCGGATGGCGCGGCTCGCCCGCGGCGGGCAGGCGCCGCGCATGCCAGAAGTTGTTGGCCGGCGCGCGGTGGCTGGCGGCCTTGGCCACGCCGGACATCTGCAGGCGCAGCATCTCGCCCACCAGCAGTGGGTAGCCGTAGACATAGGCCTCGTCGGCGCGCTGCACGGCCTGGGCCACGCGCGCCTCCAGCGCGGCCTGCTCGATGGCGGCGGCCGCGGCCCGCCGACGCGCGGCCTGCTCGGCTGGCGTGGGTTCAGCCTTGGCCGGCACCGGCGGCGCCTGCACACAGGCGGCCAGGCCGGCCAGCGCCGCGGCGCCGAAGAGCGCGCGCCAGCTCACGTCAGAGGCGGCCCCCAGCCGCCGCCGCCCGGGGTTTCGATGACGAACACATCGCCCGGCTGCATCTGTGCCGAGCCGATGTGGCCCAGCGTTTCGATGCAGCCGTCGGCACGCTCGACACGGTTGTGGCCCAGCGCGCCGGGTTTGCCGCCGGCCATGCCGAAGGCCGGCACGACGCGGCCGTTGCTCAGGATGGAGGCGGTCATCGGCTCGAGGAAGCGCACGCGGCGCACGCCGCCGTCGCCGCCACGCCAGCGGCCGTCGCCACCGGAACCGGCGCGGATCGCATAGCTGTCCAGCCGCACCGGGAAACGCCACTCCAGCACCTCGGGGTCGGTCAGGCGCGAGTTGGTCATGTGCGTCTGCACGACGCTGGTGCCGTCGAAGCCTTCGCCGGCGCCGCTGCCGCCCGAGATGGTCTCGTAGTACTGGTGGCGCTGATTGCCGAAGGTGAAGTTGTTCATCGTGTTCTGCCCGGCGGCCATCACGCCGAGCGCACCGAACAGCGCGTTGGTCACGCACTGCGAGGTCTCCACGTTACCAGCCACCACCGCCGCCGGCGGCTTCGGATTGAGCATGCAGCCCTCCGGCACGATCACCTGCAGCGGCTTCAGGCAGCCGGCGTTGAGCGGGATGTCGTCATCGACCAGCGTGCGGAACACGTACAGCACTGCGGCCATCGTCACCGCCTTGGGCGCGTTGAAGTTGTTCGGCAGTTGCGCGCTGGTGCCGCTGAAGTCGATGGTGGCTTCGCGCGCGGCGCTGTCCACCGTGACCTGCACGCGGACCACTGCGCCGTTGTCCAGCTTCAGCTCGAAGCGGCCATCCTTCAATGCGGTGATGACGCGGCGCACCGATTCTTCGGCGTTGTCCTGCACATGCTGCATGTAGGCGGCCACCGTCTCGCGGCCGAACTGCGCCACCATCGCCTGCAGTTCGTCCACGCCCTTGCGGTTGGCGGCGATCTGCGCGCGCAGGTCGGCGATGGTCTGCGTCGGGTTGCGCGCAGGCCAGCGACCGCTGGTCAGCTGCGCCATCAGTTCGGCCTCGCGCAGCCGGCCGTCGCTCACCAGCAGGAAGTTGTCGAAGAGCACGCCCTCCTCGTCGATGCTCTGGCTGAAGGGCGGCATGCTGCCCGGCGTACTGCCGCCGATGTCGGCATGGTGGCCGCGGGACGCCACGTAGAACGTGGCGACCCGCGAGGAGCCGCCTTCACGTGGCCCACCCCCTCCCGCGGCCTCCCCCTCGGAGGGGGAGGGCTTGTCCAGGTACACCGGCGTCACCACCGTCACGTCCGGCAGATGCGTGCCACCGTGGTACGGATCGTTGAGCACGTAGACATCGCCGTCGCGCATCTGCGGGTTGCGCGCGATCACCGTCTTGATGCTCTCGCTCATGCTGCCCAGGTGCACCGGCATGTGCGGCGCGTTGGCGATCAGCTCGCCGGCGGCGCTGAACAGCGCGCAGGAGAAGTCCAGCCGCTCCTTGATGTTCACCGAGTAGGCGGTGTTCTGCAGCCGCAGGCCCATCTGCTCGGCGATGTTCATGAACAGGTTGTTGAACACCTCCAGCATCACCGGGTCGACCTGCGTGCCGATGGCACGGGCCGACACCCGAGCACGGATGCGCTGCAGCTCCAGCGCGCCATCGGCCGTCAGCCGTGCCTGCCAGCCGGGCTCGACCACGGTGGTGGCATTGCGCTCGGCGACGATCGCCGGGCCGTCGATCGTGGCGCCGGGTTGCAGCGCGTCGCGCAGGAACAGGCCGGCCTCGCGCCAGCCGGCGTCGGCCTCGTCGGCCTCGCAGTACATGCGCACGCGCTCGTCGGCCATAGCGGCGCGGGCCGTGGCGTCGGCCTGCACCGCGCGCTCGGGAGCGCGCTCGCCGGGGCCGACGGCCTCCACCGACACCGCTTCGATGACCAGCGGCCGGTCGGGCATCAGGAAGGCGAAGCGCTGGCGGTAGGCCGACTCGAAGGCGGCGCGTGCGGCCTCCATGCCGGCCATCGGCACGCCCAGCGCGGTGTCGGTACCCTGGTAGCGCAGGTGCAGCGTCTCGCGCCGCTGCACCGCGCCGGCCGGCACACCCTGCGCCACCAGTTCCGCGGCGCCCGCGTCGCCCAGCTCGCGCAGCAGCGCCGCGGCGGCGGCCAGGCCCGGGGCATCGAGCGCACGCTCCAACGACGCCTCGCGCATGGCGATCTGGTCGGCCAGGCCCATGCCGTAGGCCGACAGCACGCCCGCCAGCGGATGCACGAAGACGCGGGTCATGCCCAGCGCGTCGGCCACGCCGCAGGCATGCTGGCCGCCGGCGCCGCCGAAACACTGCAGCGTGTAGCCGGTGACGTCGTAGCCGCGCGCCACCGAGATGCGCTTGATGGCGTTGGCCATGGCCTGCACGGCAATGCGCAGGTAGCCCGCGGCCAGCGTCTCGGCCGAAGTCGGCCGGCCGGTGGCCTGTTGCACCTGCTGCGCCAGCGCCTCGAAGCGGCGGCGCACGCCCTCGCCGTCCAGCGACTGGTTGCCGGCGGGCCCGAACACCGGCGGGAAGTGCTGCGGCTGGATGCGGCCAAGCATCACGTTGGCATCGGTCACCGCCAGCGGGCCGCCGCGACGGTAGCTGGCCGGGCCGGGGTTGGCGCCGGCGCTTTGCGGGCCGACGCGCAGCCGCGCGCCGTCGAACTGCAGGATCGAGCCGCCGCCGGCGGCCACGGTGTGGATGCTCATCATCGGCGCGCGCATGCGCACGCCAGCCACCTGCGTCTCGAAGGCGCGCTCGAACTCGCCGGCATAGTGCGACACGTCGGTGCTGGTGCCACCCATGTCGAAGCCGATCAGCCTGTGGTGCCCGGCAGCCAGCGCCGTGCGCACCATGCCGACGATGCCGCCGGCCGGTCCGGAGAGTATGGCGTCCTTGCCCTGGAAGTGGTGCGCCTCGGCCAGACCGCCGCTGCTCTGCATGAAGAACAGGCGTACGCCCGGCATCTGCGCGCCCACCTGCTCGACATAGCGGCGCAGGATCGGCGACAGGTAGGCATCAACCACCGTGGTGTCGCCGCGGGAGATCAGCTTCATCAGCGGGCTGACCTCGTGCGACACGCTCACCTGCGTGAAGCCGATCTCGCGCGCCAGCGCCGCCGCCGCCTGCTCGTGCCCGGCATGGCGCCAGCCATGCATGAAGACGATGGCGCAGGCGCGCAGACCGGCGTCGAAGGCGGCCTGCAGCAGCGGACGCAGCGCCGCCGCGTCCAGCGGCTGCAGTACCGCGCCGTCGGCGCCGATGCGCTCGTCGGCCTCGACCACGCGCTCGTACAGCATCTCGGGCAGCACGATGTGCCGGTCGAACAGGCGCGGGCGCGCCTGGTAGGCGATGCGCAGCGCGTCGCGAAAACCGCGGGTGGTGACCAGCAGCGTGCGCTCGCCCTTGCGCTCGAGCAGCGCGTTGGTGGCCACGGTGGTGCCCATCTTCACGCAGTCCACCTGCTGCGGCGTGATCGGCGCGCCGGCGGGCAGCTGCAGCAGCCGGCGGATGCCTTCGACCGCCGCGTCGGCATAGACCTCGGGGTTGTCGCTCAGCAGCTTCAGCGTGTGCAGCGCACCTTCGGGCGCGCGGCCGACGATGTCGGTGAAGGTGCCGCCGCGGTCGATCCAGAACTGCCAGCGCTTGGGGGCTTCAGGGGTCATCGTCCGCATTCTTGCAGGGCCGCGGCACGCTGCGCTTACCCGGATTCCCAACCCCCCGGCTTGGCACGAGAATGGCCCGCCTGCGCAACAGCCCCGGAAGGCCACGCCGATGAACGTCCCTCTGCCCCTGCCCGCCCTGGACGAGATCCGTGCCCACGAAGACGAGATGGTGCAGATCCGGCGCCAGATCCATGCCAACCCGGAGATGGCCTACCAGGAACACGCCACCTCGCAGCTGGTGGCGGAGCGGCTGGAACGCTGGGGCTACGCGGTGCACCGCGGCCTGGGCGGCACCGGCGTGGTGGGCACGCTGCGCGTCGGCACTTCAGGTCGCCACGTCGGCCTGCGCGCCGACATGGACGCGCTGCCCATCGCCGAGACCAGCGGCAAGCCCTGGGCCAGCAAGGTGCTGGGCACCATGCACGCCTGCGGCCACGACGGCCACACCGCGATGCTGCTGTCGGCAGCGCGGCACCTGGCCGCGACGCAAAACTTCGATGGCCACCTGCACCTGGTGTTCCAGCCGGCCGAGGAAGGCGAGGCCGGCGCGCGGCGCATGCTGGAGGACGGCTTCCTCGACCTGTTTCCCTGCGAGGCGATGTTCGGCATGCACAACGCGCCCGGCAAGCCTGCAGGCAAGTTCCTGGTGGTGCCCGGCTTCGCGATGGCCAGCGGCGACACCTGCCTGATCAAGGTGCGCGGCGTCGGCGGCCACGGCGCCATGCCGCACGCGGCGGTGGACACCATCGTCGCCGCATCCAGCATCGTCATGTCGCTGCAGACCATCGTCGCGCGCAACGTCAACCCGCTGCACACCGGCATCGTGTCGGTGGGCGCCTTCCACTCGGGCGACGCGCCCAATGTGCTGCCCGGCGAGGCCGAACTGCGGCTGACGGTGCGCGCCTTCCGCCCCGAGGTGCGCGACCTGCTGGAGCGGCGCATCACCGAGATCGCCCAGACCCAGGCCGCGGTGTACGGCGCCACCGCCGAGGTCAACTACATCCGCCGCTACCCGGTGCTGAACAACCATGCCAAGGAAACCGAGTTCTGCAAACAGGTGATCCGCGACTGGCTGGGCGAGGACGGCCTGGTCGCCGAGGCCGAGCCGGTCAGCGCCAGCGAGGACTTCGCCTTCTTCCTGGAAAAAGTGCCCGGCTGCTACGTCAACATCGGCAATGGCGTGGGCAGCGAAGGCGGCTGCATGGTGCACAACTCCGGCTACGACTTCAACGACCGCGTGCTGTCCACCGGCGCAAGCTACTGGGTGCGCCTGGCCCAGGCCTGGCTGAAGAAGGGCTGATCCGGGTTTCGACGTCCAAGGCTTCTACGAGGAGAGCGTGATGCCCAAACTGCCATCCCTGGTTGCGTTGATCGCCTCGGCCCTTGCCACGGCCACACATGCCGCCGACCTCCTGCCTTTGAAGCAGGGCCTCTATGTGCCGGCGAAGTCGGCTTGCAAGGGCGCGTCCACCGCCGAGATCGTCAACTACTGGGGCGGCAAGTCTTCGATCGGCAGTGCGCAGACCGAATGCACGATCATCAAGATGACGAAGAACGGCAAGGCATTCACGATCACCGACCAGTGCACCGACATTCGCGGCGGCGGCCAGATCGCCGGCGGCCCGACGGTGCTCACGATCGACAGCCCGCCGCGCTTCACCCGCGACAGCGAAGCCTATCGCTATTGCGGGACCGAACGGCAGTTCTAGGCCACGCGGCATTTCGATCCCGGCGACCAGGACAAGCCCGAGATGACCCAGCAGCAGGCGACCGAGCATGTCAAGGCAGGCAAGGACAGCAAGGCCCTGGTGGTGCCCGCCGGGCTGGCCTTCGCGCAGTCCATCGACAAGCCTCCGGACCTGGACCTCGACGTGGCCGACAAGCGCCACCGGAGCTTGATGGGCACCTGCCTGGCCGCCTGCACCGTCGTGGATTCGGTGTACAAGACCCACCCCGTCGGCCTGAAGTGCACGGCCGGCCGCCCGCCCGGCGGGGCGGCGCATCTTCAGGCCGTGGCCTGGGATACCGCGCAGGCCTTGCGCGCCAAGGACGGCCGGGGCGGGCGCTGAGCCCTCGAACTGGCCTGACAGTTGCATTGCCGGTGCGGCGATCCACCCAGAGGCAACCGACGACATGAACCGCCCCCCCTCGGCCAACCCGCTGCGCGCGCCCGAACAGGCCGGGCTGAGCGCCGTCTTCGCATCGCAGACCACGGTCCGCGCCCGCGCGGTGGAGGTGAAGTGGCGCTGGCCGATCACGCTGGCCCTGCTGAGCACGGTGCCCTCGTTCTACGTCGAGCTGCTGCATGTGTCGCCGCCGCTGCTGGCGGTGCTGAGCTACCTGGTCGCCGCGGCCACGATGGCCGGCGCGCTGCTGCACGTGGGGCTGCGCAGCGGCAACCTGCAGGCCCACCTGCGCGCCAACAGTTTCGACCTGCTGCTGTGCGCCGGGCTGGTGGTGGCCGCGATGCTGCCGCCCAGCGCGGCCTCCGAAGGAGCACTGTGGTTCCGGGTGGTGGTCGGCTTCTTCACGATGTCGCGCATGTTCTGGGCCGCGCATTACGTGGTCACCCGTGGCGGCACGCTGTACCGGCTGATCGCCGCGCTGCTGGTGCTGGCGCTGTGCGGGCTGGGCTTCTGGTGGCTGGAGCCGACGACGCCGACCTTCGGCGATGCGCTGTGGCTGGCCTTCACCACCGCCGCCACCGTGGGCTATGGCGATTCGGTGCCGACCACGCCGGCGTCGAAGATCTTCGCCGTGTTCGTGGTCTTCCTCGGCGTGGGCGCGATCACGCTGGTGGCCGCGGGCATCGCCTCGGCCTGGATCGCCACCGAGGAACGCACCATCGAACGCGAAATCCTGAGCGACCTGCACAAGCAGATCGCTGCGCTGCGCGCCGAGATGACGGCGTTGCGCGAGGCGATGCCTGGGGACAACGCGCGGCCGTCGGCCGCCGGCCGCCCGGCGCCTTCGCGCGAGCCGGCCGCAGAGCCCTGAGCCCGCGCCGGCACTAACCCGGCAGCGCGGCCATGCGCGCGTTCAGCAGCGTCACCACGTCCAGCACCTGCAACCCGCAAGCCCGGCGCAGTGCCGCCGCGTAGGGCGGCAGGTTGGTGCATTCCAGGACCAGCGTGTCGATCCGCGGCTCGCGCGCCCGCAACCGCGCCGCCGCGGCCAGCACCTGCGCCTGCGCATCGTCCCTGTCCAGCACGGGCAGGTCCTGCAGCAGCGTGCGGTGCAGCGCCGAGCCGGGGCTGATGCCTTCGACCGGCGTCGCCGGATCGGCACCCACGCTCTCGAGATGCGCCACCCCCAGCGACGCGGCCTCGATGGTGATGACGCCACAGCGCCGGCCCAGGGCTTGCTGTTCGGCCAGCTGCAGCAGCGCCGAGCTCCACAGCGGCACCGGCAGCGCGGCCTGCAACTCGCGTTGCCAGCGCGCCAGGAAGCCGCAGCTTGTGGAAATGGCAGCGCAGCCCTCGTCCACCAACTCCGTCGCCACGTCGATGAAGGGCTGCATCAGCGTCGGATCGCTGCCGCGCACCACCCGCTCGGCCGTCGCACCCTGCACCACGCGGCGGCGCACCGCAAAGTGGAAGGTGTCCGGGTGGCCGATGTCGCCCAAGGGCCGCGGAAATCGGGTCTCGAGCATCAACAGACCCAATGTCGCAGACCCGTTTCGGCGAAGACTCATGAGCGCCAGACCGTGAGGTCGAAGCCAAATCGCGTCTGCAGCATGAACAGTCCGAGCGTGGGCATGGTCGTGGACGCGGTGTTTGCGGGAAGCCCCTGGGCCAGCAGCCTGCGGGCATGGCCTATGCTAAGCCTGTCGTCATCGAACGTTGATCGGAGTCCGCATGCAATTCGTCCGCCCCTTCCTCCTGGCCGCAGCCTGCACGGTGGCGCTGTCGGCGCAGGCCCAGACCAAGTGGGACCTGCCGGCCGCCTACCCGGCCACCAATTTCCACACCGTCAACCTGCAGCAGTTTGCCGACGACGTGGACAAGGCCACCAGCGGCAAGCTGAAGATCACCGTGCACCCGAACGCCTCGCTGTTCAAGGCGCCGGAAATCAAGCGCGCCGTGCAGGGCGGCCAGGCGCAGATCGGCGAGGTGCTGCTGGTCAACTTCCAGAACGAATGGCAGGTCTTCGGCGCCGACGGCCTGCCCTTCCTGGCCGACAGCTACGACGCCGCCGCCAAGCTGTGGAAGGTGCAGCGCCCGATGATGGAGAAGAAGCTGGCCGAGCAGGGCCTGATGGTGCTGTACGCGGTGCCCTGGCCGCCGCAGGGCATCTACTCGAAGAAGGCGCTGGCCTCGGCCGCCGACCTGAAGGGCATCAAGTGGCGCGCCTACAGCCCAGCCACCAGCCGCATCGCCGAACTGGTGGGTGCGCAGCCGGTCACGGTGCAGGCGGCCGAGGTGAGCCAGGCCTTCGCCACGGGGGTGGCCGAGAGCATGATGAGCTCGGGCTCCACCGGCGCCGACGCCAAGCTCTATGAGCACGTGAAGTTCTGGTACGACACCCAGGCCTGGTTGCCGAAGAACGCAGTGCTGGTCAACAAGGCGGCTTTCGAAGCGCTCGACGCCGCCAGCAAGCAGGCATTGCTGAAGGCCGGCGCCGACGCCGAAACCCGCGGCTGGGCGGCCAGCAAGAAGGCCAATGGCGACTCGCTGGACAAGCTCAAGGCCGGCGGCATGCAGATCCTGCCGCCGACGCCGCAGCTGAAGGACGACATGAAGAAGGTCGGCGACACCATGCTCAAGGAATGGGTGGACAAGGCCGGCGCTGAAGGCAAGCAGCTGGTCGACGCCTTCAAGCAATAGGCTGCAGGGACCGCACGCGTGCGCCGGCTGCTCGACGCGCTGTACGACGGCGCGGCCGCGCTGGCAGCCGTGTTCATGGTGGGGCTGCTGGTGATGGTGCTGCTGTCCATCCTGGGCCGGCAGCTGCACTTCCACGTGCCGGGCACCGATTCCTATGCCGGCTACATGATGGCGGCGGCCGGCTTCCTGGCCCTGGCGCACACGCTCAAGCGCGGCGAACACATCCGCGTGACGCTGCTGCTGAGCAAGCTGCAGGGCAAGTCGCGGCGCGGCCTGGAGCTGTGGGCGCTGTTCGCGGCCACGCTGCTGGCGGCGCTGTCGGCCTTCTACAGCGCACGACTGGTGTGGCAGAGCCGCCAGTTCAACGACATCTCCACCGGCAACGACGCCACGCCGCTGTGGATCCCGCAGCTGGCGATGGCCCTGGGCACCTTGATCCTGCTGATCGCCTTCGTCGATGAGCTGGTGCTCGAGTGGCGCGGCCGGCGCAGCCATGCCGTGCCGGATGAGGCGGTTCGCAATGAGTGACGCCGGGCCACCCCAAGTCACTCGCGCCCCAAGGGCCGGGCCCCTGCGGGTACCCGGGGGCCGGCGCGCAGCGCCTTGGGGGCTCCATGAGTGATATTGCCGTCACCGGGCTGCTGGTCGCGGCGCTGTTCCTGATCCTGGGCAGCGGCGTGTGGATCGGGTTGACGCTGTCGGGCGTGGCCTGGATCGGCATGCAGCTGTTCAGCAGCCGTCCGGCCGGCGACGCGATGGCCGTCACCATCTGGGGCAGCGCGTCGAGCTGGACGCTGACCGCGCTGCCGCTGTTCGTGTGGATGGGCGAGATCCTGTTCCGCACCAGGCTGTCCCAGGACATGTTCCGCGGCCTGGCGCCGTGGATGCAGGCATTGCCCGGGCGGCTGCTGCACGTCAACGTGGCCGGCTGCGCGATCTTTGCCGCGGTGTCGGGCTCCAGTGCCGCCACCTGCGCCACCATCGGCAAGATGAGCCTGCCCGAGCTGGCCCGGCGCGGCTATCCCGACGCCATCAGCATCGGCTCGCTGGCTGGTGCCGGCACGCTGGGGCTGCTGATCCCGCCGTCGATCATCATGATCGTCTACGGGGTCAGTGCCGAGGTCTCGATCGCGCAGCTGTTCATCGCCGGCGTGCTGCCCGGCATCCTGCTGGCGCTGCTGTTTTCCGGCTACCTGGTGGTGTGGGCGCTGCTCAACCCGAAGCTCGTGCCGCCGCGCGATCCGCGCCTGAGCTTCGGCGCCAAGCTGCGCGAATCGCGCCACCTGATCCCGGTGATGCTGCTCATCGCCGCCGTGCTGGGCTCGATCTACAGCGGCGTCGCCACCGCCACCGAGGCGGCGGCGCTGGGCGTGGTCGGCGCGTTGCTCATCTCCGCGGCGCAGGGCTCGCTGACATGGCAGACCTTCAGGGAATCGCTGCTCGGCGGCACACGGCTGTACTGCATGATCGCGCTGATCCTGTCCGGTGCCGCCTTCCTGACGCTGTCCATGGGCTACATCGGCCTGCCGCGGCACCTGGCCGAGTGGATCGGCTCGCTGGGCCTGAGCCAGTTCTGGCTGATCTTCGTGCTGATGCTGTTCTATGTGCTGCTGGGCTGTTTCCTCGACGGCATCAGCATGGTGGTGCTGACGATGGGCGTGATCCTGCCCACCATCCAGAAGGCCGGCATCGACCCGCTGTGGTTCGGCATCTTCGTCGTGCTGGTGGTCGAGATGGCGCAGATCACGCCGCCGGTGGGCTTCAACCTGTTCGTGCTGCAGGGCATGACGAAGCGCGAGATCGGCTGGATCGCACAGGCCACCCTGCCCTTCTTCTTCCTGATGTTGGGTGCGATCGGGCTGATCTACTTGTTCCCACAGATCGTCAACTGGCTGCCGGCGCAGATGCGCGGATGAAGACCTACACCTGGCATCGCCGCGAGTGGTTGGCGGCAGGGGTCGTACTGGCTTCGGCAAGGTGGGCGCGGGCCCAGGGCCGGCCGATCCGCTTGGTGGTGCCCTTCACGCCTGGCGGCAGCACCGACATCCTGGCGCGGGTGCTGGCACCGAAACTCGCCGCCGCGCTGGGCCAGAACGTCATCGTCGACAACAAGCCCGGCGCCGGCGGCTCGCTCGGCGCCGCCGAGGTGGCGAATGCCGCGCCCGATGGGCAAACGCTGCTGATGGGCCACATCGGCACATTGGCCGTCAACGTGTCGCTGTACCCGAAGCTGGCCTACGACCCGGTGAAGAGCTTCGCGCCCGTAGCCTGGGTGGCGCGCGTACCCAACGTGCTGGTGGTCAACGCCGCCTCCGGCCTGTCGAGCCTGAAGGACCTGGTCGTCCGGGCCAAGGCCAAGCCGGGCCAGCTGAGTTATTCGTCGGGCGGCAACGGCAGCGCCGCGCACATCAGCTTCGAATACTTCAAGCTGCGCGCCGGCATCTTCATGGCGCACATCCCCTACCGCGGCACCGCGCCGTCGGTCACCGACCTCATCAGCGGCCAGGTGGACGCCACCTTCACCGGCTCGCCGGCGGTGCTGCCGCACATCCGCAGCGGCCGGCTGCGTGCACTGGCGGTGTCCAGCCCG
>JAGTRL010000108.1 GCA_018261815.1 Pseudomonadota bacterium
TACACGCGCTGAACCTGCGGCAACAGACTCGCGTCGCGCACGGCCCGTGCCGGCAGCAGCGTGGGATCTCGCCGGCGCGCCGCATGACGTCGATACGCCGACGGGGCAACCTGCAGCGCGCTGCAGATGGGCTCGACCCCGTGAGCAGCACGGTGCTCGTCGATGAAGGCGTTCACTTCCTGTGGTGGCGGTCGAGCTCCGCCTGGGCGAAATACGCGCTGGCCAGCTTCAGGATCTCGTTGGTCTTGCGCAGCTCGCGGACCTCACGCTCCAGATCCTTGATGCGCTGCTGCTCGGCCGTCGTGGCACCTGGCCGTACGCCGCTGTCGCGCTCGCCCTGGCGCACCCACTTGCGCAGCGTCTCGCCCGTGCAGCCGACCTTGCCGGCGATCGACTCGATGGCCGCCCATTGCGACGGGTATTGGTCCTTGGCGTCGAAGACCATGCGCACCGCACGCTCCTGGACCTCGGGGGAAAACTTCGGGGACTTCCTCATGTTGGCTCCATTCTCAATCGAAGGAGCCTCCTCAAAATCCGGGGCGGTTCACCTGAGCCTCGGCACCATCGTCCTCGCCGTGCTACTGCGCATCCAGATGCTGCATGGTTTCCAGGGCTTTCAGCAGGTAGCGCAGCGAGTGCGTGACGTCGTTGAGCGAAAAGTCGTCCAGGTTCTGCTCGTAGCACCTATGGATCTTCGGCAGCGCCAAGGCCTGCCAGACATGTCGGCCTGAGTCGGTCATGTGCATGACGCGCGAGCGGTGGTCGTGGCCGTCGGCGGCAACCATCCACCGCCCTCTACGACTCCGCGACGACCACATGCATGTAACGCGGTCCGTGCGCACCCAGCACGAGGCTACCCTCGATGTCGGTCGTGCCGCTGGCCCCGGTGATGAGGTTCACGTTGCGCGGCAACGGTTGGCCGGCGATCAGCGCCGCATAGTCCTCGAGGTAGGCCACGATGTCGGCACGGCGCAGCAACACGATGTGGTGCAGCGGCAGGAAGTTCGCCAGCACCGGGGAGTCCGACCCCGAGTGGAATACCAGCGAGCCGGTCTCGGCGATGCCCCATCGCGCCATGCCGACTGCTGCCGCCTCGTCCGGCGCGACGCTGGCGCGCAGCTCGAACCCGGACCAGTCGAGCGAGCGCAGCAGCGCCAGCGGCTGCAGCGCGACCGACTTTTGCAGGCCGCGTTCCCGCAGGTACGCGGCCACTGCATTGGGCAAGGCGGCTGCGGACTCGATGCGCTGCGCGGTCGCGGCGACCTTCGGCGAGGTCACGCGCGCGATGAAAGCCTCCGCCAGCGAGCCGGTGGGCAGGGCGGGGCGCGTCGATGGCAGCTCGGCCAGCAGCCCGTCGGCGGCGTTGCGGATGGTTGCCGGATCGATGCTGCGCCGCCCGAGTGCAGCGCGAACACGCCCCAGGATGTCGTCGCGCGCCGTCATTGGACCAACCTGCGCGCTTCGCGCTGCGGGTTGAGCGCTTGGGAGCGGCCCGGCGCGCTCATGACCGCCGCCCTTCGCCGCTGGCGTAGCGCGCCATGAAGGTACGGCCCTCGGGTACCGGAAAATCGCGGTACGCGGTCCATGCGCCCAGGCCGGGCATGCTGCGGATCCATCCGCCGAGGCCGAACAGGCGCATCACACGGACGGCCACCGCCGCACCCAGCCTGTAAAGCCGCGGACGCGAGGCCACGAAGGTGAAGACACCGAGTCCGAAGCGCATCGATGCCGGCTCCAGTCCGTCGCGCCATGAGCGGTCGCGCCAGCCCCGCAACAGGGTCGGCAGCGGGATGTTCACCGGGCAGACCTCCTGGCACTTGCCGTTGAGCGTGCAGGCGTGCGCGAGATCCCGCGACTGCTCCAGGCCGTCGAACACCGGCGTGAGCACGGCGCCCATCGGCCCGGGGTAGGTGCCACCGTAGGCATGTCCGCCCAGCTGCCTGAAGACCACGCAGTGGTTCATGCAGGCGCCGCAGCGGATGCAGCGCAGCATCTCGCGCAAACCCGCATCGGCGAGCATCTTCGTGCGGCCGTTGTCGACCAGCACGATGTGGAATTCTTCCGGGCCGTCGTGGTCGCCCGGCTGCCGCGGCCCGCAGTGAAAGGTCGTGTACTGCGTGACATCGGCCCCGGTGGCCGAACGCACCAGCAGGCGCAGCAGCGCGAACGCGTGCGGCAGGCTCGGCACCAGCTTCTCGATGCCAGCGGTGACGATGTGCATGCGCGGCGGCGAGGTCGTCAGCTCGGCGTTGCCCTCGTTGGTCACGGTGCAGGTCGCCCCGGTGTCGGCGATCAGGAAATTGGCACCCGAGATCGACACGTCGGCGCTGAGGAACTTGTCGCGCAGCTCGCGCCGGGCGCTGTCGACCATCGCCTCGATGGTCTCTTCGCGGTGCGGCACACGGTGGGCCTTCTTGAACATCACCGACACCTGCTCGCGCGTGCGGTGCATCGACGGCCAGACGATGTGGGACGGCCGATCGCCCGCGAGCTGCACGATGTGCTCGGCCAGGTCGGTCTCGAAACGCTCGATGCCGGCGGCGTCCAGCGCGTGCGGCAGACCGATCTCCTCGCCGAGCATCGACTTCACCCGCGTGACCCGCTTTGCATCGGCCCTGCGGCACAGGTCCACGACGATGCGCGAGGCCTCGTCGGCCGACGACGCCCAGTGCACCTTGGCACCGGAGGCGGTGGCGTTGCGTTCGAACTCGAGCAGGTAGTGGTCGAGGTGCTCGATCACGTGGTCCTTGATCGCCTTGCCGCGATCGCGGGCGGCCTCGAACTGCGGGAAGGCCGCCACCGCGGCAGTGCGCTTGCGCTCGGCGGTGCCGGTGGTGCGGTCGATCGCCAGCTTCAGCGTCGGATCGGCCAGCGCCGCGTCGACGCGCGCCTGGAAGGAAACGACAGAGGTTTGCATGGGGCTGCTCATCCCTTCTCGCCAATGGAGGACGTGTCGACCATGCCCGCCAGCACCTCGGCAGCGTGGTACGCGCGTACCGGCGAGCCGTCGCGCCGCAGCTTGCCGGCCATGTTGATCAGGCAGCCCAGGTCGCCGCCGAGTAAGACCTGCGCGCCACTGCGCTCGATCGCGGCGGCCTTCTCCGACACCACTGCGTTCGAGATCGCCGGGTACTTGACGCAGAAGGTGCCGCCGAATCCGCAGCAGACATCATTGCCTTCGAGCGGCTTGACTTCGAGACCACCCACCGCGCCGAGCAGTGCGCGCGGTTGTTCGTAAACACCCAGCTCACGCAGGCCGGAGCAACTGTCGTGATAAGTGACCGTGGCCGAAAACGTCACGCCGGTCGGCCGGTAGTGCATCACATCGACGAGAAAGCTCATCAGCTCGAAGGTGCGGGCACCGAGCCGGCCTGCGCGCTCGGCCCAGTCCGTGTCTTCTGCCAGGGCCTCGGGGTAGTGGGCGCGGGTCATGCCGACACAGGAGCCCGACGGCGCGACCACGTAGTCGTAGGGTTCGAAGAGTTCGATGAAGCGCCGGGCGAGCACAGCGGTGTCGCGGGTGTCGCCGCTGTTGAACGCGGGCTGCCCACAGCAGGTCTGCTGCATTGGCACCTCGACCTTGCAGCCCGCGTCCTGCAGCAGCTTCAGCGCCGCGAAACCCACGCTCGGGCGCATCGCGTCGACCAGGCAGGTGACGAACAGCGCCACCCGGGGAGGCGTCGACGGTTTGAGCAGGTCTCGGGGACTGGCCATGGGAGAGCTCTCCATCGAAGATCAGCGCATCAGGGTAGTTTCACGCCCATCAGCGGATCGGTCCAATGCACCACGTGCATCGCCACCATCGTCAAAGCGCCGACGAGCGCCACATAGTAGATCGTCGGGATCACGGTGCGGCGCAAGGTCTGGCCTTCGCGCCCCATCAGCCCCACGGTCGCCGATGCGGCGACCACGTTGTGGATCGCGATCATGTTGCCCGCCGCCGCGCCGATCGATTGCGCCGCCACCATCGTCGCACCGCTCACGCCCAGCGCCTGCGCCACGCTGTACTGGTACTGGCTGAGCATCAGGTTGGACACGGTGTTGGAGCCGGCCAGGAAGGCGCCGAGCGCGCCCACCGTGGGAGCGAAGAACGGGTAGACCTCGCCCACCGAGCCCGCGACCCAGCGTGCCATCGAGATCGGCATGCTCGCCAGCTCGTTGGCGTTGACGCCCGACTGGATCATGATGCGCACCATCGGCACGGTGAACACCAGCACGAAGCCGGCGCCGATCAGGGTACCGCCGGACTCGCGCACGCCCTTCATGAAATCGGCCACCGGCATGCGGTGCAGCACGATCGTCACCAGGCAGACGAAGACGAGCACGCCGCCGGGCAGGTACAGCGGCTGGAAGTTGCCGCTGATGCCGGTCTCGCCGAGGATGTCCTTCACGCCCACGCTGACCGACAGCAGCCACGCCTTGAACGACGGCAAGGTACGGCTGAGTACCAGGATCAGCGCCAGCAGGCCGTAGGGCACCCAGGCCAGCAGCGTGGGAATGCGGCGGCTGCCGAGTTCGTCGAGCTTCATCTCGATATTGCCCATCCAATCCGCCGGCCATTCCTTCGCGTCGGCGAAGTCCCAGCTCTTCTTCGGCACCAGGAAGCCGGCACGCGCGGCCAGCGTGGCCAGCGCCAGACCCAGCAGCCCACCGAGCAGCGAGGGGAATTCCGGCCCCAGGAAGCGGCCCGCCAGGCCATAGGGAATGGTGAAGGCAAACGCGGCGAAGAGCGCGAAGGGCACCGCCGGCAGCGCGTCGGCCCACGACCGGTTGCGGCCGAAGAAGCGGGTCATGAAGAACACCAGGAACACCGGGATCAGTGTGCCGGCGATGGCATGGCCGAGTGCCACGCGCTCCACCACCAGGTTGAAGAAGTCGGCCCAGGTCTGTCCCTGCGCGGCCAGCGCCTGCGTCATCGACTCGCGCTGCAGCCCGCCCTGCACGCCGACGAGCAGCGGCGTGCCGACCGCGCCGAAGGACACCGGCGTGGACTGGATGATCATGCCGAACATCACCGCCGACAGCGCCGGGAAGCCCACTGCCACCATCAGCGGCCCGGCCACCGCGGCCGGCGTGCCGAAGCCCGAGGCGCCCTCGATGAAGCAGCCGAACAGCCAGGCGATCAGGATCACCTGGATGCGCCGGTCTGGCGTGATGCGGGCAAAGCCGCTGCGGATGCTGGCGATGCCGCCGGAGTGTTTGAGCGTGTTCAGCAGCAGCAGCGCGCCGAAGATGATCCACAGCACCTGCACCGTGATGATGATGCCTTCCAGCGTGGCCGCGGCCACGCGGTTGAAGCTGACACCCCAGGCTGTCAGCGCGATCAGTGCCGTGACGACATAGACCAGCGGCATCGCCTTCTTGGCCGACCAGCCGAGGCCGACCAGCAGCACGCCCGATAGGGCGATCGGGGCAAATGCCAGCAAAGCTTGTAGACCCAGTGTCATGTCGTGTCTCCTTGAAAATCGTCGAACTCCTGGCGGATCGGCCGCCTCAGGCCTTGAGCGCCACCAGCACCTCGTCGAGCATCTTCTTGGCGTCGCCGAAGTGCATGCGGTTGTTGTCCTTATAGAACAGCGGGTTGTCCACGCCGGCGTATCCGCTGGCCATGCTGCGCTTCACGACGATGCTGGTCTGGGCCTTCCACACCGCCAGCACCGGCATTCCGGCGATGGGGCTCGCCGGGTCGTCCTGCGCCGCCGGGTTATCGATGTCGTTGGCGCCGATGACCATCGACACTTCTGTCGCGGGAAAGTCTTCGCTAATCTCGTCCATCTCCATCACGATGCCGTAGGGCACCTTGGCCTCGGCCAACAGCACGTTCATGTGGCCCGGCATGCGGGCGGCTACCGGGTGGATACCGAAGCGCACGTTGACGCCCTCTTCCAGCCGCGCGAACAGGGTGTCGCACTGCTGCGGGCTCAGCGCCATCGTCACCTCGACGGGCTGGTCCGAGAGTTCGATGAAGTGCGTTGAGTGCAGCCGGCCGCCGCGGCCGATGCCCTGCACGCCGACCGACGTCATGATGCCGGTGATGCTCAGCGACTTGGCCACCTCCATTGGCCAGACGTGTATCTGCTTGCGCCCGTGGTGGCGGCCCTCTTGCGAGTTGCGCCGCATCGGCTTTGCCGCCAACCGACGGCTGCTCGAGATCGAGCAGATCTGTCACGACTGCGCGCTGGGCGACGAGGCCTTCCAGCGTCTGCAGCGACCATGTCACGTCGCGGGCCAGCGCGCTCCTGCGCTGCGCTTCGGCGACGCCAATGCCCAAGCCGTTCTCAATGCGGTGCTGATGTTCGTGTTCGTCGCACGCGGGTTCACCAGCAAGGACCTGCGCCAGCAGTTTGCCGTCCTGCTGGGCAACCGAGCCGACGAGATCTCGACCGGGCGCAAGAGCTACGAGTTGCGACGACTGCGCCTGCACGGCTTGATCGAGCGACTGTCCAAGACCCTTCGCTATCGCCTCACCGACGAAGGACTGCGAACGGCACTGTTCTACACCCGCGTGTACGCGCGAATCCTGAGTCCGGCGATGGCACCCGTCATACCCGCTGCGCCAGCCGCTTCGCCGCAAGCTCTGCGGCAGTTCCATGCCGCCGAGGCTGCCGTCAATTCGTGGTGCGACCAGGCCTACATTGCCGCGTAGAAGAACTTGACTCAATCAATCCAAAGTCAGTCTGGTCAAGGAAACTAGCCGCGCCAGGGCTCTTGCGCGAGATCTGCTGGCCTGTGCCTGGACCATCAAGGTGGGGCAGCGGGGCCGAAGCCCACTGATATCCTGCCCGCAACGGCGGCAAGGCGGCGGGCGCTCCCGTGAGAGAAACTCGCGCTGGTCGACGCACTGAGACTGCAGATCGGCCCGGTGTTGGCGGCGGCGATCGAACGACCTTCCCCGGATGGCAAGGCCAGGGGCCAGGCAATGACGGATTTCGGCGGTGGGCCGTGGCCGCGTCAACCGTCTCGACTCGAACCCTTACTTAAACAGCCCCGCCTCGGGACGCGCCGGCCCGGCAAAGGCGATACGTGAAGGAGCGACATCATGATCGAACCACTGCTGCTGACCACCGCGCGAGTCTCGACCTTCTTCGGTAGTCAGCCCCTCACTGGCGCGACCGGCTTCTTCTTCGAGCGCGACGCGAGGCTGTTCCTGGTCACCAGCCGCCATGTGATGGCGGACGCGCCGAGCCGGCACTTCCCGAGCCGCATCGAGATCGAATTGCACACCGACGCAGACAACCTCACCCGGTCTGCCGCACTGTCCGTGCTGCTGTACCGTGAAGGCATGAGCGTTTGGCATCAGGGGCGTGACGCCGGTGGCGAGATCGACGTGGCTGTGATCGAGATCGAACGCGCCGCGCTGCCGCCGACCGTGCTGCTGCGCTGCTTCACGCCGGCCCAACTGCAGCATTCGCTGCAGGAGGTCGAGGTGGGAAGCTCCTTGCTCGTGGTCGGATTTCCACTCGGCTTTCACGATACATTGCACCACCTGCCTGTGGCGCGACAGGCGGTCATCGCGTCGTCGTTCGGGCTGCGTTTTCAGGGGCAGGGCTACTTTCTCACCGATGCACGCACGCACCGCGGCACCAGCGGCGCACCAGTGGTCATGCGCGACCCGTCGGGCGACCCGCAGATGCCTTGGAAGTTGCTGGGCGTGCACTCCACCCGCATGGACATCATCAGCCGCGATCAGCGCGTCGACGAATCGCTCGGTCTGAACTGCGCGTGGTATGCGGACATCCTGCTGACGCTGACCGCCGGTGATTCACGCATACCGGTTCCCGACGAACTGCGCAGCGCAGTCCTCGACGCAGACACCTAACAGCCGGGCTGGCCCCAGCGGCATCGGAATCCGCGGCCAGTTCGCGGATCCACCCGCACGAGCCTCCTCGAAAGCCCGGCGGTCTCGCCGTCACACCTCGCAGGACGGCGAGACCAACCTCACCAAGCGGCTCGGCCGGCCGAGTGGACCGTCTCCAAGTCCTGGAAGGAGATGTGCGATGCCTGGTACCGATAGCGGCCTATCGGGATCGACTGCCCATGAGCCAAGCGGACGGCGCCGCCGATGCCGACAGTCAATCTTCCGCGGTTCTTGCGAAGTCGCCTTGCAGCCTCATCGCCTGCGGCGAGCTGACTGCCGTGCGAGACCGACGGAATCGGCATCTTCGCCGTCGGAAGGCGGGCCGAGGCCTGCTGGATCGGCCGGCATGCCCAGGGCCGCCATGCTGGCCGCAAGCAGGGCGAACCGGGCGTGGTGGCGGATCGTGTTCATGGGGCAGCCCTTGTGTCGCAGGTGGAAAGGGCGGCAGCGGCGTGTTGGCGCAGGTGGTCGGTGGAAGTCACACGGCGCCAGGCAAGGGCCACCGTGGAAGCCGCGGTGGCGCGCTCAAAGCAGACGGCGGCGCCGGATTCCGTAGTCGATGTCCTACGCCGCCATCTCGCCCGGACCGATGGGCCACGGCCTGCTCCCATGCTTCAATCGGCAAGCCGCCAACGTCCGGCGCCAAGCACTGCCACATCGAACGCCTCATGAACCAACCCTTGCCGAGCCCCTTCGATTCCGGCCTGGACGTCCCGGTGCGCACCGGCGATGCGCCTGCAGCCAGCGTGCGCATGCAGATCGATTGCAGGTTGGCTTATCAGCTGGAAGGGGACTGCGAATTCGTGTTCCTCATCCATGTCGCACTGGACAGGGGCCAGAGCCTGGTCGAGGAGACCCTGCACATCGAGCCGCCGCTGCCCTATCGCAGCTATACCGACGAGCATTCCGGCAATCGCTTCATGCGCCTGAGTGCAGGCGCCGGAGCGCTGACGGTGAGCTATCACGCGGTGGTGGACCGGGTGATCGACGCTGTCGATCCGCATGGCCAGGAAGTGGCGGTGCGCGACATGCCCGATGAGGTGCTGCGCTTCGTGCTGCCCACGCGCTACTGCGAGTCGGACCTGCTCGGCCAGGTGGCACAGCAGATGTTCGGTGCGCTGCCGGGCGGCTACTCCAGGGTGCGCGCCATCTGCGACTGGGTGCACGACAACGTCAGCTACCGCATCGGCTCGACCAATGCCACCACCACGGCACGCGATGTGTTCCTGCAGCGCACGGGTGTCTGCCGCGACTACGCGCACCTGGCGGTGACCTTCTGCCGTGCGCTGAACATTCCGGCCCGTCTGGTCAGTGCCTACGCGCACTTCGACGAGCCGCCGCCGGACTTCCATGCCATCTTCGAGGCCTACCTGGGTGGGCGCTGGGTGCTGTTCGATCCGTCCGGCATGGCGCCGGTGCACGAAGTGGCAAGGCTGGCCACCGGGCGCGATGCCAAGGACGTGGCCTTCGCGACGATCTTCGGTCCGGCACGCATGGTGTCGATCAGCCCCGAGCTCGCGGTCCTGGGACCGCATGCCGGCCGTGTAGGCCATGTCCGACAAGCTGATGCGCTGCCGGGCTAGGCTCGGCACCCGAGTTTTGCGGGAAACTCCAGAAGGCAGACCTGTGCCTTACATTGCGCAGGAACCCTTACCCCGGCTCGCTTGCCCAAGGCATGGCGCAGGACCTTCACCTCAGACCTTGGATGCACAGGACGCCTTGCTGGCCATGCAGCCGCTCAGGACCTACATCGTCGAAGACAGCCCCGTCATCCGCGAGAACCTCATTGCCACGCTGGAGGAGCTCCTGCCGGTGCAGGTGGTGGGGACCGCCGAGGACGAGGCCACCGCGGTGCAATGGCTCACCGGGCCTGACAACCCGGTCGACCTGCTGATCGTCGACATCTTCCTCAAGGCCGGCACCGGCCTGGGCGTGCTGCGCGCAGCGGCGGGGCAGCCGCAGTGCCAGCATGTGGTGGTGCTGAGCAACTTCGCGACGCCGGACATGCGCAGCAAATGCCTGGAGCTCGGCGCCGACCAGGTGTTCGACAAGTCCAACGAGATCGATGCGCTCATCCAGTATTGCGACCGCCTGGCCAACGGCAATGCCAGCCACAGCGGCCACGGTGCATTGGCTTGACTACTGGATCAGGCCGTTCTTCAGCGCGTAGTAGGTCAGGTCGCTGTTCGATTCGAGCTGCATCTTCTCCATCACGCGGGTGCGGTAGGTGCTGACGGTCTTGACGCTCAACGACATGCTCTCGGCCATGTGGCCGATGGTCTCGCCCTGGGCCAGGCGCAGGAAGACCTGCAACTCGCGCTCGGACAGCAGCTCATGAGGCGCCTTGTCGCCCCCGCCCCCCAGCGACTCGGCCAGCCGTTCGGCCATGCTCGCGGTGACGTACTTGCGCCCGCGGTAGACGGTGCGGATCGCACGAACGATCTCCTCGGGGTCGCAGTCCTTGTTCAGGTAGCCGCTGGCGCCCTGGCGCAGCAGCGCGGTGGCGTAATGCTCCTCGGCAAAACCGCTCAGGATCAATACCGGCAGGTCGGGCGCGCGCGCGCGGATCGCCGCCAGCGTGTCCACCCCCCCTTGCCCGGGCATCGAGATGTCGAGCAGCACCACGTCGACTTCGCCCTTGCGCACGATGTCCAGCGCCTCGCGGCCGTTCGCCGCCTCGGCGGCGACGACGAAGTCCACCTGGTCGGCAAAGAACTGCCGCAGTCCGGCACGCACGATGGCGTGGTCGTCGACGATGGCGATGCGAATCATATGCGCGTGAGTTTCATGGCACTGCATGATCCCACGTTTCACGGGCGGGGTGCTTCATGAAGATCGGACTGGTGATCCGGCGCAATCCGCTGCTGCTGACGCTGGCCGCCGCCGCCGCCGCGGTGATGCTGTTCATCAGCGAAGGCTCGTACTTCCGTTCGGTCAGCACGCTCAATGCGCTGGGCGCCATGGCCACGGCACGCAGCAGCCTGCAGGGCCTGGAGCGCAGCTTCCTCGATGCCGAGACCGGGCAGCGCGGCTACCTGCTGACCGAGAGAATCGAGTACCTGCAGCCCTACGACAACGCACTGCTCCAGATCGACGCAGCCTTTCGCTTCCTGCAGCAGTACTACGCCGAAGAACCCGACGCACTGGCCGTACTGACGCAGCTGCGCAAGGTGTCGGACACGCGCTTGTCCGAGCTGGCATTGACCATCCGCCTGCACCAGCAGGGGCGTGAGAGCGCCACCCGCGAGCTCGTGCTCACCGACATCGGCAAGGAGCAGATGGAAAGCATCCGCGCGCTCAGCGCCGAGTTGCTGGCGCAGGAAACCCTGCGCGTCGAACAAGGCCGCCAGGACATCTATCGCACCCTGATGTGGTCACGCGTCGGGATCGCAGCCTTGAGCGGCATCGGCCTGCTGGGCTTGTTCATGTACCTGCGCAAGAGCCTGGCGCTGCAGGAGCAGGAGCAGGAGCAGCAGCAAGCGCTGCAGGCCGAGCGTGATCGGCTGGAGATCGAAGTCGCGCAGCGCACCGCCAAGCTCACCGAGCTGACGCACCACCTGCAGACGGCGCGCGAAGACGAACGCGGCCGATTGGCGCGCAACCTGCACGACGAGCTGGGTGCGCTGCTGACCGCGGCCAAGCTGGATGCGGCGCGCATCATGCCGCGGCTGGCCGGCAGCGCGCCGGAGGCGCGCGAACGCCTGGTTCACCTGGTGGACACGCTGAACAGCAGCATCGCGCTGGGGCGGCGCATCATCGAAGACCTGCGTCCGTCCACGCTCAGCAACCTGGGGCTTGCCACGACGCTGGAGATCCTGGCACGCGAGTTCGCCGAGCGCTCCGGCATCCAGGTGCATTGCCGGGTGCAGCCGGTCAGGCTGGAGCCCAATGCCGAGCTGGTGATCTACCGCGTGGTGCAGGAAGCCATCACCAACATCAGCAAGTACGCCAAGGCCAGCCAGGTGTGGGTCAGCCTGGCGGCCGTCGACGGGCAGATCGAGGTCTCGGTGCGCGACGACGGTGTCGGCTTCGACACCACCGTCGAGCCGGGTTCGGCCTACGGGCTGGTCGGCATGCGATACCGCGTCGAGGCCCAAGACGGTACGCTGACGCTGCGCTCCCACCCGGGGCAGGGCACGACGGTGCAGGTGCGGCTGCCGCAGACCAGCCCGGAGCCGGACTGACGGCCGCGTGATCGCCGCGCGACGCGGCCGCGCTGTCGGTGCCGTCCTACGCGACGCCGCAGCGGCGGCCGACAGGGCCGCAGCGGGCCGGCCTATCGCCCGGCGCACAGGCAGTCGCCACACTGGGCGCACCGCAGCCCGAGAGCTGTGCAAGCACTTCAATCCAGGAGATCCACCATGTTGCACTACGCCGTCGTCTTCTTCGTCATCGCCATCATCGCCGCGCTGTTCGGTTTCACAGGCATCGCCGCCGGCGCGGTGGGCATTGCCAAGATCCTGTTCGTCGTCTTCGCCGTGCTGGCCGTGGCCAGCTTCCTGTACGGCATGTTGTCCAAGGGCTGAGGCCCGCCGCCTGCCCACAGTCTCTTCCACCCCAGCCAAGGAATACCGATGTTTGCCAATCAGACCCCCGAAGTCCAGAACAAGCTTGTCGACCAGGCCGCCTCGTCGGCCGACCAGGCCATCCGCTCGACCCAGCGCGTGGCCAACGAGGCCCTCAGCGGCTTGGCCGGCTCCGCGCAGAATCTGCGCGAGCACGCCGCTCCCATGGTCGACCGGGTTGCGGAACGCGCCAGCGCGCTCGCCCATCAGGGCGTGGACGCCGTGCGCGACCGCAGCCACCAGCTGAGCGAGAGTGCCCATCGCGTCGCCGACGGCACGCGCAGCTACGTGCGCGAAGAA
>JAGTRL010000460.1 GCA_018261815.1 Pseudomonadota bacterium
CGAGCCGGTCTTCGACCAGTTGATCAGCTTGTCCACCGAGGTGGTGACGAAGCCTTCCTTGAGTACGCCTTCGATGCCCATGGTGTGTTGTTCACTCCCAGTCGAGAGCGCCCTTCTTCCATTCGTAGACGAAGCCGACGACGAGGATGGCGAGGAACAGCATCATCGCCCAGAAACCTGACGGCCCGATTTCACGCAGGGCCACGGCCCAGGGGAAGAGAAAGGCAATTTCCAGGTCGAACAGGATGAAGAGAATGGCCACCAGGTAGTAGCGCACATCGAACTTCATGCGCGCGTCCTCGAAGGCCTCGAAGCCGCACTCGTAGGGGGAGTTCTTGGCCGCGTCGGGCCGGTTCGGTCCGAACGCGTAGCCCAGGACCTGCGGCGCGACGCCGACTGCCACGCCCACCAGTATGAACAGGATGACGGGCAGGTACGGTTGCAGATCCATGTTGTTCGTCCGCTGAGGGACTTAGATGGTGCCGACGGCGAGACTCGAACTCGCACAGCTTTCGCCACTACCCCCTCAAGATAGCGTGTCTACCAATTTCACCACGTCGGCGCTCGTCTCGAAAATCACTGGGGTGACGTGAGGAAATGACACCCTTTCAGCCGAAGAATTCTAGCTGCAATTGCGGGCCATTCCTGACGCGAAACCTTCGATCGGCCTGCGCGTGGGCCAGCACCCACGCGAGCCGTCGCAAGGCCTACTTCGGTGCGCTGGCCGTGGCAGCGGCCGGGACCGGAATGGCTGCCGGCACACCCACCGGCGCCGAGGCTGCCGGCGCCACGCCCGGGATGACCGCCGCAGGTGCAGGAGCACTGGCCGCAGGCGCGGCGCGGTCGAGCACGCTGCCGCCGCTGCTGAGCGGGGCGCTGGCGCGGCCTTCATTGGTACTGAAGGCCAGCGCCAGGGTGCAGGCGAAGAACACCGCCGCACAGGCCGCGGTGGAGCGCGACAGGAAGTTGGCACTGCCGCTGGCACCGAACAGGCTGCCCGACGCACCACTGCCGAAGGACGCGCCCATGTCGGCGCCCTTGCCATGCTGGATCAGCACGAGGCCGATCATCGTCAGCGCGGTGATCAGCTGCAGGGCTTGAATGACGGTGGTCCAGATCTGCATGTTGTCCTTGGCTTTCTCAAATGGGGGTCGGCCGCGTCGCGCTCAATTCGGGTTGAGCGAACAGCGCCGCCGCGTTGTCGGGCTTGACGCTGCCACCGTAGAGGATCTTCATCTGCACCGCCCGCGGCGTCGCCGCCTGCAGCTGAGCGCGCAGCAGCTGATGCACCTCCTGCGCCTGTTGCGGCGTGGCGCTCAGGCCGGTACCGATAGCCCACACCGGCTCGTAGGCCACCACCATCTCGGAGGCGCAGTGCGCCAGTGTGTGGATCACCACCGACAGCTGGCGCTTGACCACGGCCGCGGTCTCGCCCGCTTCGCGTTGTGCCAGCGTTTCGCCGACACAGACGATCGGTGTCACGCCGCTGCCCAGTGCAGCCAGCGCCTTGTCGGCCACCAACTGGTCGGACTCGGCATGCATCGCACGGCGCTCGGAGTGGCCGACGATGACGTACCGGCACCCGAACTCGGCCAGCATCGTGGCCGAGACCTCGCCGGTGTAGGCGCCCTGCTTGTGCGCCGAGCAGTCCTGGGCGCCCCAACGGAGGTCGCTGCCGGCCAGCGTGACCGCGGTCTCCGACAGATAGGGAAAGGGCACGCACACCGCTACGTCAGCCCCGAAGGGCCGTGCCGCGACGATGCCGGCCAGCAGTTCGGCATTGGCCGGATGGCTGCCGTGCATCTTCCAGTTGCCGACGACCAGCTTCCGACGCGCGCTCATGACCGACTCCAGTCGAGGACGATCTTGCCCACGTGCACGCTCGACTCCATCAGCGCATGGGCCTGTGCCGCCTGGGCGGCCGGGAACACGGTGTGGATCACCGGCTTGACCTTGCCGGCTTCGATCAGCGGCCAGACCTGCTCGTGCAGTTCGCTCGCGATCACCGTCTTGTAGGCGATGGATCGTGGCCGCAGCGTGCTGCCAATGATCGCCAGGCGCTTGCGCAGCAGCGCGCCCACGTCCAGCGCGGCCTTGGTGCCGCCCTGCACCGCGATGAGGGCGATACGGCCGTCCTCGGCCATGCATTCGACCTCACGCGCCACGTAGTCGCCGCCAACCATGTCGAGCACCACGTCGACACCGCGCCCGCCCGTGATGCGTTTGACCTCGGCGACGAAGTCCTGCGTCTTGTAGTTGATGGCGTGGTCGGCACCCTGGGCCACGCAAGCGGCGCATTTCTCGTCACTGCCGGCGGTGACGATCACCGTCACGCCGAAGGCCTTGGCCAGGTGGATGGCGGTCACGCCGATGCCACTCGACCCGCCCTGCACCAGCAGCGTCTCGCCACGTGCCAGCCGCGCGTTCTGGAACAGGTTCTGCCAAACGGTGAAGAAGGTCTCGGGCAGCGCCGCGGCCTCGATATCGCTCAAGCCCTTGGGCACCGGCAGGCATTGCCCGGCCGGTGCGACACAAAGCTGCGCATAACCGCCGCCGGCGACCAGCGCACAGACACGGTCGCCGATCTTCAGCCCGGCTGTGGCCAGGTCCTCGGCCGCACCGGCGGCCACCTTGCCGGCCACTTCCAGGCCCGGCAGGTCGGACACGCCCGGCGGCATCGGGTACAGGCCCTTGCGCTGCAGCACATCGGGGCGGTTGATGCCGGAGGCGGCGACCGCGATGAGCAGCTCGCCAGCCTTCGGCACCGGGTCAGGCCGCTGCGTGGGCACCAGCACCTCGGGGCCGCCGGGCTGTTTGATCTCAATGGCTTGCATGCTCGCTCCTAGAAAGGAGCCCAGGGCCGAAACCCCGGGCAGGGCCTTCAGTCACGCGGCGGGTCGTCGGCTTCGACGGTGGCTGGGGCCGGTGCTTCGGCAGCCGGCTCGCGACGCGGACGATCCCCACGATCGCCACGGTCATCGCGGTCGCGGCGCGGCCGGTCGCCATACTCGCGGCGCGGCGGACGCTCGCGCTCTTCTTCCATGCCTTCAGGCCGTTCGAGCAGCGCCTTCATCGACAGCTTGACGCGACCCTTCTCGTCGGTCTCCAGCACCTTGACCTTGACCACTTGGCCTTCTTCGAGGAAGTCAGTGACCTTCTCCACGCGCTGGTGGGCGATCTGGCTGATGTGCAACAACCCGTCCTTGCCGGGCAGCAGGTTGATGAGCGCGCCGAAGTCCAGGATCTTGGTGACCGGGCCTTCGTAGACCTTGCCCACTTCGACCTCGGCAGTGATTTCTGTGATGCGCTTCTTGGCGAACTCGGCCTTGTCGCTGTCGGTCGAGGCGATGGTGATGGTGCCGTCCTCGCCGATGTCGATGACGCAGCCGGTCTCCTCGGTCAGCGCGCGGATGACGGCGCCG
>JAGTRL010000109.1 GCA_018261815.1 Pseudomonadota bacterium
TCGCTGTGTACCTTGTCGCCGGCGATGCGCATCGCCTCGCGCTTAGGCGCATCGACGACTGAAGGTCTTGTGCTCATGTCTTCTCCTCGGCCAGGCAGCGCTCGAGGATGTCGAGTGCCTGGTCCATCTGTGCTTGGGTGGTGATCAGGGGTGGGGTCAAGGTCAGCACGTTGCCCATCGTGGTCTTGAAGGACAGGCCGGCCGACAGCGCGCGGTACAGCACCCGTTCGGCTACCGCGCGCGCCGGCGCCTTGCTGTCCCGGTCTTCGACCAGTTCAATGCCCAGCAGCAGGCCGCGGCCGCGCACGTCGCCGACCAGCGGGTGGCGGTGTTTCATGTCCTGCAGCCGCGCCAGCGCATGGGCACCGACGCGCTCGGCGTTCGCCACCAGATCGTCGCGCTCGATGACCTGCAGCGTGGCCAGCGCCGCGGCGGCGGTGACCGGGTTCTTCTCGTGTGTGTAGTGGCCCAGCGCGAAGTCGCCGGCGACGTCGAGCTGATCGCGGGCGATGCACGCGGCAATCGGCAGCACGCCGCCGCCCAGCGCCTTGCCCAGCACCACGATGTCGGGCGCCGCGGCATCGTGTTCAGCGGCGAAGAAGCGGCCGGTTTTGCCAAGGCCGGTGGGAATCTCGTCGAAGATCAGCAAGGTGCCGTGGGCATGGCAGGCCTCGCGCACCGAGCGCCAGTAGCCCGGCGGCGGCACGAAGGGCACGGCACGCGCCGGCTCCGCGATCACCGCGGCCACGTCGCCTTCCCGTTCCAGCACGTAGCGCACCATCGACGCACAGGCCAGCTTGCACTGCGCCAATCGCGGCTGGCCTTCGGCATCGACCTCGTGGCCGTAGGCGCAGCGGTAGCAGCCGAAGGGCGCGACATGTTCGCTGCCCGGCAGCAGCGGTCCGAGCCGGCCCGAGCGGAACAGCGATTCGCCACCGACGCTGGACGCGCCGAAACCGGCACCGTGGAAGGCATCCCAGAAGCTCAGCGTCTTGAAGCGGCCGGTGGCGGCGCGCGCCAGCTTCAGCGCCACTTCCACCGCGTCGCTGCCGCCGGTGGTGAAGAGCACACGCCCCGGCTGGCCGGTCAGCGCGCGGAAGCGCTCGTTCAAGGCTTCGGCCAGTTCCACCGCGCGCAGCGGCGCAAAACGCCGCGGCGCGAAGCTCAGCTCGTCGAGCTGCCGCTTGATGGCGGCGACGACCGCCGGATGCCCATGGCCCAGGTGGTGCACGTTGTTGCCATGGAAGTCCATGTAGCGCCGGCCCGCCATGTCCTCGATGTACAGGCCCTCGGCCTTGACGATGGGCGCCAGGCAGGGCGTGGACACGCTCTGATGCAAAAAGGCCGCGCTGTCACGCGCCAGCAGCGCGCGGCTGGCCTCGTCCAGATGCTCGCGCTGCCAGGCGGCGCGTTGCGGCGTGCTGTTGATGTCGCCTTCGCTTTGCGACGGCGCTCCGGCCATGGCTAGACGGTCCCGTTGATGGCGAAGTCGAAGATCTGGTAGCTCTTGATGGACTGGCTCGCCGCCTTGTCGCGGTAGGCCTCGTTCAGCGGCCGGTTCAGGATGAACGGCACCTGGGTCTCCGAGGTGCCGCCGTGTGTGCGCAGGCGGTGGCCCTTCAGGCCGCTGAGGTCGTGGTTCTTGGCCGAGCTGCCGATGCACCAGTTCTCGTGCGCGATCACCGCGACATCGCCCTCGCGGTCCGGCGGCATGTCGAACATGCGGCAGGCGGTGTCGCGGTCCAGCGCCAGCTCCACGCCCTCGGTGCCGCCGATCGCGTCGATGATCTGCCGTGCCGTCACCTGCCCCCGCGACCAGACGCGCACGAAGCCGCCGAGCGCGCCGTGGTGGGCGACGAAGGCATCGGTGATCGGGCAGATCACCGTGGTCGTGCCCGCGCCCAGCTTGGCGTCGAGCAGGTCCTGCAGCCACAGCACCTGCGGCTCGCCCTCGGCGGTGCTCTTGTCGCTCATGCCGTGGTCGGCGGTGAGTGCGATCGTCGCGTCCAGCGCCGCCAGGCGGCCGACACAGTCGTCGAGCCGGCGGTAAAACTCGCGCGCGCCGTCTTCGTCGGGCGACCACTTGTGCTGCACCCAGTCGGTCAGCGACAGGTACAACAGCTCGGGCCGGCGCTCGCGCAGCAGCTTGATGCCGGCTTCCAGCACCAGCAGGCTCAGCTCCATCGAATACATGCCCGGTTGTTCCATGCCCAGCCAGGGCAACACGTTCTCAATGCCGTTTTCGGCCAGCGTGCATTGGCCGGCGTATTCGCTGGAGAAGGACACGTGGCCTTGGGCGACGTCCAGCCCCTTGCCCAGCTGCTTGCGCAGCTTGTCCTTGGCGGTGATGGTCACCACCTTGGCGCCGGCCGCGGCGAACCTGGCGATGATGGTGTCGCCGCGCAGCAGTTCCGGCCCGGTCATCACCACCGGCTGCCAGGTGGCAGTGTCGAGGTAGAAGTTGCCCGAGATGCCGTGTTTCACCGTCGGCGTGCCGGTGATGATCGACATGTTGTTCGGGCAGGTGAAGGACGGCATCGAGCCTTCGGCCACCGCGGCATAGCCCTCGCGCACGCAGCGCGCGATGTTCGGGATGCTGCCGTCGGCGAGGAACTGCTTCAGGTAGCGCGGGTCGCCGCCATCGATGCACACCACCACCACCGGGCGCAGGGGCCAGCGATAGTCGGTGCCGTTGACGTGGACCTTGGGTGGGGTGCTCATGGGCATCTACCTTGATGGAGGGGTCAGGCTGGGTTGGGGGTGCCCAGCGCGGCGTGCAGCCGCTCGCGGCTGACCAGCACGTGTTCGGTGAGCAGCGCTTCGGCGCGCTGCTCGTCGCGCGCGGCCACCGCGTCGATGATGGCTTCGTGTTCCTGCGTGGACACGGGGATGTTGTCCGCGCCGCGGCTGATGGTGGCGCGGCGGTACAGGTCGAGCTGGTTGACGATGCCGCGGTACTGCGCCAACAGCGCGTTGTTGCGCGCGGCGCGCGCCAACAGGTCGTGGAATTCGACGTTGAGCGCGAAATACTCGTCCGCACGCCGACCCTTCTGCGTCAGGTGCATGCGCCGCACCACCGTGCGCAGCTGTTCGATCTCGTCGATGGAGATGCGCCGCGCGGCGAGCTTGCCGATCAGCCCTTCGAGCGCGGCGCGCACTTCGTAGAACTCGTTGGCTTCTTCGATCGAGACCTGGCGCACGAACACGCCGCGGTTCTTTTCCACGCGCACCAAGCCGGCCTGGCTGAGCGCACTGAAGGCTTCGCGCACCGGGCCGCGCGACACGCCCAGCGCGGCCGCGACCTCGACCTCGTTGAGCTTGGCGCCGGCGGCGATCTCGCCGGAGATGATCCGCCGCTCCAGCTCCTGCTGCGCCAGCGTGGCCAGCGAATGCTCGCGCAGCATCTCAATGGCCCGAGTAGCGTCTGAGGGCCGCTTGGTCATCGCGGAAGGCGGGGCTGCAGGTTGCATGGGCATCGGGCAGGGAGTCCAGACATGCTAGATCGTCGTTTGCTGATTGTCAACAAAATACAAAATATGGCCCGAATTGGATTCAGCTCTTGGCATCGACGAAGAGCACACCCTGCGTCTGCGCGCGCAGGCGCGGGTCGAGCGAGGCCACGCTGACGGGCTGGCCGCGCAAGGCCTCTAAGCAGCGCGCCAGCGTCTGGTCTTCCAGGCGCTGCATCGCCTCCTGCGTGTAGAAGGTCAGATGCGGCCATAGCATGACGTTGTCCATTGCGTAGAGTGCCGACAGTGGATGACCGTGGCGTGACAGCGGCTCGCGGCCGTAGACGTCGAGCGCGGCGCCGGCGATGCGCTGCTGCTGCAGCGCCTGCAGCAGCGCCGCCTCGTCGACGATCTCGCCGCGCGACACGTTCACCAGGAAGGCCGTGGGTTTCATCAGCGCCAGCTGGTCGGCACCGAGCAGATGGCGCGTCTGCGGGTTGAGCACGCAATGCACCGACAACGCGTCGCTGGCTTGCAGCAGCGCATCGAGCGTTTCGCAGCGCTGCACGCCCGCGGGCATGGCATCGGCCGCGACATGCGGGTCGTAGGCCAGCACGCGCATACGAAAGGCGCCAGCCATGCGCGCCATGCTGTGGCCGATGCGCCCCAGCCCGACCAGACCCAGCGTCTTGTCCGCCAGGTCATGGGCCAGCCAGCGCGCCTCGGGCCAAGCCCAGCCTTCGGTCTGCATCGCATGCTGGAGGGGCTTGAAGCGCTTGAACAGCGCCATCAGCAGCGCGAACGCACCTTCGGCCACCGTCTCCTCGGCGTAGGCCGGCACATTGACCACCGGAATACCACGTGCACGCGCAGCAGCGATGTCGATGGCGTCGATGCCCACGCCGTACTTGACGATGGCCTTGAGCCGCGTGGCGCCGGCGATCACCGCCGCAGTCACCGGCGTGTAGCACATCAGCAGCAGGTCGGCATCGGCCACCTCGCGCGCCAGCACCGGCTCGGGCGTGCCGTCGCTCAGCAGCACCAGCTGCGCGCCGGCCTCGCGCAGGCGCGCATCGACTTGCGGCATCTCCAGTTCACGGTCGGTGCGCACGACCTTGAAGTTGCGCGGAAGATCGTTCAACAGGCTCTCCTCAACTCAGGCGCAGCGCGACCACGCCGCCGACGATGACCACGGCACCGCAGGCGCGCTGCAAGCCGAAACGTTCCTTCAGCACCAGCACCGACATCGCGGTGGCGAACAGCACCGAGGTCTCGCGCAGCGCCGACACCGCCGCCACCGGTGCGCGCGTCATCGCCCACAGCGCGATCCAGTACGAGCCCAGCGATGCCAGCCCGCCCAGCGTGGCCAGCGGCCAGCGCTGGCGCGCATAGGCCATCATCGCCTGGCGCGCGGCGGCGCTGCGCCGCGCGAACACCAGCGCCGGGTAGGGGATGCCGTCCAGCACGAACAGCAGCACCACGTAGCTGGCGGCGGTGTAGCCGGCTTCGCTGCTGATGCGCACGCCGCGGCCGTCGACGATGGTGTAGGCGGCGATGACCGCGGCATTGGCCAACGCAAAGCCGATGGCGCGGCGGTGGTGCAGCGCCTGCGCCGGACGCGCCAGCCCGACCAGCAGCACGCCCACCGTGACCGCGCCCACACCCAGCCAGGCGGCCGGCGTCAGCGGCTCGCCGAGCGCGGTGCTGCCCAGCGCCACCAGCAGCGGCGCGCTGCCGCGCATGATCGGGTAGGTGCTGCCCAGGTCGCCATGCTGGTAGGCGCCGTTGAGCGTGATGTAGTAGGCCACGTGGATCAGCAGGGACGCTCCGATGAAGGGCCAGGCCGCCACCGGCGGCAGGCCCACCCACAGCAGCAGCGGCAAGGACACCAGCGCGCCGAGCAGATGCACCAGCGCCAGGTCCAGCTGCTTGTCGCCGCTGGACTTGACCAGCGCATTCCACGCCGCATGCAGCAACGCGCCGAACAGTACCGCCAGCACCACACCCGTGGACATCAGTGAATCCCGGCGCCGAAGCGCCGATCGCGACGCCTGAATCCGGAGCAAGCCAGCGAACGCCGCGGAACCGGCTCTGCCGGGCCGCTGGCGTTGCCACCTGGGGGGAGCGCCGAAGGCGCTTCGGGGGGGACCATTTCTACCGGCGCGTCTCGTCGGCCATCAGCTCGGCCAGGCGCGAATGGCGCAAGCGCGTGTCGGCCAGCACGCCGGCGGACTCGAGGATCGGGTAGGCGATCGAGCAGATGTGCGAGTTGATGCGCTTGAGCTCGCTGATCAGGTCGAGGTGCAGGCTGCTGGTCTCGATGCTTTGCGCGGTGTTGTCGCGCAAGCGCGCGATGTGGTTGGCCGCGTACTCGTGTTCCAGGTCGCGGAAGCGCGCCTTTTCCTCCAGCAGCCGGCGCGCGTCGTTGACATGGCCGTCGAGGAAAACGCTCATGCCCAGGCGCAGGTTGGACAGCAGCCGCTCGTGCAGGTGGCTGATCTCGGCCATGCCGGCTTCGGAGAAGCTGCGGCCCTTGCTGATCTTCTTGTCTTCCACGTCCTGCAGCACGCGCTCGACGATGTCGCCGATCTGCTCCATGTTGATGGTGAAGCTGACGATGTCGGTCCAGCGCCGGCTCTCGCGCTCGGACAGCGCCTCGCGCGAGATCTGCGTCAGGTAGAACTTGATCGCCGAGTACAGGTCGTCGACGGTGTCGTCCATGTGGCGCAGCTGCGCCGACAGCTGCAGGTCGTTGCGGCGCATCACGTCCATCACGCCACGCAGCATGGTCTCCACCACGTCGGCCTGGTGCAGCGCCTCGCGCGCCGCGCAGGCGATGGCCAGCGACGGCGTCGGCAGCGCCACCGGGTCCAGGTGGCGCGGCCGGCTCTGCGAAGGCTGCGGCGGCGGCGCCACCATCCACTGCTCGAGCCAGCGCGCCAGCACCTGCGTCAGGCCAATGAAGACCAGCGCCAGCGCCATGTTGAACAGCAGGTGGAAGGCCACCACCTGCTGCGACACCGCCGGCAGCTGCTGTTCCAGCAGCGTGCGTACCTGTGGCAGCCAGGGCATGACGAGCAGGCAGCCGGCCAGCTTGAAGACCAGGTTGCCCACCGGAAGACGGCGCGTGGCGATGTCCGAGCGCGCCGTGGTCAGCACGCCCAGCAGGCCGCTGCCGATGTTGGCGCCCAGCACCAGGCCCAGCGCCACGCCCGGCGGCAGCATGCCGGCCCCCGCCAGCGTGGCCGTGAGCAGCACGATCGCCAGCGACGAATAGGACAGCACCGTCAGCACCGCGCCGACCAGGATGTCCAGCAGCACGTCGTTGGGCAGCGAGGCCAGCAGCTGGCGCACCGCCGGCGAATCGATCAGCGGCCGCGTCGCCGCGACGATCAGCTGCAGCGCCAGCGTGATCAGCCCCAGGCCGATGACGATGCGCCCGAAGCGGCCCACCGAGGTGGCCTCGCGGCTGACGAACAGCACCACGCCAACAAAGATGAGCAGCGGCGACAGCCACGACAGGTCGAAGGAGAACACCACCACCATCGCGCTGGTGCCGATGTCGGCCCCCAGCATCACCGCCAGCGCTGCGGCGGTGGCGATGAGCCCGCGGCCGACGAAGGACGAGACGATCAGCCCGGTGGCGGTGCTGGATTGCACCAGCGTGGTGACCGCAAAGCCGGCCAGCAGCGCCTGGATTCGGTTGCCGACGCTGCGCGAGATGACATGCCGCAGGTTGGCGCCGTACAGGCGCAGCACGCCGGTGCGCACGATGTGCGTGGCCCACACGAGCAGCGCGATGGCGGCCAGCAGGTTCAGCAGGTGCTGCATGGACGGCGGGGCAGGCCCGCTCCGGGATCATCGGTCATCGCGCCGGATTGGACCCCTGTGCCAGTGAAATGTCAACAATCTGCAACTTGCGCGAAACTCCGGTTGACAGGCCGACACGCCGGCAGGCAGCATGCAATTGGTGTGCCGCACTCGCGGCGTCACAGTAGAGTCATCGGCGCGCCGCAGCATGCGCGGTTTGCCCCTCGCGCTTCCACTCATCACCCTCAGGAGTCCCCATGCGCATTCCCGCCCTGTCGATCGCTGTGATTTCTCTCTGCCTGGCTGCCGGTTCGGCACTGGCGCAGAAGACCCAGTTGCTGGTCTACACCGCGCTCGAGACCGACCAGCTCAAGGCCTACCAGGAAGGCTTCAACAAGGTGCATCCGGACATCGAGCTGAAGTGGGTGCGCGACAGCACCGGCGTCATCACCGCCAAGCTGCTGGCCGAGAAGGCCAATCCGCAGGCCGACGTGGTGATGGGCGTCGCCGCGTCGAGCCTGGCGCTGCTGGACAAGCAGGGCATGCTGATCCCCTACGCGCCGCTGAACCTGGACGCGATCATGAGCCAGTACCGTGACAAGAAGAACCCGCCCGCCTGGTTTGGCATGGACGTGTGGGGCGCGACCGTGTGCTTCAACACCGTGGAAGCCGCCAAGCGCGGCATCCCCAAGCCCGAGACCTGGAAGGACCTGACCAAGCCCATCTACAAGGGCCAGATCGTCATGCCCAACCCGGCCAGCTCGGGCACCGGTTTCTTCGATGTCACCGCCTGGCTCACGCTGTGGGGCGACGACAACGGCAAGGGCGGCGGCTGGAAGTACATGGACGCACTGCATCAGAACATCGCGCAGTACACCCACTCCGGCTCCAAGCCCTGCAACATGGCGGCCTCGGGCGAGTACGTGGTGGGCATCAGCTTCGAGTACCGCGCCAACGCCAACAAGGCCAAGGGCGCGCCCATCGACCTGGTGTTCCCGAAGGAAGGCCTGGGCTGGGACCTGGAGTCCTTCGCCATCCACAAGGGCACGAAGAAGCTCGAGGCGGCGCAGAAGCTGGCCAACTGGGCAGCCAGCAAGGACGCGATGATGCTGTATGGCAAGAACTTCGCCATCACCGCGCAGCCGGGCGTGGCGGCGCCTTTGGCCAACGTGCCCAAGGACTACGAGCAGCGCCTGGTGAAGATGGACTTCGCCTGGGCCGCCGACAACCGCGAGCGCATCCTCGCCGAGTGGAACCAGCGCTACAGCGCCAAGAGCGAACCGAAGAAATAAGTCCCCCCCCCCGCAGCGGCCTGCGGCCGCCTCCCCCCCAGGGGGGCGCCGCCTGCGGCCCGGCAAAGCCGGTTCCGCGGCGGCCGCTTGGCTTACCAGCGAAGCTCCGGTGCTCACTTGACGCCCTATCTCAAGCTCGAAGGCATCCGCAAGGATTTCGGCAGCTTCACGGCGCTGCGCGACATCGACCTGGGCATCGCCAAGGGCGAGTTCGTCTGCTTCCTGGGCCCTTCGGGCTGCGGCAAGACCACGCTGCTGCGCATCATCGCCGGGCTGGAGGCGCAGACCGCCGGGCGCATCGAACTGGCCGGGCGGGACATCTCGGTGTTGCCGCCGGCGCAGCGCGACTACGGCATCGTCTTCCAGTCCTACGCGCTGTTCCCCAACCTGAGCGTGGCCGACAACGTGGCCTACGGCCTGGTCAACCGCAAGATGCCGCGTGCGCAGGCCCGCGCACGCGTCGACGAACTGCTCCAGCTGGTGGGCCTGCCCGGCAGCCAGGACAAGTATCCGGCGCAGCTGTCGGGCGGGCAGCAGCAGCGCATTGCACTGGCGCGCGCGCTGGCCACCTCGCCGGGCCTGCTGCTGCTGGACGAGCCGCTGTCGGCGCTTGACGCCATCGTGCGCGTGCACCTGCGCCAGGAAATCCGCAGCCTGCAGCGCCAGCTGGGCGTGACCACGATCATGGTCACGCACGACCAGGAAGAGGCGCTGGCCGTGGCCGACCGCATCGTCGTCATGAACCATGGCGTGATCGAACACGTGGGCACGCCGCTGCAGGTCTACCGCGACCCGGGCACCCCTTTCGTCGCTGACTTTGTCGGCCGCATCAACGTGCTGCCGGCACGGCTTGCCGAGGGCAGCCGCGTGCTCTTCGCCGACATGCCCTTCCACTGCCCGCACGACGGCAGCCCGGGCAGCGCCGTGAAGATCTACCTTCGGCCCGAGGACGTGCTGGCCCGCCCCATCGCCCCGGGCGACAGCAACGTATTCGAGGCGCAGATCGACAAGATCGAGTTCCTTGGCTCCTACTGCCTGGTGCATGTGCGCGCCGAAGCGCTGGGCCCGCAGCTGCTGACCGTTTACCTGTCGCTGAACTTCCTGGCCGAGCAGCAGCTGGAAGTGGGCGCGCGGCTGCCGCTGCGGCTGTTGCCCGAGCGCATGCGCATTTTCACGTGAACCCCCCCGTAGCGCCTTCCGCGCCCCCCAGGGGGGCGAGTCGGACGAAGGGCAGTCCCTGCGGACTGCTTTCGCCTACGAGCGCCTGCAGCGTCCTCGCTGCAGGCGCCACCAGCGGCCCGGCAAAGCCGGTTCCGCGGTGGCCGCTCGATCGCGCCGGTCTCCTTGTGATGCAGCGTGACAAGCCATTGCCACCGAAGCTGTGAGCGCCACCACGATTCCCGCCCCGGCCCGGATCGCGCTGCGCGTGCACTGGACCGACAGGCTGGCCCATGTCGCGCTGGCCGGCGTGGCGCTGCTGCTGCTGGTCTTCCTGGCCGCGCCGCTGGCTACCATCCTGCTGAAGTCGGTGCAGGACGACAACGCGCAGTGGGTGGGCCTGAAGAACTTCATCGACTATGCGCGCACACCGGCGCTGCTGCAGTCGCTTTGGAACAGCCTGTGGGTGTCGGCGCTGGTCACGGTCATCACCGTGCCCGCGGCCTTCGGCTTCGCCTATGCGCTCACGCGCAGCCGCATGGGCTTCAAGCGGCTGCTGCGCGGCATCACGCTGATCCCGCTGCTGGCGCCGTCACTGTTGTCGGCCATCTCGCTGATCTACTGGTTCGGCAACCAGGGCGTACTCAAGTCCTGGCTGACGGCGCTGGGCATCGAACAGATCTACGGCGCGTCGGGCATCGTCATTGCCGAGGTGTTCTCGCTGTTCCCGCATGCGCTGATGATCCTGGTGACCGCCCTGACCGCCGCCGACGCGCGGCTGTACGAGGCCGCCGACGCAATGGGCACGAGCGCGGCGCGCAAGTTCTGGACGATCACGCTGCCTGGCGCCAAGTACGGGCTGATCTCGGCGGCGCTGGTGGTGTTCACGCTGGTCATCACCGACTTCGGCATCCCCAAGGTGATCGGCGGCAACTTCAACGTGCTGGCCACCGATGTGTTCAAGCTGGTCATCGGCCAGCAGGACTTCCAGAAGGGCGCGGTGGTGGCGCTGCTGCTGCTGGCGCCGGCGGTGCTGACCTTCAGCGTCGACCACCTCGTGCAACGCAAGCAGACGGCCATGCTCAGCGCACGCGCCGTGCCCTACCGGCCCAAGCGCGCCCCGTGGTTCGACGCCACGATGCAGGCCTACTGCGGCTTGATCGCGCTGCTGATGCTGGCGATGCTGGGCATGGCGATCTTCGCCTCCTTCGCCAAGTTCTGGCCCTACGACCTGAGCTTCAGCTGGCGGCATTACCAGATGGGCCTGTTCGATGCCGAGGTCGGCGCCGGCTTCGTCAACAGCCTGCTGATGGCCACGGGCACGGCGGTGTTCGGCACCGCGCTGGTCTTCGCCGGCGCCTACCTGCAGGAAAAGACCCAAGGCGGCGGGCCGCTGCGCGGCGCGGTGCGCATGCTGTCGATGCTGCCGATGGCAGTGCCCGGCCTGGTGCTGGGCCTGGGCTACATCTTCTTCTTCAACGCACCGGCCAATCCGCTGAATGGCCTGTACCAGACGCTCACGTTGCTGACCCTGTGCACCATCGTGCACTTCTACACCACCGGCCACCTGACGGCGGTGACGGCGCTGAAGTCGCTGGATGCCGAGTTCGAATCGGTCTCGGCGTCGCTGAAGGTGCCCTTCTACAAGACCTTCTGGCGCGTCACACTGCCGATCTGCACGCCGGCACTGGTGGACATCGCGCGCTACTTCTTCGTCAATGCCATGACCACCATCTCGGCGGTGGTCTTCCTGTATTCGCCCGACACCAAGGTGGCGTCGATCGCCATCCTGAACCTGGACGAAGCCGGCGACACCGGCGCCGCGGCTGCGATGGCACTGCTCATTGCCGCCGCCTCGACGGTGGCCACGCTGCTGTTCATGGGCCTGTCGTGGCTGATCGAACGGCGCACCCAGGCCTGGAAGAACCCCTGAAGGAGCCCTCATGGACCGCGACCGCATCCTGCTCACCCCCGGCCCGCTGACCACCACGCTGCGCACCAAGCTGGCGATGCTGAAGGACTGGGGCTCCTGGGACGCCGACTTCAACGCCATCACCGCGCGGCTGCGCGGCCGGCTGCTGGACATCGTCGACGGTCACGACACGCACGTCGTCGTGCCGCTGCAGGGCAGCGGCACTTTCAGCGTCGAGGCCGCTGTCGCCACGCTGGTGCCACGCGACGGCCACGTGCTGGTGCCAGACAACGGCGCCTACTGCAAGCGCGCGAGCAAGCTGACGCAGATGATGGGCCGCAAGGCCACGGTACTGCCCTTTGCCGAGGACCAGCCGGTCTCGGCCGCCGCGGTGGACGAGCGGCTGAAGACCGATGCCTCGATCACCCACGTGGTGCTGATCCATTGCGAGACCGGCACCGGCGTCGAGAATCCGCTGGCCGAGGTGGCCGCGGTGTGCCGAAAGCACGGCAAGGGGCTGATCGTCGATGCGATGTCCAGCTTCGCGGCACTGCCGATCAATGCGCGCGAACTGCAGTTCGACGCGCTGATCGCCGCCAGCGGCAAGTGCCTGGAGGGCGTGCCAGGCATGGGCTTCGTCTTCATCCGCAAGGCCGTGCTCGACGCCTGCGCCGGCAACAGCCAGAGCCTGGCGATGGACCTGCACGACCAGCATGTCTATATGGGCAAGACCGGCCAGTGGCGCTTCACGCCGCCGACCCACGTGATGGCGGCGCTGGACGAGGCGGTGGCGCAGTTCGTCGAGGAAGGCGGCCAGCCTGCGCGGCTGGCGCGCTACACCGACAACTGCCGCACGCTGGTCGAGGGCATGGCCCGCCTGGGCTTCAAGCCCTTCCTGAAGCCCGAGGTGCAGGCGCCGATCATCGTCACCTTCCACGCGCCGGCGCACCCGGCCTACGACTTCAAGCGCTTCTACGACGGCGCCAAGCGGCGCGGCTTCATCCTCTA
>JAGTRL010000110.1 GCA_018261815.1 Pseudomonadota bacterium
CCCCCCGGTACCTGACACGGCCGGGGTTCAATAAGGAAAGAACCGCACCATGCGCCACCGCAACGGACTACGCAAACTCAACCGCACCAGCGAGCATCGTCAGGCGATGCTGCGCAACATGTGCAATTCGCTGCTGCAGCACGAAGCGATCAAGACCACGCTGCCCAAGGCCAAGGAACTGCGCCGCGTGGTCGAGCCGCTGATCACGCTGGCCAAGGAGCCGACGCTGGCCAACCGGCGCCTGGCCTTCGACCGCACCCGCGACCGCGACATCGTCACCAAGCTTTTCGGCGAACTTGGCCCGCGCTACAAGGCGCGCCCGGGCGGCTACACCCGCATCTTGAAGATGGGCTTCCGCGTAGGCGACAACGCCCCGATGGCTTTTGTCGAGTTGGTCGACCGGCCCGAACCCGCGGCCATGGACGCTGGCGGCGAGGCCAAGACGGATTGATCCTCGGGTGTGCCGAAAGCTGGGTTCTGCCTTCGCTATCGGTGATAGAATTACAAGTTCCGGCGCGGGGTGGAGCAGTCTGGTAGCTCGTTGGGCTCATAACCCAAAGGTCGCAGGTTCAAATCCTGCCCCCGCAACCAACCCCTTTAAGTAAAACATCAGCTTTCAAAGCCCGCCTTGTGCGGGCTTTGTCGCTTTTGGGAAGTTGTGACAGGTCTTGTGACGTCACAGGCCAGCCGTGGCCTACTCGCATGGTCGTTTTGACCATTGGGCCTGTGTCGTCACTATCCAAAGGCGCCAGTCGGCTTTGATGGGGATGTGAATGATCTCGTCGTGGCTGTGGTAGCGAAATCATGCCCTGTCCTCCTGAGCTGGTGGTGGATGTCGGGCCGTGAGCAGGGGACGCACTCTGCAAGGGCTGCTGTCTGCTGCAGCAGGCTATGTTGCTGCGCCGAGAGGCTGCGGCGACGCTCGATGGGTTCGCTGGCTTTTCCGCAGCGAACTCCTTCAGCACGGTCATACACCTCATCACCGTAAAGGTCCGGCTGGCCGGAACCTTCTTCGCATTGGCCAGCCATCGCGGCATCTGGCTCTCCCGTTCAAGTTCCAAGGCCTCGTACGCTCCAGCGGCGACGACCGCGACCCGCGCAGGGTGCGAAGTCTTGTAGTCCGCCATCGGGGAGCGCTTATCTGCCGCGCTGGAGGTGCCGACCCTCAAGCTCGACACCGGCGCAGTCGAACTGGCGCAGAACGAACTGCGCGAGCCGCGCGCGGTGCCGGCCTCAGCGCGCTAGGCTTTGTGCTCGGCTACAAGGCCCTGCCTTTTTCTGCCCCTTCTTTAAGCGCCACACCGGATTGAGCCCGCGCAGCGACCGCTTGCACCTCGGCTCGGCGCAGGGCCTAAGATAAAAGCATGAAGTTCAAGGACTATTACCAAACGCTCGGCGTGCCGCGCGAGGCCAGTGCCGACGACATCAAGCACGCCTACCGGCGGCTGGCGCGCAAATACCACCCCGACCTGAACAAGGAGCCCGAGGCCGAAGCCCGTTTCAAGGAGCTGGGCGAGGCCTACGAGGTGTTGAAGGATCCGGAAAAGCGCGCCGCCTACGACGACGTGGGCAAGCGCTGGCAACCTGGTGCCGAGCAGCCGCCGGCGGGCTGGGACAGCGGCTACGAGTTCCGTGGTGGCGAGGACGCTTTTGCAGGTGCTGGCGGCTTCGGCGAGCACAGCGACTTCTTCGAGGCGCTGTTCGGCCACCGCGGCGCCCGTGCACAGCGTCGTGCGCCGCCGCGCGCGCAGGACCACCATGCCAAGGTGCTGATCGACCTGGTCGACGCCTACCGAGGCGCACAGCGCGGCATCCGCCTGCAGGTGCCCACGCTCGATGCCCAAGGCCATGTGGTGTTGAGCGAGCGCACGCTCGACGTGGCCATCCCGGCGGGCGTGCGCGAAGGCCAGCACCTGCGCCTGGCCGGGCAGGGCGCGCCAGGCTTCGACAGTGCGCCGCCAGGCGACCTGTACCTGGAGATTCACTTCCAGCCACACCCGCTGTACCGCGTCGACGGCCGCGACGTGTACCTGGACCTGCCGGTCGCGCCCTGGGAAGCGGCGCTGGGTGCCAACGTGGACGTACCGCTGCCCGCAGGCAGCGTGCAGATGTCGATCCCGGCCGGCTCGGGCCAGGGCCGCAAGTTGCGGCTCAAGGGCAAGGGCATCCCGGGCAAGACGCCGGGCGACTTGTACGTGGTGCTGCAGATCGTCGTGCCGCCGCCAGCCAGCGACGTACAGCGCGAAGCCTGGCGCGAGCTGGCCCGGCAGGCTGCGTTCAATCCACGCACCGACATGGGGGCGAAATGAAGCAATCGAGTCTGACCGTCCTGCAGTGCCAGGTGGTGGAAGAGGATGTGCAGATGTCGCTGGCCGAACTGTGCCGCGCTTGCGGCACCGAGCGCGAGCTGGTGGTGCAACTGGTCGAGCACGGTGTCGTCGAGCCGCAAGGCGCCGGCCCGCAGGCCTGGGTGTTCGCCGGCACGAGCCTACAGCGCACGCGCGTGGCGCTGCGCCTGCTGCGCGACCTGGAGCTCAACCTGCCCGGCGCCGCGCTGGCGGTGGACCTGCTCGACGAGATCACGCGGCTGCAGCGCGCGCTGCAGGCCGCCACGGCGCACGAGCGTTGAGCTGGCTACCAGGCCCGCGGGTCCAGCCGATACAGCCGCGACAGCGCCTCATAGAGTTGCGGTGCAGCCTGCAGCAGCGCCTGCGGCCGCTCGAAGAAGGCCTCGGTCGCCACCGCAAAGTATTCGGCCGGGTCGGTGCTGCCGTAGGCGTCGAGCGTGTCCGACGGTGCGTCGCGCAGCCGCGCCAGGCCTTCGTCCATCACCTCCGCCCAGCGCTGTCGGGACGCTTTGTCGCGCTGCCAGGGCCGGCCGTCGGCGTCGCCGCCGTCCTGGTCGATCTGGTGCGCAAACTCGTGCAGCACCACGTTGCGGCCAGCGGCCGGGTCGGCGGCGCCGGCCAGCACCTCCGACCAGGCCAGGATCACCTGGCCCTGCGCCCAGGACTCGCCGGCCAGGGCCTGCGGCTGCTGGCTGACCACGCCGCCGGGCAGCAGTTGGCAGCGCGGCACCACGAAGGCTTGCGGATACACCAGTACCTGGCGCAGCCGGGGGTAGCAGGCGTCGCCGTCCTGGCCCAGCAGCAGCAGGCAGGCCATCGCGGCGATGGTCACGCGCATCTCGTCGTCGACCCGCAGGCCGGCGCAGCCGATGAAGGGCTTGTCGGCGATGAACACCTGGATCAACCCGAGCAGCCGCCGCCGCAGCGGCGCCGGCAGCCGCTGCACCAGCGGCACGCGGCGCTGCAGGATGCGTGTCCAGGCCCGCGGGAAAGGCAGTGTGCGCAACTGTTGGTGACGGCGCCGCGTCCACCAGGGCTGCGCCAACAGGCCCAGGCCTGCCGCCGCAAGCGTGAGCACCAGCACGGCCAAGGGCCAGCCGACGTGCAAGGGGGAGCTTTCCATCGGTGGCAGGTGGGCGCCAAGGGCCGGGCTTCAAGCTGCCGGCGCCGGCAACCTTTGCATCGGCGCGCGGCCATTCCGCGGGTTAACCCTCAGTGGTTTGCGTTGCATCAAGTCGTCGCTGAATTTAAAATTAACCGACCGGTCGGTTGAAAATATTCATTTGTTGACCTCGAGACTTTGACGCAGGAGATCATCCGATGACCGAGGCCAGCCCACTTCCGTCGCCGCAGCAGACTGCCGACAAGGTGCGCGAGGCCATGTATCGCGATGACCGGGCCTCGAAGTGGCTGGGCATGCAGATCCTCGAAGTCACGCCCGGCCGGGCGGTGCTGACGATGACGGTGCGCGAGCAGATGTTGAACGGCCACGACATCTGCCATGGCGGGCTGATCAGCACACTGGCCGACTCGGCCTTTGCTTACGCCTGCAATTCCTACAACGAACTCACCGTGGCCTCGGGCTTTGGTGTCGACCTGCTGGCGCCGGGGCGTCTGGGCGACGTGCTCACCGCCACCTGCCACGAGGTGTCGAAGGCCGGCCGCACAGGGCTGTACGACTGCGAAGTGAACAACCAGCAGGGCCAGCGCATCGCGGTCTTCCGCGGTCGCTCCTATACGCTGCGCGGCAAGCCTGCCGTGGCCGGCTGAGCGCAAAGAACACGGAGACCACGATGCCCGTCAAGCACCCCGAGCCCGGTGATCTGGAACCGATCGAGCGCGCCAGCCGCGACGAGCTGTCCGCGCTGCAGTTGCAACGCCTGAAGCACACGCTGCAGCTGGCCTATGCGAATGTGCCGCACTATCGCCGCGTCTTCGATGCCGCGGGCGTGCACCCGTCGGACTGCCAATCGTTGGCCGATCTGGCGAAGTTCCCCTTCACCGCCAAGGGAGACCTGCGCGACAACTATCCCTTCGGCATGTTCGCCGTGCCGCGCGAGCAGGTGGTGCGCGTGCATGCCAGCTCCGGCACCACCGGCAAGCCCACGGTGGTGGGCTACACCCGGGGCGACATCGACACCTGGGCCGACCTGGGCGCTCGCTCGATCCGCGCCGCCGGCGGCCGGGCCGGCGACATGGTGCACGTGGCCTACGGCTACGGCCTGTTCACCGGCGGGTTGGGCGCACACTACGGCGCCGAGCGGCTGGGCTGCACGGTGGTGCCGATGGGCGGCGGCCAGACCGAGAAGCAGGTGCAGCTGATCACCGACTTCCGCCCCGACATCATCATGGTCACGCCCAGCTACATGCAGGTGATCGTCGAAGAAATGGTGCGCCAGGGCCTGGACCCGCGCGCGTCGTCGCTGAAAGTCGGTATCTTTGGCGCCGAGCCCTGGACCGAAGCGATGCGCCACGACATCGAGGTGCGCGCCGGCCTGGACGCGGTGGACATCTACGGGCTGAGCGAGGTCATGGGCCCGGGCGTGGCTAGCGAATGCGTCGAGACCAAGGATGGCCCGGTGATCTGGGAAGACCACTTCTATCCCGAGATCGTCGACCCTGAAACCGGCGCGGTGCTGCCCGACGGCGAGGAAGGCGAGCTGGTCTTCACCACGCTGACGAAGGAGGCGCTGCCGGTGATCCGCTACCGCACGCGCGACCTGACGCGGCTGCTGCCGCCCACCGCGAGAAGCATGCGCCGCATGGGCAAGATCGTCGGCCGCAGCGACGATATGCTGATCATCCGCGGCGTCAACGTCTTCCCGACGCAGATCGAGGAGCTGGTGTTGCAGCACGGCGCGCTGTCGGGCCAGTACCAGCTGGTGGTCACGCGCTCGGGCGTGCTCGACGAGATTCAGGTGCTGGTGGAACTGCTGCCGCAGCATGCACAGGTCGAACGCGACGCCATCGCGCACGACCTGCAGCACCGCATCAAGACCTTCGTCGGCGTCAGCGCGACGGTCAGCGTCGGCGCCCCGGATTCGATCGAACGCACCTTGGTCGGCAAGGCGCGCCGCGTGATCGATAAACGACCGAAGTAAGGAAGCCTCATGTACACGCAAGCAATGGACACGATGGCGCGCGAAGGCGGCGCCAAGCTCGAGAAGGTGCTTAGGCCCGAAGAGCAGGCGCTGCAGGACCGCTTCGACGCACGCATCGACGCCGGCGATTTCATCGAGGCCAAGGACTGGATGCCCGACAACTACCGCAAGACGCTGCTGCGCCAGATCAGCCAGCATGCGCATTCGGAGATCGTCGGCATGCTGCCCGAGGGCAACTGGATCAGCCGCGCGCCGACCCTGAAGCGCAAGGCGATTCTTCTCGCCAAGGTGCAGGACGAAGGCGGCCACGGCCTGTACCTGTATGCCGCGGCCGAGACGCTGGGCACCAGCCGCGACCAGATGATCGATGCGCTGCACTCGGGCAAGGCCAAGTACAGCAGCATCTTCAACTACCCGACGCTCACCTGGGCCGACATCGGCACCATCGGCTGGCTGGTCGACGGCGCGGCGATCATGAACCAGGTGCCGATCTGCCGCTGCAGCTTTGCGCCCTATGCGCGGGCGATGATCCGCATCTGCCGCGAAGAGAGCTTCCACCAGCGCCAGGGCTACGACAGCCTGCTGACGATGATGCGCGACGGCACCGATGCCCAGCGCGCGATGGTGCAGGACGCGGTCAACCGCTGGTGGTGGCCCTGCCTGATGATGTTCGGCCCGCCCGACGACCAGAGCCCCAACAGCGCGCAGGGCATGCGCTGGGGCATCAAGCGCGTGTCCAACGACACGCTGCGCCAGAAGTTCGTCGATGCCACCGTGCAGCAGGCCCAGGTGCTGGGCGTGACGCTGCCCGACCCGGACCTGAAGTGGAACGAGGAGCGCCAGCACTGGGATTTCGGCGCCATCGACTGGTCCGAGTTCTGGCGCGTGGTCGGCGGCGACGGGCCCTGCAATCGCGAGCGCCTGGCGATGCGCGTCGCCGCCTGGGAAGAGGGGGCTTGGGTGCGCGAAGCCGCGCTGGCCCATGCGCGCAAGCAGTCGATGAAGGAGGCCGCATGAACGACGTCAAGAATGAATGGCCGCTTTGGGAAGTATTTGTCAGGACCAAGGCCGGCCTGGACCACAAGCACTGCGGCAGCCTGCATGCCGCCGACCCGAAGATGGCGCTGCAGATGGCGCGCGATGTCTACACGCGTCGCCAGGAGGGCTGCAGTGTGTGGGTGGTGCGCTCAGACCAGATCGTCGCCAGCGACCCCGGCGACAAGGACATGCTCTTCGACCCGGCCGAAGACAAGGTGTACCGCCACCCTACCTTCTACAAGTTGCCCGATTCGGTCGACCACATGTGAGCGCGCGATGCAAGCTTCGATCCAACTGCCGACCGACCCGAAGCTGCAGTACCTGCTGCGCATCGGCGATGCCTGCCTGATCCTGGGCCAGCGCCTGGGCGAATGGTGCGGCCACGCGCCCATCGTCGAAGAGGACATCGCGCTGAGCAACATGGCGCTGGACCTGATCGGACAGGCGCGCGGCGTCCTCACGCTGGCCGGTGAGCAGTGCCTGCAGGACTACGACGAGGACCAGCTCGCCTTTCTGCGCGACGAGCGTGACTATCTGAACCCGACGATCGTCGAGCTGGAGCGCGGCGATTTCGCGTTCACCGTGCTGCGCAACGCCATCGTCGCCACCTGGTTGAAGCTGCTGTGGGAACGGCTGCGCGATACCAGCGACGCCGAACTGGCGGCCATCGCCGGCAAGGCGCTGAAGGAGGCGCGCTACCACCAGCAGCATGCCGCCGACTGGGCGGTGCGTCTGGGCGACGGCACCGAAGCATCGCGCCAGCGCTGCGAGGCCGCGCTGGCGCGGCTGTGGCTGTACACGCCCGAGCTGTTCGAGGACGACGCGGTGGACGCCGCTGCCAAGGCCAGCGGCCTGGGCCCGGCGGCTTCGGAACTGCGCGAGCCCTGGCTGGCCGAGATGCGCGAGATCCTGGATGCGGCCACGCTGGCGCTGCCTGCCGACACGGCCTTCCGCAGCAACGGCAAGCGCGGCGTGCACAGTGAGCACATGGGCTACATCCTGAGCGAGATGCAGTACCTGCAACGCGCCTTTCCCGGGGGCGCGTGGTGAATGCCGCCGTCGAGGCCACCCGCGTCGACAGGGCCTGGGCCGTGCTCGACGCCGTGCCCGACCCGGAGGTGCCTGCCATCTCGGTGCGCGAGCTGGGCATCGTGCGCGAGGTGGTGGACCGCGGCGCGTTGCTGGAGATCGTGCTCACGCCCACCTACTCTGGCTGCCCGGCCACCGAGGTCATCGAGCGCAGCGTGCTCGACGCCATCGACGCGGCAGGACTGGGGCCCGCGCGGGTGACGATGCGCCGTGCGCCGGCCTGGACGACGGACTGGATCAGTGACGACGGCAAGCGCAAGCTGCGCGACTACGGCATCGCGCCGCCGGGACCGGCGGCCGAAGGCACGGCACCGATCCGCATCGTCGGCCGCCGAGCCGAGGCCGTGCCCTGCCCGCGCTGCGGCAGCGCGCACACCGAGCGGCTGTCGGCCTTTGGCTCCACCGCGTGCAAGGCGCTGTGGCGCTGCATCGCGTGCAAAGAGCCTTTCGAACACTTCAAGCCGATATGAGCACCTTTTTTCACGATCTGCGCGTGCGCCGTATCGAACCAGACACGGCCGAAGCCTCGATCGTCACCTTCGACGTGCCGGACGAGTTGCGTGCCGTGTTCGGCTTCACGCAGGGCCAGTACCTGACGCTGCGCAAGACCATCGATGGCCAGGATGTGCGCCGCTCGTATTCGATCTGCGCCGGCGTCGACGACGGCGAGCTGCGCGTCGGCGTGCGCAAGGTCAAGGGCGGCACCTTCTCGAACTGGATCAATGAGCAGCTTGCCGTCGGCGACAGCATCAGCGTGATGGCGCCGCAGGGGCGCTTCTTCGTGCCGATCGAGCCGCAGGCGCGGCGCCACCATGTTGGCATTGCCGGCGGCAGCGGCATCACGCCGATCCTGTCGATCATGAAGACGGTACTGGGCCGCGAGCCGATGAGCCGCTTCACGCTGATCTACGGCAACCGCATGCTGCGCTCGACCATGTTCAAGGAAGAGCTGGAGGACCTGAAGAACAAGTACATGACCCGGCTGGTGCTGCACCATGTGTTCAGCGACGACCCCAATGAATCTGACGGCCCCCAAGGCGCTGCGCGCTTGCCCCCCGAGGGAGTGCCCGGCCTTGGGGCGGCCCGGCGGCCGGACGCGCCGCTGAACATGGGGCTGATGAACCGCGACAAGATCGCCGACTTCCTGTCCAGCGTGCTGCCGGCGGCTTCGATCGACCAGGTCTACATCTGCGGCCCCTTCCAGATGAACGACGAGGCCGAAGCCGCGCTGCTGGCCGCCGGCGTGCCCGAGGGCCGCATCCACATCGAGCGTTTCGGCGTGGCCACGCCCACCGGCGCGCCAGTGGGTGCGGTGGTGCACGAGGCCCAGCCCGGCGACGCCGAAAAAGCGCGCATCGTCATCATCCGCGACGGCATGCGCCGCGAGATCGAGTTCAGCAAGGACCAGCCGAGCATCCTGGACGCGGCCTCTGCCGCCGGCCTGGAAGTGCCGTTTTCCTGCACCAGCGGCGTGTGCGGTACCTGCCGCGCCAAGCTGGTCGAGGGCGAGGTGCGCATGGAGCGCAACTTCGCGCTCGACAAGGCCGAGGTGGCCGGCGGCTTCGTGCTCACCTGCCAGGCGCACCCACTGACCGAGCGTGTGGTGATTTCCTTCGACGAAAGGTAGATGTCCCCCCCCGAAGCGCCTTCGGCGCTCCCCCCCGGGGGGTCGCCGCCAGCGGCCCGGCAGAGCCGGTTCCGCCGCGGCCGCTCGGCAAAGTCGGTCCACGGGCTGCGCCATGGCTAGAGGGCGCGCCGCCGGGTACGACGATCAGCGCGAGGCCATCGTCGCGCACGCGGCGGAGCTGTTTGCGCGCCAGGGCTACCACGCCACGTCGATGAACCAGTTGGCTGAGGCTACCGGGTTGTCGAAGGCCACGCTGTATCACTACTACAAGGACAAGGACGCACTGCTGGTGCACATCGCCGACGGCCATGTGTCGCGGCTGCAGGCACTGGTCAGCGAGGTGCGCGCGCTGGGGCTGAAGCCGCAGGCGCAATTTCGCGAACTGGTGCGCCGCATTGTCGAGGAGTATGCCGACGCGCAGCATGCGCACCGCGTGCTCACCGAGGACGTGAAGTTCCTGCCTGCGGCCGACCGCCAGCGCATCTTGGACAAGGAGCGCGAGGTCGTCGCCGGCTTCGCCGCCGCGGTGGCGGCGCTGCGGCCTGAGCTGAAGGACGCCGCGCTGGCCACACCGATGACCATGCTGCTGTTCGGCATGATCAACTGGATGTTCACCTGGATGAAGCCTGAGGGCGCGCTCGACCACCAGGCGCTGGCGCCGATGGTGGCTGACCTGTTCCTGGGTGGGCTGCCGGCGGTGCGGGTGCCGGTGGCCGCGGCGGTGGTCGGTTAGCTTCAAGCCTCGAGCTGAGGCGCCTGCGCGAACTGCTCGTTCAGCCAGGCGACGAAGGCCTGCAAATGCGGCCGGCGTGCCACCTCGGGGTTGAGGATCAGCACGTGCCGGTAGCCGCAGGGCATACGCAGTTGCGCGAAGGGCATCACCAGGTCGCCGCTGGCCAGGCAGTCCTGCAGGAAGGGTGAGCGCACCAGCGCCACGCCCTGGCCGCGGATGGCGGCCTGGACCGCCTGGTCGACGAAGGAGAACACCAGTCGCCCGGCGGCCGCCTCGACCGCTCCCGCGCCGGCAAAGTCGAACCAGGTGGTCCAGTTCAGGCGCTTCGCGCCGGGCACGCCATCGTCCAGGTCGAGCAGCGGCCATTGCGCCAGTTCGGCCGGGTACTGCAGCCGCCGGCCCTGCAGCAGCCGCGGGCTGAGGGCCGGCGCCAGCACGTCGTCGATCAGCAGCGTGGCATGCGCCGGTACCCGGCCGGTGGGCACCCAGCGGATGGCCAGGTCCACGTCCTCGGCCTGCAGGTCGACCACCCGGTCCGAGGCATCGAGGCGGATCTCGATGCCCGGATGCAAACGCTGGAACAGCGCCAACCGCGGTACCAGCCACAGCGATGCGAAAGACGCATAGGTGCTGAGGGTGACGCGCTGCGCACCGCCTTCGCCACGGATGGCATCGACGCTGCGGTCGATGCCGGCCAGCGCCTGCTGCACCGCCTGCTGCAGCAGCTGCCCCGCCGGCGTCAAGAGCAACGCGCGCGTCTTGCGCACGAACAGCGCCTTGCCGACCTGCCGCTCCAGTGTGGCGATCTGCCGGCTGATCGATGATTGCGTCAGGTTCAGCTCGGCCGCGGCGGCTGTGAAGGACAGGTGCCGCGCCGCCGACTCGAAGCCGCGCAGCGCCGCCAGTCCGACCGGACGGCGCTTGGCCGATGACTTGTTCATGCATCGACCATACATGCGTTTCTTGCATGCATCAACTGCGATCTTTTCGTTTGTCGCCGTGCCGGGCAAGGCGTGGAATAGCACCTCGGACAGTGCATGGAGCAGGACATGAAGAAAGCAGCAACCCGCATCAGGACCATCGACCTCGGCTACGAGCAGATGATGATCTTCGACGACGGCCGCGGTGAGCGCGTGCTCGTGCTCTACGGTGCCACCTGGCTGACGCAGGAAGGACAGGCCGGCGACGCCGTGCTGCGCCCGGGGGAGGAACGGGCCCTTGGCGACGGGCGCTCGCTGATCGAGGCGCTGGAGCCGTCGCGCCTGCAGATCCTGAGCGAGCCCGCGCACGGGCGGTCGCTCGTGCGCGGGCTGCTGCGGCGCGTGCGGCGCGGGATCTCGCGGCTGCAATTTGGCCCGGTGGCGCCCGAGCCGGTGGCCTGAGCGGGTGGCGCGACTCCTGCTGAAAGCGGCTTGAGTCGGCCCATCGACATGGCCGACCACAGCAGCGCCAAGCCAAGCTGAGGGCAAGGTGGAGCCGTTGCCAGTGCCCAGCGCAAACCGCATCGCCTACCCGCGGACCAAGAAGGCCGATCGGGCTATCGACTCTCTGGCCATTCAGCCCGGGGTGGTGCTGCGCGGCGAGATCACCTTGGCGCTGGACCGGCAGCTGGTCGGCAAGGCGTTGAAGATGGTGGAGTCGCTGGCTGCAAAGGGCATGACGCTGCTGGTGGTCACGCACGAGATTAACTTCGCGCGCAGGGTGGCCGGCCGCGTGGTCTCGTGCACGCCGGGCGCATCCATGAGATGGGACCGCCGCCGCAGCTCTTTGCCGCGCCGCAGACGGCGGAACTGCAGCAGATCCTGTCGGCGTTGCACGGAGCGGCGCGGCCGCGGTTCTTGCGCTGGCTCAACGAGCGCGGTTTGCACTTCGTCCAGCATCGTGGCTGACGATGCGCGTGTCTCATGCGCACCGAGATTGGAGACTGCCATGAACCTGAAGCTTCATCTGCTGGAATCCTTCAGCGCCCTGGGTAGTGACGGTGCGCCCTACAAGGTGCGCGCCTACGAGCGCATGGTCCAGGACCCGAGCCTCAACGATGGCCAGGAGCACTGGCAATCCAGCGGCGTCCTGGAGTACCGATTGGAGGACGGCGCATTGGTCGATGCCCGGGCTGACGGGTCGATGCGTATCGTGCACAGCGGCGTGGCACTCACGCGCCAGTAGGCGCGGGCGGCACCCGCTCGGCGCCTCGCAGACCGGGCGCGAGGGCGGATCAGGCTGCGGCGCGTGCCGTGGCCTTGCGTGCCGGGGCCTTCTTGGCGGCCACCTTCACCGCCGCCTTCTTGGTCGGGGTCTTCTTCGCAGCCGCCTTCTTGGCCGGCGCCTTCGCGGCCACCGGCTTTGCCGCGGCAGCACGCTTCTTCCCCGGCGCGCGCGTCGCCTTCGGTGCGGCCGCGCCGCCCTTCCATGTCAGCCGCGCCTTCTTCGCCAGCGCCACCACCTTGGCGATGTCATCGTCGCTGTACACGCCCTTGACGCCGGAGATGGCCGACAGCTTCATGCCGTGCTTCAGGCCGAGCTTGTAGATCTCCTTGACCTTCTCCCATTCGGTGTCGCGGCCGATGGTGAAGACCTCGAAGCGGCCTTCCAGCGCCAGCACGATGGTCTCGGCCAGGCAGGCGTAGATCACGTTCTT
>JAGTRL010000111.1 GCA_018261815.1 Pseudomonadota bacterium
GGTAGATGTTGACGACTTCGAACTTCTGGACCTCGAAGAAATGCACGCAGTGGCTTGCGATGCATGTAAACGCCAATATCACCTCACGATCGCGGAATGTGAACACTGTGGCGAGGAGAGTGTGCTGACCTGGACGACCGTCCCGACGCCAGAGCAGATCAGTCTCGCTACGTGTGTTCACTGCGGCAACCGGTTCTCGAACCATGCCGACGACATTCGCTCCGTGGGCCGCGGCAGATAGGCACGGCGCGCACGTCGTGCGCAGCCCCGACGGCGTCCTCGTCGTCACCATGCAGCGCGTTCGCTGTGGCGTATTTGTCGAGCGCGCTGTGCAACGGCATGGGGCAGCGCGGGTAGTCCAGGCGATCGTCTTCAGTTCGGCGAACTCCTTGCACCGATGGTGCGACGCCGATGACGATCGATTCGACTATCCACTGATGTTTTCCAGACTGCATCACGATGCAGACGAACTGTTCGACTGCCATGCACACGCATCGCTCGCTGGCTGATCGGGTTGCACAGCCGGACTATTCCGGCAACGTCATGGCTGCGATCCATCAGCTCGCACTGGCGTCTGATGAGGCACATGCGGTGGACCTCTTGGCTGCGGCGTCCGACCAGATGGGCACCGATGCAGCGGCCTTCGTCAGCTTCGTCCGAGACGACCCCTCGCACGAGTCGTTTCGCTTCCTTCTGGCCTGCGACCCGGTCTGGTGTTTGGAGTACGAGCGGCGGGCCTGGTACAGCAATGACCCATGGCTGCAGTATTCCCTGACGAACTCCTCGCCTGCGAGGGCCCATGAAATCTCACCAGGTTCCGCGCAGCAGCGTGCGGTGGTGGAACTGGCAGCGCAGTTCGGCTTTCGATCCGCGCTGATCGTACCGGCCCCGTCGAGCGGAGGCCTTTCGCGAGTCGGCGTGTTGTGCCTGGGTTCATCTACGCCAGGCTTCTTTGATGACGATGGATACCTGACTTTGAAGATGCTTGCGCGCACCCTGGCCATGGAACTGCACGAGTGGTGGATTGCACGCATCAAGCGCGAGCTGGTAATCAACGCGCGGCTGATGGAAGACGACCTGGCACTGCTGGCGCATGAACGCCTGGGGCATAGCACCAAGCACATAGCGAACGCGCTCGACATGTCGCCCAACGCCATCAACTCGCGATTCCAGCGCATGAACGCCAAGCTGGGTGTGCCAAACCGAAAGGCCGCAGCGCAACTTGCAGCCGAGTACGGATTGATTTGAGCCTCGAGCGCCACAACGGGAGTGCCTCATCATGAGCAGACAGTGGTTCAGTGCCCTCGGCTATCTCTCGATCTTCCTGATGCCCGCGTTGCTCCTGATTGGCGCGATCGAAGACAGTCCATGGCTGGCGTTCGGTTTCGTCGCCCTCGTGTTCCCGCTGGCGCGCGTCGCATTCGGCGCACTGCCTGCTGCCGGTGCGCCTGAATGGAACGAAACCGTGGCCACCTTCCTTGACCGCTTGCCGTTGGCCTACGCGGCCACGCTGCCCATATGTCTGCTGGCCGGGTTGACGTTTGCGGGCGCGCCCCTCAGCGGCAATGCAGTAGCCCTGCTCGGCTTCGCGCTGAGCCTTTGGATGACCCTGCTGTTCGGCACGTGCGTGGCGCACGACCTGATTCATCGTCGGGACAAGAATCAGGCGATGCTCGGACACGTGCTCGCCGGCATGTGCCCGGATGGCCACTTCAAATTCCCCCACCTGTGGCCACTCAAACTCCCCCAGGCAGGACGGTCGGATTATGGGTTTCCTAGGAGCCGATGATCTTGACGACGCTCCCGCACAAGTCCGGACTGCTTCAGGTCATCGAATTGTCGGTCTTCAGCGGTCGCTAAGCGTCCGGTCAGCCAGGGTGAGGACGGCACCGCCGTGCAGCGCTCATACCGGCCGCGTATCCGCCAGGATCGATTCTGCGTCGCGTCGTACCTGAGCCTGCATGCGCATCGTCGCATCGCGACCTGCTCGGATTCCGCCACCTATTCGACGCTGCCAGCAGGCGGCGGTCCGGCCTCGGACGTCGTCTCGTCTCGACCCAGCCGCGCCACGACCCCAGCGGGCGTTCGGCCGAAGCGGTTCTCGGATCCACACCCCGCGTCGAGCCAATCCAGCCCGAACGCGTCGTACACGGCCACCCAGCCCTCACCTTGGCGCATCAGCATGGCCGGGTTCGGCAGGTAGTACCCGTGCCGGGCCCGAGCGAAGAGCTGCCTGGCCGGCCGGTAGCTGCTGCCGACCTCGCCGCGCGCCAGCACCTGGTTGACATAGCTGCGCTTGCGCCGCTTGTCGCTCCACAGATGGGGCGGCAACCGCTCGAGCACCAGGTGCAGTTGCTCGGCAAAGAATCCTTCGCCGTACTTCCAGACTTCATGGGTGCGCAGCACGCACGACGACCACTGCGTCTTCAGCCCGGCCAGCATCAGCGTCAACACCCAATACTCGCCCTGGTGGTGTTCGATGCGCACCAGCCGCCCGTCGGTCTGCACGTCCAGCACCGCCGGCCCAAGCGAGTCGTACAGCGCCGGCAGGCCCGCGGCGGCGAAGGCTGACTCCTCCATGGCTCGGCTCACCGCATGCAGCCACGCCGTGTGCCCGAACTCGTCGCGCAGGTCCGGGTCGGCGCCCTTGGCCAGCAGCGCCCGCACCAGTGGCAGGTTGCCGGCGCGCGCGGCCAGCATCAGTGGCGTGGCTCCTACTGGGGTGAGATGGTCGACGCCGTGCACGTCGCACAAGCGCAGGATGTCCTTGAAGTTCTTCGCCATGTAGGCCTGCAGGTGGCGCTGGCGCGATGCCGCCACGGTGCGGCGGGTGTGGGCTTCCAGACGGTCCCATTCGGGCATGTACATGCGCTTGACCAGCGTGCTGCCGGCCATGTTGAAACTCCCACCATCGACCAGGCCCCTGGCGGACTGGAAGGGAGTGGCGGCCAGGCCTTCGATCCAGCGCTGCTGCCCGTGCCACAGCGCGTAGTCGTACAACGTCTGCCTCGGTTTGCTGCTCGGGTTGGCCGCATCCAGGGCCTTCGGGGCCAGTTGCTCGATGAGCGAGCGGCCCCACGGCGTCCACGGCACCGGCTTGCCCTGCAGGAAGGTCTCGCGAATCGCCAGTGCCTGCTCTTGCTTGCCCTGCAGCTCGAGCTTGCGCGCTTCCTGCGCCCATTCTTCCCTCGTCGAGGCCTGCGTTGCTTCAGTTCGGGCCTCGCCGGCCAGCAGGCCGAGCAGGCCGAAGATCGGGTGGCCAGTATCGGACTCGACGATCGTCAGACTCTGCACGGCGCGCGTCATCGCCACGTACAGCGCGTTGACGTAGAACTTGTAGAGCTCCAGCGACTTGTCGCTCTTGTCCTTGGCGCGGCGATAGTCGAGCTCGTCGCGCTGCAGGTCCTGGGGTGAGACGCCGTCGCAGACCTCGGCATAGGCCGCGCGCTGCCCCGACACCATGCCCATCAGCACCACGTGCGGGTACTCGAGGCCCTTGGCCTCGTGCACCGAGAAGATCAGCGGGGTGCGCATCTGCGCCCGGGCCTGGGCCTTGTCCTCGTCGCGCAGCACGATCAAGGCATGGCGCGCCGAGGCGCGCGTGGCGGCGTCGATGCGCTGCAGTGCCGCCTCCCTGGCCTGGACCAGTGTCACCTCGCCTGGCTCGCCGGAGGTGCTGCGCACCAGGAAGTTGCTCTCACGGTCGATCGAACCGAAGCGGGCCTGCTTGATCTTCAGCAGCGTGTTGGCCAGCCCGGTCACCGCCTGCGTGTTGCGAAAATTGGCCTGCAGCACCTGAAGCTGCTGGTGCTGCGCGGCCTGGCCAGCCAGGCCCTGCCAAAACAGAGTCTTTACCGCCGCCCAGCTGAAGAAGTTGGGGTGCACGATCTGGTTGGAGTCGCCACACAGCAGGAACTGTCCTGGCGCCTTCAGGCAGGCCAGCACCAGGGCGAGTTGCACCGCCGTGAGGTCCTGGACCTCGTCGATGACGACGAAGTCGTAGATGGGCTCGGCCCGAGTCCGCCATTCGTGGGCGACAAGGTTGAGATCGAACTGGTCGGTCTCAGCGAGCCACTGCCGGTACCGACCGAATAGCGTGTGCGCCGCCTCGCGCGCCGCCGGGGCGAGCAGACTCTGGCGCTGTCCAAGTTCGAGGTACTCGGCCAGGCTGAGCGGGCCGGTGGGCTGTGCGCCGATGACGCCACGGAACTCCTCGAACAAGGCATGGGCATCGAGGTCACCCAGCGCTTTGGCGGCGGCGCGGTGGCGATCGAACCAGCCGCGAAAGGCGTTGAAGCTGAGCTCCCGTCCTTGGGGCACGTGCAGGGTCTCCATGAACTCGCGGTAGCTCAGGAAATCGGCTTCCTGGCTGGCGTTCTCATAGCCGTGGGCGTCATACAACGAGCGCGCCGACTGTGCCAGGTAGGCCGACTGGGTGACGTACAGCACCCTGCCCTGCGCTTCACGCAATTTCGCCAGCGTGACGGCCGTCTTGCCTGAGCCGGCCGAACCGACAAGCACCACCGGCGCTGGCAGGCGGCGCACGGCCTCCTGGGCATCGTCGAAGACGATGGGCTTGTCGAGCAGTTCGAATTCGGCGCGCGTGGCGTGCAGCCAGCGCAGCGGCGCGGCTTCGAGTTCGGCGGCAGACTTCGCCTCGACGCCGGGTTCACGCTCGATCTTGGCGTCGTCCACCAGCGCGCCGCGCAGGAAGCGCGACTTGTCATAGGCGTGGTTCTCGATCACCTCCAGGGCCAGGCATACGGTCTCACCGTCGTGGCGGGCGAACTGCAGCAGCAAGCGGTTGCTGTGGTCGAGCTTGGCGCGGTAGTAGCCGCCAGTGTGCAACTTCTTGACGTCAGGGCTCTTGAAGTCGCCGGCCTCGATGGCCGCGCGGACCTTGGCGAACGCCGGCTTGACGCGTTTGAGGTCGAGGTCCTTGTACAGGAGCAGGCGCATGGGGGAGGATCGGGCAACGGCAGGAACGCTGCGCCGATTTTGCCGCCCGTGCGTCCTCCCCGATCATGGATAGGCCTGGACCAGCGTCACGCCTGCGCCGGTGGCCATTGCGCTATCGACTCGCTTGGCGATGGTGCGCTGGATGTAATTTCTGGAGTCGCCCACGACGGCCCGGGCCTACGTTGCCACTATCTCGGTCAGTCCAGGTCCTTGCGCCGATGCTCGCGGCGATCGCTGGCGACATGCTCGTACAAGGCCATGTACTGCTGTGCCGGGCCGTCCCAGGACAGGCTCTCGCCCATGCCCACCTGCATCAACTCGATCCAGGCATCGTGCCTAAGGTAGTGTTCGAAGGCGCGGGAAATCGCGTCCTGCAGTGCCGGCGGCTGCGCGGTGTCGAAGACGAAGCCGTTGCCCGATGCTGTCGATGGCTCGCCATGCCCCGCGTCGCGCACCGTGTCGGCCAGGCCGCCGACCCGCCGCACGATCGGCACGGTGCCATAGCGCAGGCCGTACATCTGGGTCAACCCGCAGGGTTCGAAGCGCGACGGCACCAGGATCATGTCGGCACCGGCAATCAAACGGTGGGCGCCGATCTCGTCATAGCCCAGCAGCACCCCCACACGCCCCGGGTGGGCATCGGCGGCCATGCGGAATGCAGCTTCCAACGAGGCCTCGCCCGTGCCCTGCACCACCAGCTGCCCGCCCATGCGGATGATTTCCGGCAGCACCGACAGCACCAGGTCCAGGCCCTTCTGCGAGGTCAACCGCGACACCACGCCGAGCAGTGGCGTGCCCGCTTCGGAGGCCAGGCCGAAGCGCTTCTGCAGCGCAGCCTTGCACACGGCCTTGCCCTGCAACTGTCCGGCGCTGTAGCGCTGCGGCAGTGCGGTGTCGGCGGCCGGGTCCCACACCCGTGCGTCGATACCGTTGAGGATGCCCGACACATCCGCGCCGCGGCCGCGGATTACGCCTTCCAGCCCCATGCCAAACTCCTGCGTCGCAATCTCGCGGGCATAGGTCGGGCTGACCGTGGTGACGCGATCGGCGAACTTCAGGCCGGCCTTCATGAAGGACAACTGGCCGTGGAATTCCAGCGCCGCGGGCGACATGTAGCGCGACGACAGCCCCAGCAGTGCCCAATCATCGTGCGGGAACAGGCCCTGGAAGGCCAGGTTGTGCACTGTGAACACGGATGCCGCCTCGTCCGCCGGGTGGGCATGCAGGTAGGCGCAGCTCATCGCCGCATGCCAGTCGTGCGCATGCACCACCTCGGCATGCCAGTCCGGGTCGAGCTGGCCCTGCGCCAGCTGCGCCGCCACCCAGCCAAGCAGGCCGAAGCGCTGCAGGTTGTCGGCCCATTCGCCGCCATGCCGGTCCTGGTACGGCCCGCCACCGCGGCGGTACAGGAAGGGCGCGTCGATCACGTAGGCCGGCACGTGGGTGTAGGGCATCTGCGCGCGCAGCAGCGTCACGCTGGCCGCGCCGAAGACCGGGCCGATCTGGCACACCCGCTTGGCGTGCAGCACCGCGTCAATGATGCCCGGCAGCCCAGGCAGCAGCAGCCGCAGGTCGGCGCCCTGGTTGCACAGCGCCTGCGGCAGCGCGCCGAGCACATCGGCCAGCCCGCCCGTCTTGATCAGCGGATAGATCTCCGCGCCGACTTGCAGAACCTTCACCGGCGCGAGCTCAGTGCAATGCCTCGAGCATGGCTGGCGTGACGAGCGTGATGCCGTTGGCGGTGCGGTAGAAGCGGCGCGCGTCCTCGGCGGCATCCTCGCCGATGACCATGCCGTCCGGCAGCACGCAGCCGCGGTCGACCACCACGCGGTTCAGGCGCACGCCGCGGCCCACCTCCACCAGCGGCAGCAACACCGACCAGTTGACCATCGAGTGCGAATGCACGCGCACGCTGGAGAACAGCACCGAGCGGAACACCCGGCCGGAGATGATGCAGCCGCCCGACACCAGCGACTCGATGGCCATGCCGCGCCGGTCTTCCTGGTTGTGCACGAACTTGGCCGGCGGCAGCTGCGGCTGGTAGGTCAGGATCGGCCACTGCGTGTCGTACATGTTGAGCAACGGGTCGGTGGCCGTCAGGTCGATGTTGGCGTCCCAGTAGGCGTCGATCGTGCCGACGTCGCGCCAATAGGGCTCCTGCCCCGGCTTGGTGCCCACGCAGCTGAGCCCGAAGGGGTGGGCCACGGCGTTGCCTTCGCGCACCGCGCGCGGAATGATGTCCTTGCCGAAATCGTGGCTGGAGTTCGGCTCGGCCATGTCGCGCTTGAGTTCGGCGTACAGGAACTTGGCGTCGAAGATGTAGATGCCCATGCTGGCCAGCGCCACGTCGGGCTTGCCCGGCACGGACGGAGGGTTGGCCGGCTTCTCGACGAAGTCGGTGATGTGCCGGCGCTCGTCCACTGCCATCACGCCGAAGGCGGTGGCTTCGCTGCGCGGCACTTCGATGCAGCCCACGGTGCAGGGGCGCCCCAGCGCCGCATGGTCTGCCAGCATCAGCGCATAGTTCATCTTGTAGACATGGTCGCCGGCCAGCACCACCACGTAGTCGGCGTCGTAACCGTCCAGGATGTCCTGGTTCTGCGACACCGCATCGGCGGTGCCCCGGTACCAGCTCTCCTCGTCCACCCGCTGCTGCGCAGGCAGCAGGTCGACGAATTCGTTCATCTCGGTCTTCATGAAGGCCCAGCCGCGCTGCAGGTGGCGCAGCAGGCTGTGGCTCTTGTACTGAGTGATGACGCCGATGCGGCGAATGCCCGAGTTGAGGCAGTTGGAAAGCGCGAAGTCGATGATGCGGAACTTGCCGCCGAAGTACACGGCCGGCTTGGCCCGGCTGTCGGTCAGATTCTGCAGCCGGCTGCCGCGGCCACCGGCCAGCACCAGCGCCACCGTGCGCTTGGGCAGATCGAGGGTTTGCGCAAGGTAATTGGAGTTCATCGGCCCGGTTTCCCTGTTGCGCGCCTTTGGCAAATGCCGACGCGGCGCTATTGTCGAACACGCGGGCGCGGACCGAACCGGGCAAGACCCTGAGCCTGCTCGTTGGGCAGCTCCGGCACGGGCGCCGGAGCTTTGGCACACCCGGTGGGGTGCCTGCTGAATGAACGGGCGGCCACTGCGGCGATACTCGCGGCACATCCAGCATGAAACCCGCGAAGGGCCCGATCGACCATGAATCTTGCCGATGTGAATCCCTTGGGCGCCGAACTGGAGCGGCAATTGCTCGACCATGTAGGCGTCGCGCCGGGCGAGGCCTCGGCCGCCGACCTGATGGCCGGTGTGGCCCAGCTGGCGCGTGAACAGCTGTCGCAGCGTTGGGTGGCCACGCAGGCGGCGCAGCGCGGCAGCCGGCGGGTGTATTACCTGTCGATGGAGTTCCTGATGGGGCGCACGCTGGGCAATGCGCTGGCCGCGCTGGATCTGCAGGGCCAGGCCGCCGCAGCGCTGGCGCAGCAGGCGAAGAAGCTCGAGGACGTCGAACAGCACGAAGCCGACGCCGCCCTGGGCAACGGCGGCCTGGGCCGGCTGGCGGCCTGTTTCCTGGATTCAATGGCCACGCTCGGCCTGCCGTCGTTCGGCTACGGCATCCGCTACGAGTACGGCATGTTCGCGCAATCGATCGTCGAAGGCCGGCAGGTCGAGCACCCCGACTCGTGGCTCGGTGACGGGTCGCCCTGGGAGTTCCCGCGCCGCGGCCTGCACTTCCCGGTGCGCTTCGGCGGGCATGTGGACCACAGCGGCAGTCAGCCGCGCTGGATTCCGACGGCCGAGGTCGACGCCAAGGCCTACGACATGGTGGTGCCGGGCCATGGCACCACGCATGTCAGCACGCTGCGGTTGTGGCGGGCGACGGCGCCGGAACATATCGACCTGCATGCCTTCAACAGCGGTGACTACGCGCGCGCCGCCGAGGTAAAGAACGAGTTCGAGAATATTTCCTGGGTGCTGTACCCGAACGACAGCACCCCGGCCGGGCGCGAGCTGCGGTTGCGCCAGGAGTACTTCTTCACCAGCGCCTCCATCCAGGACATCCTCAGCCGCCACCTGCGCGAGCACGGCCGGCTCGACAACCTGACCGACAAGGTGGCCATCCATCTGAACGACACGCACCCGGCCATCGGTGTGGCCGAGTTGATGCGGCTGCTGTGCGACGAGCACGGCATGGTCTGGGCCGAGGCCTGGGCGCTGACGCAGCAAGTTTTCAGCTACACCAACCACACGCTGATGCCGGAAGCGCTGGAAACCTGGTCGGTGGCGCTGATGCAGCATGTGCTGCCGCGGCACCTGGAGATCATCCTGCACATCAACCAGGACTTCCTGGACCTGGCTGCCGCTCAACGCCCGGACGACGGCCAGTTCCTGCGCCGGCTGTCGCTGATCGACGAATCGGGCGAACGCCGTGTGCGCATGGCGCATCTGTCGATCGTCGGCAGCCACAAGGTGAACGGCGTGTCCGCGCTGCACTCGGACCTGCTGATCAAGACCATCTTCGCCGACTTCGCCAGCCTGTGGCCCGAGCGTTTCACCAACATGACCAACGGCGTCACGCCGCGGCGCTGGCTGGCCCATTCCAACCCGGGCCTCAGCCGGCTGATCGACCGCCACATCGGCACCTCGTGGCGGCTCGACCTGGACCATCTGCGCCGCCTGCAGCCGCTGGCCGACGACCCGGTCTTCCGCAGCGAGTTTCTGGCGGTGAAGCGGGCCAACAAGCAGCGGTTGGCCGAACATCTGGCCAAGGCGCTGGACCTGCGGGTCGACCCGGACAGCCTGTTCGACGTGCAGGTCAAGCGCATCCACGAATACAAGCGGCAGCTGCTGAACCTGCTGCATGTGGTGACGCGCTACCACGACATGCTGGCCGACCCGCAGCACGACTGGGTGCCGCGCACGGTGATCTTCGCCGGCAAGGCGGCGTCCAGCTACCACATGGCCAAGCAGATCATCCGGCTCGTCCACGATGTCGGTCAGGTGATCAACCACGACGCCCGCCTCGCCGGCCGTCTGAGGGTGGCGTTCGTGCCGAACTACGGCGTGTCGGTGGCCGAAATCATCATGCCTGGTGCCGACCTGTCCGAGCAGATTTCCACCGCCGGCACCGAGGCCTCGGGCACCGGCAACATGAAGCTGGCGCTTAACGGCGCGCTGACCATCGGCACCGACGACGGAGCCAACATCGAGATCCGCCAGTGTGTCGGCGACGACAACATCTTCATCTTCGGCCACCGCGCGCACGAAGTCGCCGCGCTGCGCGAAAGCGGCTACCAGCCGTTGCGCATCCACGACGGGCACCCACGGCTGCAGGCGGTGCTGCAGGCCATTGGCGGCGGTGCGTTCTCACCGCACGAGCCGACGCGCTACCGCGGCCTGGTCGATGCCCTGCTCTGGGGCGGCGACCATTACCAGTTGCTGGCCGACTACGACGCGTACATCGCGGCGCAGGCCCGCGTCGATGCGCTGTTCCGCGACCCGCAGGCCTGGGCCCGCGCCGCGGTGCTCAACGTCGCCGGCATGGGCATGTTCTCCTCCGACCGCACGATCCGCGAGTACGCGCGCGAGATCTGGCACCTCGAGCCCAAGTCTGGCCAGGCCTGAAGCCCCATGCTCCGCGACCAGGACGTTCGACAGTTGTGCCAGGGCCGGCACGCCGACCCCTTCGGCGTGCTCGGCCCGCATGGCCGGCCCGACGGCAGCGCCTGGCTGGCAGCCTTCCTTCCTGGCGCAGCGCAGGTGATGGCCGTGGCGGCAGGCAGCGGCGAATGGCTGGCCGCAATGCAACAGCGCGATGCCGCCGGCCTGTTCGAATGCGCGCTGCCCGGTCGGGTCGACTACCGGCTCCAGGTGATCTGGGCCGACGGCCAGAGCACCCTGCTCGACGATCCGTACCGCTTCGGCCCGGTGCTCGGCGAGATGGATGCCTGGCTGCTGGGCGAAGGTTCGCACCTGCGGCCCTTCGAGATCCTCGGTGCATCGCCTCGCGAGCATGAAGGCGTGCCGGGCTGCAGCTTCGCCGTGTGGGCGCCGAACGCGATGCGCGTCAGCGTGGTCGGCGACTTCAATTTCTGGGACGGCCGCCGCCATCCGATGCGGCTGCGCCGCGAATGCGGCGTGTGGGAAATCTTCCTGCCCGGGGTGGACGCCGGCGCGCGCTACAAGTTCGAGTTGCTGTCGCGCGAAGGCCAGCTGCTGCCGCAGAAGGTGGACCCCTATGCGCGCCAGGCCGAGCTGCGCCCGGCCTCCGCCAGCGTGGTGGCACCGCTGCCGCCGCTGCGGCCGGCCTCGCCGCAGCGCCAGCGCGCCAACGCGCTGGATGCGCCGATGAGCATCTACGAGGTGCACCTGGGCTCGTGGCGGCGCAAGGTCGAGGACGGCAACCGCTGGCTCAGCTGGGACGAACTGGCCGACGAACTGGTGTCCTATGCCGCCTGGATGGGCTTCACCCACCTGGAACTGCTGCCGGTCACCGAATACCCCTTCGACGGCTCCTGGGGTTACCAGACATTGGGCCTGTATGCGCCGACCGCGCGCTTCGGCGAACCGGCGGGCTTTGCGCGCTTCGTGGCGCGCGCGCATGCCGCCGGCCTGGGCGTGCTGCTCGACTGGGTTCCGGCGCACTTCCCGACCGACGAACATGGCCTGGCGCGCTTCGACGGCACGCCGCTGTACGAATATGCCGATCCGCGCGAGGGCTTCCACAACGACTGGAACACGTTGATCTACAACTTCGGGCGCACCGAGGTACAGAACTTCCTGGTCGGCAGCGCGCTGTACTGGCTGGAGCGCTACGACGTCGACGGTCTGCGCGTCGACGCAGTGGCCTCGATGCTGTACCGCGACTACAGCCGCAAGCCCGGAGAATGGGTGCCCAACGCCTATGGCGGACGCGAGAACCTGGAGGCCATTGCCTTCCTCAAGCGCGCCAACGAGGTCGTCGGCGTGCAGCGGCCGCAGGCGGTGACGCTGGCCGAGGAGTCCACCGCCTTCCCTGCCGTGTCGCGCCCCACCTATGCCGGCGGCCTGGGCTTCCACTACAAATGGAACATGGGCTGGATGCACGACACCCTGGCCTACATGGCTCGCGACCCGGCGCACCGCAAGTACCACCACGGCGAGATGAGCTTCGGGCTGATGTACGCCTTCAACGAGAACTTCGTGCTGCCGCTGTCGCACGACGAGGTGGTGCACGGCAAGGGCTCAATGCTGAACAAGATGCCCGGCGACCGATGGCAGAAGTTCGCCAACCTGCGGGCCTACTACGGATTCATGTTCGGCCACCCCGGCAAGAAGCTGCTGTTCATGGGCAACGAATTCGCGCAGGAGCGCGAGTGGGACCACGACCGCAGCCTCGACTGGCATCTCAATGGCGACCCGCTGCACGCCGGCATGCAGGCGCTGGTGCGAGATCTGAACCATCTGCTGTGCGGCTGCGCCTCGCTGCACCAGTGCGACTTCACAGCCGACGGCTTCGAATGGATCTCGCACAGCGACGCCGCGCACAGCGTGCTCAGCTTCGTGCGCCGCAGCCAGGGCGCG
>JAGTRL010000112.1 GCA_018261815.1 Pseudomonadota bacterium
GCCACGCTGGCGGTGCAGGAAAGCGTGCAGATGCACGGCGGCATGGGCATGACCGACCAGCTGGACTTCGGCCTGTTCATGAAGCGCGCGCGTGTGCTGCAGGAGCTTTACGGTGACAGCGGATATCACATGGACCGGCTGGCCCGCCTGCGTCGCTATTGAGCTTTCGTCAAGAAGCAAGTGTTCGGCAAGGCGTCGCGGACGGCTGACGGCGTATAGCCGAATCGCTCGCTGCCCTGGGCAAGGCTGGTGTTCGAGGGTTCAGTGTGGCGGGCGCTCAGGGCTCAAGTTCTCCGGCCCACGCTCGCGGGCCAGCAGCTTGGGTTCACCGGCGTTCCCTCGTCATCACCGACCAAGCCGGCACGGGTTCGGCGTGCCGCGAGTAAGGCCCGCACCCGCGAACCCGAAGCGCGCACCATGCCACCCCTCGCAGTGTTCGCAGCGGCACACCTCCACCGATTGTTGTGGTGCGGTGGTGGCGCCTGCGGGCACAGGCTCCATTCGCGGTACGCTGGTCGGTAGCCAGCTCGGCAGGTAGCGATGCGGTGAGGTTGACGTACACAAGCCGCTGGCCCGCGAGCGTGGGCCGGAGGACGCAGGCGACGCCAGCGCGCTACCGCAGCCGAATCGGCATGCCCGCTTGTGGAAATGCAAACAACGTCGGGAGCTGCGGTTCTGCGCCAAGACCCGCCTCCAATCGCGCAGAATGAAGCGGGCTGGCATCAACCCGCGCTGATACCGAACACCCGCTCGGCAAACGCCGGATAGATGCCGGCCATCTGCCGCGCCACAGGGCCACGCAGCGCCTGCAGGCGCGCGGCATCGGGCACCGGCGTCACCGGCACCGCGGGCGCCGCATCGAAATCGAAGCCGGTCTGGTCGCGCACCTCTTCCAGCGTGTGGTCGGGGTGCACCGAGCGCAGGCTGAATCGCCCCCGCGCGCGGTCGAAGTCGAACAGGCACAGGTTGGTGATCAATGCCACCGGCCCGCCGGGCCGGTGCACCCCCGGCGGCGACGAGCCCGGCGCGCTGATGAAGTCCACCTGCGGCACCAGCGTGCGGCGGCTGTGCTCCCAGCGGAACAGCACCACCCGAGGCACCAGGTAGTACAGATAGGCCGAGCCGAAGGAGCCGGACCAACGCACCTCGGTCTGCGGGTACTCGCCAGTGCCCACCAGGTTGATGTTGCCGTGGCCGTCGATCTGCCCGCCGCTCAGGAAGAAGGCGTCGATGCCACCGCGGCCGGCGCGGTCGAAGAGCTCGGCACCGCCGTTGGTGAAGCGGCTGTGCGCGCGGCTGCCCAGGATCGTCAGCCGCGTCTGCCCGCCCGACAGGTGCGCGGCCAGCAGGGCGCCGGCACCCGGCACCGGCGACAGCATGCCCACCGCCACGTTGCGCGCGCCGACCAGCAGCTCGGCGATGACGCTGGCGTACAGCTCCTCGGGACGGGCTTCGACGGCGGTGTCCATCAGGCCGCCTGAGGCACGCGGGCGAAGACCTCCGTGCGCAGGTAGTCTTCGAAGGTGGCATCGTCCTGCGCCGCGCGCTGGTAGCGCCGCACTTCCGCCAGGTCCAGCAGGCCGTCGGCCGTCAGTGGCAGCCCCGCACCCGGCACGACGGCGATGGCGTCGATGCAGCTGGCCGGGATCACGCCGGCGGCGCGCAGCTCGTCGTCGAAGAAGCATCCCGGCAGCACGCGGTCGACGGTGACGAGCACGCGGTTCGCCGCATGCGCGGCCAATAGCCGGTCGCGATCGCGGCCGATCCACACGTTGCCCTCGGCATCGGCCAGGTCGGCATGGAAGATGGCGACATCGACGTTGATCGCCGGCACGACGACGATCGGGTCGTCCGGCGCATAGGGGTTGCCGATGACGCGGTAGTCGCTGCGGTGGTGCAGCAGGTCCGAGCCGATCAGCCCGCGCAGCGGCGCGAAGGGCTGGCCCTTGGCGCCAGCCTGCAGGCCAGCATAGACGGCCGGGCAGGTGGCGTCCAGCACCTTCAGCCGCCCGGCCTTCACCGCCTGCGTGAAGCGCGGCGCAGCGCCCAGTTCGTGCAGCGAGATGCCGGAGGTTTCCACCGAATCGACGCAGCCCGCGCCGATCAGCAGGTCGACCATCATGCCGCTGGCCGGGTAGGCCGCAGTAGGCAGCGTGATCAGGTGCAGGCCACGCACGCCGCGACGGATCAGCGCATGGGCCAAGGCCATCGGCACGTCGCGCTCGTCGCCCTTCTGCACGCTGAGGCTGGCGCCGTCGGGCACCTGGGCTGCGAGTTCATCGACGCCAACGACCGGGATCTGGAACATTTGCTTCGCCTCCTTCTATTCAACTGCCGCTGCCCATGACCTTCTCGCGCAGCCGGCGCATGCCGCGCAGCCAGCGCTCGTAGTCGTTGGCCTTGCGCTGGAAGAAGCTCAGCACCTCGGGGTGCGGCAGGATCAGGAACTCCTCGCACTTCAGCCCCTCGACGACGCACTCGGCCACGCGCTCGGCGCTCAGCGCGCCCTCGACCAGGAAGCTCTTGCGGCCCGTGCCGCCGGTGCTGCGCAGCATCGGCGTGTCCACGCCCTGCGGGCACAGGCAGCTGACGCGGATGCCGCGCTCGCCATGCGCGATGGACAGCCACTCGGCAAAGGCCACCGCCGCATGCTTGGTCACCGAATAGGGCGCCGCGTTCACCTGGCTCAGCAGCCCGGCGGCCGAGGCAGTGTTCAGCAGGTAGCCCGAGCCGCGCGCCCGCATCTGCGGCAGCACCGCGCGCGCGGCATAGACATGGGCCATGACGTTGACGTCCCAGTGGCGCTGCCAGTGCGCGTTGGCCGCATCCTCGTCGGCGCGCACGATCACGCCGGCGTTGCTGCAGAACAGGTCGATGCGACCGTGCTGCGCCGTCACCGCCTCCACCAGCGCCTGCACCTCGGCCTCGACGCCGACGTTCAGCGCGCGCGCCTGCGCCCGAGGGCCGATGGCGGCGGCCACCTGCCGCGCCGCCGCGGCATCGAGGTCGGCTACGACCACGGCGCGCGCGCCGTCGGCGGCGAAGCGCTCGCACAGCGCGCGGCCGATGCCCGAGCCGCCCCCGGTGACGACGATGACCTGGTGGGGGATCTCCATGGGGACGCTTCTCCTGTCGGCGCTCAAGCCCAAAGTATCGCAGCGCGGCGCGCCGCCCCGACAATGCACGACGATGAGCGTCCCGCCACCCCCGCTGGACACCTGGTCCGCACTGCGCCACCCGGCCTTCCGCGTGTTGTGGCAAAGCGGCAGCCTGTACTTCATCGCCAACGCCATGCAGACCATGGCCGCGGCCTGGATGATGGTGGAGCTGACCGGCTCGTCCTTCCTGTCCGCGCTGGTGCAGACCGCGGTGTTCCTGCCGATGTTCCTGCTGTCGCTGCCGGCCGGTGTGCTGGCCGACATCGCCGACCGGCGCCGCCTGATCCTGGGTGCGCTGGCGCTGCAGGCCGTCACCGGCACGGTGCTGGCCGCTTTGCTGTTCGCCGGCATCGGCGGGCCGGCCACGCTGCTGGTCTTCGTGTTCGTGGCCGGCGCCTGCACCGCGATGCTGTCGCCGGCGTGGAACTCCACCGTCGCCGATTCGGTGCCGCGCGACGAACTGCCCAATGCCATCACCGCGGTGTCCATCGCCTACAACGGCGCGCGCGCGGTGGGCCCGGCGCTGGCCGGTGCGCTGTCCGCGCTGGCGGGCAGCGCCTGGAACTTTGTCGCCGCGGTGCTGGGCTCGCTGATCATGCTGCTGGCCATCCGGCGCTGGCCACCACGGCCGCATCCGCCGTCGCGCCTGCCGGCCGAGCGGCTGTGGGGCGGCATGCTCGCCGGGCTGCGCTTCGCGCGCCATTCGCGGACGGTGCTGGCGCAGCTGGTGCGCACCGTGGCCTACAGCGGCGCCGGCTCGGCGCTGTGGGCGCTGCTGCCGGTGATCGGCCAGCGCCAGTTGGGGCTGGGCGCGGCCGGCGTGGGCTTGCTGGTGGGCTGCATGGGCGGTGGCGCGGTGGCCGCCGGGTTGGTGATCGGCCGACTGCGCGCCAGCGCCGGGCTGGAGCGGCTGGTGGCCGCCGGCTGCGTGCTCTATGCCGGTGTCATGCTGGTGGCCGCCTTCTCCACGCAGAAACTGCTGGTCTACCCGGCGCTGGGCCTGGGCGGAGCCTGCTGGATGGCGGTGATGTCCACCTTCAACACCGCCACGCAGACCAGCGTGCCGATGTGGGTGCGCGCGCGGGCGCTGGCCATGCACACGCTGTGCGCGCTGGGCGCCTTTGCCATCTGCTCGGCCTTCTGGGGGGCGCTGTCCGACATCACCAGCCTGGCCTTCGCGCTCAGCGTGGCCGCCGCCTGCATGGCCGCCGGGCTGCTGCTGGCCAAACCCTTCCCGCTGCGCATGGGTCAGGCCGAGGACGTGACGGTGCGCACGCGCTGGGACGACTTCTTCGTCGCCGACGAGCCCGCGCCCGAGGCCGGCCCGGTGGCGGTGGAGTTGGGCTACCGAGTGCGCGCCGAAGACAGCATTGCGTTCCTGGACGCGCTGAGCCAGCTTCGCGCGCCGCGCAAGCGCGACGGCGCCACCTTCTGGCGCGCCTACCGCGACCTGTCGGACCCGTCGCGCTACGTGGAGCGCTTCATCGTCACGTCCTGGGCCGACTACCTGCATCAGCGCGCCCGTGCCACGCTGGCCGACCAGGAGCTGGAACAGCGCGTGCGCGCCTACTTGCTACCGGGCGAAACGGTCAGCATGCAACACTTCATTGCGGAGCGATAGCGGGGACCTCGGCCCGGTGCCGTCCAATGGCGCGGCAGACAACCGACAGCGCACCAAGACGACGTCCGCCGCGAAAGGCCCGAAACGACAACGGCCCCGTGGGGCCGTGTGCGATCGATCTATGTTTGGGGGCTGATGGAACCCAAATTGGCGATCTAGCTTCTTGATTTCATTGGACAACCTCAGGAGACAGTTTGCGCTGTTCCCCTTTCTCTCCCCCCGGCCCCTGTGGGCCCTCATGAGTCCGCGAACAGTTTCATTCTGCGGCACCTACTGCCTTCCGCCAACATGCCTGCTCATTGCTTGGCCGACACGTTGGTGGCATGTACTCTCGCCATATCCCACGCCATTGCCTCCCATGAGCATCACGACCGTCTTCACCAACAACCGCTCCCAGGCCGTGCGCCTGCCGGCTGATGTGCGCCTGCCCGAAGGCGTGAAGAAGGTGCAGGTGCGCGCCCGCGGCGTGGACCGCATCATTTCGCCAGTGGGCCACACCTGGGACGAATTCTTTTTGAACGGACCCCGGGCCTCCGACTTCATGGCCGAGCCCGCCTCGCAGCAACAGCCCGAACGCGAAGCCCTCTGACACGGTCTGCGCGATGCTGAAGTACCTGCTCGACACCCACATCGTCATCTACGTCATCAAGCGGCGGCCGATCGAGGTGATGGGTGTCTTCAACGAGAACGCCGGCCGAATGGCGATTTCCGCCATCACGCTGAGCGAGCTTTTCCACGGCGCCGAGAAGTGCGCCAAGGTCGCGCAGAACCTGGCGGTAGTGGAGGAGTTCGCCAGCCTGCTCGAGGTGTTGCCCTACTCCGCGAAGGCCTCCCAGCACTACGGCGCCATTCGCGCGGCCCTCGAGCGATCGGGTCGACCTATTGGAGTCAATGACCTGCACATCGCTGCCCACGCCCGCAGCGAGGGACTGACCCTGGTCACCAACAACCTCGCTGAATTCGAGCGGGTGCCGGGGCTGCTGACGGAAAACTGGGTGGAAGCTGTTGGCTGAAGCGATGCGCGAGCCGGCGCATGCGGACACAGCCTGCAGAATGCCACCAGCTCGCCCTTGCCTTCACTCATGAACATCCATCCCCTGCGTTCCCGCGACCACGAAGACGCCGCCCGCGTGGCCATCACCTGGCTGGCGGAGCGTCACCGCAAGGGCTGGCGCAGCGCGTTCGAGGAACTGCTGGACCAATGGCGGCCCGAAGGCCCCGAAGACGGCTGGCAACTCGACGAAGACGGCATGACCATGGTCTCGATCAATGCCGGCGAGTGGCTGATCGCCCGCGGCGCGATCCACGCTCGCGGTGGCCTGCGCGAGATCAACGGCTATCTGCTCGGCCGCGAAGGCCCGTATCTGACACCGGGCCAGCGCGACTGGATCGCCCAGTTGCGGGCACGACCGCTTCGTCTGTACCGGGTGACCGACGTCCGGCCTGGCGAGGGTCTGACGCTGCTCGACGAATTCGACCCACAGGCCGAGCCGCAGCACGTGCGCGAGATCAGCGGAAGCCGCACCGCCCACCCTGGCATGCTGATGGGGGCCCGCATCATGCAGGTCGAGGCCGGCGCGGGTGCGGATGCTCATTGCGAACTCTCGGGCGCCATTTACCCGTTCGCGAAGTCGGGCGAAGCACCGGTGCTGGCGCGGGTAGGCCGAGTGCTGGCCGGCGCCGCCGAGCTGCAATTCCACGACGAGAACCGGCGCGACCTGGTCGAGATGGAGATCGCCCGCGCCTGGTTGGATCAGTGGTTCGAGCCCGCGCCGATGCCGCAGATCCACGATGCATCCACCGGTGAGCCGATCCTGCTCGTCACCGACCACTACCGCGTGCACGATGCGGCGGCGCTTGCCGCGTCATTGGCGGCGCAGGCCGATGTCGACGGCAATCCCGAGCAAGGCTGGAATCGCATGACCCAGGGTGCCGACGGAGCACGGCGCAGCCTGACCTCCATCAACCCCGGCCGCCAGGCCGGCCGCATCGAGGTCTTTCACCGCACGCAGCGGCTGGCCGACGCGGGCCGGGTCTGGTTCGAGACCCTGGCCGGGGCGACCGTGAAGCATCTGACGCGCGAGATCACCGACCCCGCGGGCCACCTGGCGAGAACGGGCAGCCCTGACGCAGCCCGCGCGCCCGGAAGTGGAGAAAGCGCCGCCGCAGTCGGCGCTCAGGGACTGCCGCCGGAGGTGATGGCGCAGGCCATCGAGCAAGTCATCCACCGCCACTACGCCCACTGGGCCGACGAGACCATTCCAGCGCTGGGCGGCCTCACGCCGCGCCAGGCGATCACGACGCCGGCGGGGCTGGAGCGTGTCAAGGGCCTGCTGCGCGAGTACGAGGAGGGTGAACGGCGCCAATCTGCCGCACAGGGCCGGACGGCGGTGTCCTACCAGTTTCTGTGGGACGCGTTAGGAATCTTCAGGTGAGCCTGAACGATGGCCCGCCGGATCGCAGCGATGGCGCCGCCCGATCGTTGGCCATCGAGCTGAACGAGCCGGCTCGTGGCATTCCGCCGCAGAGCCAGCCGGTCGCTCACGCCCCCAATCGCTGCAGATCGTCTAGATCCGCCCGCCGTTGCGCGACTCTCCGCTCGTAGCTTGCCTGGTTCTTGCTGCACACCAGCACATGCGGGCTGCCCTTGCGCTCGGTGGTGCAGTCGACGTCGAGGTGGCCTTGGCGGACCCCGTCCTCGACATGCCGCCGATCGGCCTCGCGCGCCTTGAAGCGCCAGACGTCCTGGTCGGCACTGCGCAGGAAGCGGGCCAGGCCTTGGCAGTACTCGCAACGGCAGGTCACCCGGGCCTCGCGTCGCCAGTCGGCCGGCGGTGCCAGATCCAGCGACACCCGAGCCTGCAGATGCGCCAGCGCCGCCGCCCGCAGCCGCTTGCTGGCAGGACGGTGCATCAGCGCCGGCCGCTCGGCCAGGAGGCGCAGCGCCGGAACGATGACGGTGTCCAGACCATAGGTCTTGGGCCAGGCCAGCCAATGTGTCACGGCCTGATCGGCCAGCGCAGCGAGGTCTGCGTGCTCGGCAAGAACCAGGGCGCGCAGCGTGTCGTGAACCACCGCCGCGTCCGCGCGCTCGCGTCGCCACGCGTCGGCCCGCGCCTGGGGGCGGGACGGGTCGCCCGGCATCGCATCGAGCAGCGCCTTGGCTGCTTGCTGCAGTTGGCCGCGCCAGGCCGAAACTGCAGCGGCACGGGCCAGCAGGTCGGCGCAGCCGGCGATGTGCAGGTCGGCGTTGCCCCGCACCACGCCCAGCAGCAGGGAACCCACGCGAGGAGGCGCCAGCAGTTTCAGCCCCTGCACCAAGGCCGCGTTGTCCTGCGCCGAGTAGGCACCGGCGGCGATGGCGCCGGCCAGCATGGCGTCGATGTGCTCAAGATCCCGCAGCCGTGTCAGGTGGGCCAGCATCACTGCTTCGGCGCTGCGCCCTTCCAGGACGTTGCCCGTCGCTCGCACGGGCCAACAGGCGAGCATCTGCGCAGCCAAGGCATGGGCCTCGCGCCAGGTCGTGCTGTCTGGCTCGGCGCCTGCATCGACCCACGCGGCCACCAGGCTGCCCAGCATGGGCAACGAGACTGCGAAACCGGCGCGGGCCAGCAGTCGATGCTTTTGCGCCTGCGGCCACAGCACCAGGGCCGCACGCTGGTAGCTGCGCTCGAACGAGGCCCCTTCGTTGCCCGTGGCCTCTTCGAAGTGCTGCTCGTCCGGGTCCATGTCGGCCAGCGCATCGCCCGGGCAGACTTCGCTGTCGGTGAAGGGCATGGTGCCCAGCGACACCGCGGCACCGTCGGGCCGGCTCCAATGCGAGAGGGTCAGCGAGCGTTCGAAGACTTCGGCAACCCTGAACCCGTCGTTGTCGTCTTCGTCCTCATCGTCATCATCGTGATAGCGCCGGGAATACCTCGAGCGGGCATAACCACTGTATTCGGCGGCGCCGCTCTCCTCGATGCGCATCAGTGCCGCATGCAGATCGCAAGCTGCATTGCGCGCGGCTGCAACCAAGACGCCGGCAGCGGCAGCGTCAGCGCCCTTGAGCGCGGCGAACGACAGCTCGGCCGGTGTGTAGGCGTGTTCGAGTGGGTAGACCAGCTTGACCGGACGGTCTTGGCTTGCGAGTGCGGACGGCTCGCTCCATCGACGGAACAGCTGACCCAGCGCGGCCGTCTCCTGCTCGTACGACGGCGGGCGAGGCAGGCGGCCCTTGCCCAAGCGCCGCAGGTTGTAGACGAGCACCAGCCGGCATCCTGAGGTGATGGGCAACACCTCGTGCACGCAGTCGGCATAGAAGGCGGCCCAGGCCAGCTCTGAGAAGTCGGTGCAGCGCAGATCGAGTCGTGCTTCGCGCCCACGATGGCGAACCTCCAGCTCGCCACCGGCGTGCAGCGACGGCAGCGCAACGATCAGCGTGGCGAACATTCCTGGTGACTTCTCGGTGTCGCGATGGGTCACGAAGAAGCTGCCCTCGTCGTAGACCAGCAGCTTGTACAGCTCGGCGACCACACCGGCGCCTGCACCCAGCCCGGCGGCCGCGCGCTCGACGACGCTGTCCAGCATCGCGGTCCAGTGCTTGCCCGCGATGCGGACACGATCAGCACCAATCTGCCAAGTGCGGCGCACCGCCGTGTCGACCAGCGTTTCGCCACCGCGGCCGTAGGGCGCACGCTCGGCCACCGCGATGAGCTGCGCGGCCTGCGCCGGCAGCAACGGCAACGCGATCGGGCCGGCGCCATCGACTTCGATCAGGGGCACATGCAGCGCGCAATGGCCGGCGGCGTAGAAGTCGCCAGGTGTCCGGACGTTTTGCAGGACCGCGGCCAGTGCATCGTTGATCGAATCCATGATCGACTCCCCCAGACCTTGAAGTGTGCCCGGGGTCGGCCAGCATCACCCAGCCGGCGTCACGCAATCGGACACGTTACGCGCCCATGGCGCCCTCGGCCCACAAAACTGGCTACCAGGCGACACCTCAGTCCGTAGCGCCGAACCTATTTCGCACAAGATCCGAGATGCGAACAGCCATGCTGCGGGCGGGATCGAACGGAAGGTCCTCGAACCCGAAGGAGCCGTACAGGGCTCGCACATCGTCATCAAGTGGATGGGTGAGCACACAATAGCAGCCGACCTCCTTGGACACGCGCACCGCCGTCGCGAGAGCATAGAACATCAGCGATCGCGCCACACCTCGCCCCTGCCACTGCAGATCCACCGCCAACTGACCGAGCAGGATGGCGGTCATGGGGTCGGGCCGGTTGGGTTGCTGTGCCTTGGGCAGCCAGGTCCGCTCGATTTGCGCGGCCGACAAGCTCACATACCCGACGATGCCGCCGGTCACCGGATCGCACACCACGGTGGTGCGCGACACGCCCAACTGCTGGTTGCGCCAAGCATGGCGCCGGAACCAATGATTCAGCGCATCGCGTCCGCAGTCGAAATCCGCCGTGTCGTCTTCAGCCGCGAGCGGTCTTGGCGGAGCCACTCCGGTCGCCACCCTTGCCGTCACTTCTGCCAGACGGGACGGCTCCTGGCCAATTTACGAAGCGCCGGCACTTCCTTCGCCGGCGCACTGGCCCAGGCTTCGAACTTGGCCCAGTCCTTCGCCGGGATCGTCACGACGCGACGATCCAGCAGATCGGTCTCGGCCGCTTCGAGAGCACGCCGCCTGACGAAGTCACTGAGATTGGTGCGCGCCTGCTCCGCAGCGGCCTCCAGCAAGGCGCGTTCACTGGCGCTGACGCGAACACTCAATACAGCAGCGGGAACAGCGGGCATGATGAAACTCCATGGCGATGTATGACAATAGCATACAGCAACATGAAGCGATCTGTGCGCAGCAAGCGTGATGTTGCGCGTGCAGCCTTCAGCCTGAATTCGAAACACCCCTCAAGAAGGTGTCGTTTCGACGTGCAGGCCATCCAAGTCAGCGAGACGATTTGCCCTGCCCTCGTCGCACAGATCGATGTGCCAGGTCCCAACGACAACGGCCCCTCACCTTGCTGCGATGAGGGGCCGCTGAACGAATGTTACCTGGGGTGGCTGATGGGACTCGAACCCACGACAACAGGAATCACAATCCTGGACTCTACCAACTGAGCTACAGCCACCGTCGAAGTGTCAAATTATAGACCCCGGCGTCCGCTCAACGGGCCGCCGCAGAGGCCGCCGCTTCGGACACGCGCTGCTTGATCTCGGCCTTGTAGCGCGTCTTCAGCGCGGCGTAGTAGGCTTGCATCTCGGCACTGGCGATGGCCTGCGCATACTGGCCCTGCATGGCCTGCTCATTGCCCAGTGCTGGGTCGCGCGGCAGCACCTGTGTGACCTTGGCCACCATGTAGCCCTGTTCGCCCAAGTCCACCCCCACCGGTGCCGGGAGCTTGGCGGCATCCGCAGCCAGCACCGCATCGATCAGGCTGCGCGGCATGCCCTGGGCGCCGACACGGCCGATGACGGCCGTCTCCGGAAGCGCGGTGTCGCCGGCCTTCTGCAGTTGCGTCAGCAGCAATTGGCCTTCCTTCCTGGCCAGTGCCGCGGCCTGCTGACCGACCAGGCGCTCGCGCACCTGGTCCTTCACCTCGGCCAGCGGCAGCGTGCGCGCCGGCAGGTATTCGACGATGCGTGCCGATGCCAATTGGTTAGGCCCGACCTCGACCGCGTCGGTGTTGCGCTTGTTGCGCACCGCGTCGTTGCCGAACACCGCTTCCAGCAGCTTGGCCGAGGCCAGCGGACCGGTGGTGCCCGGCGCCGGAATCCGCTGCACCGTGGCGCTGCGCTTTTCCAACTTGAGCTTGTCAATCGCCGGCTGCAGGCTGTCCGACTGCTCGTATACGGTGTTGGTGAACTGCTCGGCCGCCTCCGCATAGCGCTTTTGCGCCAGTTGCTTCTTCACCTCGGACTCGATCTCGGCACGCACCGCATCGAAGCTCTTCTTCTCGCCGCCACGCTGGCCGGTGAGCTGGATGATGTGGTAACCGAACTCGGATTCGACGACATTGCTGATCTCGCCAGGCTTCATCGCGAAAACCGCATCGTCGAAGGGCTTGACCATCGCGCCGCGGCCGAAGTAGTCCAGGTCGCCGCCGCGCTCGGCGCTGCCCGGGTCGTCGCTGTTCTTCCTGGCCAGCTCGGTAAACTGCCCCGGCGACTTGCGCACCTGCTCCAGCAGCGCATCGGCCTTGGCCTTGGCCTTCTGCCGGTCGGCCACGGCCATGTCCTTGTCGGCCTTGATCAAGATGTGGCTGGCGCGGCGCTCCTCGGCCGCGGTGTAGCGGCTGGCGTTCTCGGCGTAGTAGCGCTGCAGCTCTTCCTCGTTCACGCTGACGCCCTTCTGCAGCGTCTGCAGGTCCAGCAGCACATACTCGATGCGCGCCTGTTCAGGTGTCTTGAACAATGCTTCGTTGGCCTTGTAGAAGGTGTCGATGTCGGCGTCGCTGGGGTTGACCTTGCTGCGATAGGCCTCCGCGTCGAAGCGCTGAAGTTGCACCTGGCGGCGTTGCAGCAAGGCATCGAACGAGGGGTCGACCACGGCCTTTGGCGCCACCGCGCTGGCGCCGATGCCCTGCAGCACTTGGCGCATCGCGAGGTCCTGGCGCAGGCTCTGCGCGAACATCTCGGAGCTCATGCCCTGGGCCACCAGCAGGTCACGGTTGACGCTGCCATCGGGGTTGCGCAGCGCAGCAAACTGAGGGTCGGTGCTGAACACGCGCTGCAGCCGCTC
>JAGTRL010000113.1 GCA_018261815.1 Pseudomonadota bacterium
CGTGGACACCAGGTTGAAGGCCGCCACCGCGACGATCAGCGTCAGGATGATGAACATCAGGCGCTTCTCGATCTGCACCGCGTCGAACCAGTTGCGGTTGGTGCGCGTCCAGTCGCGCACGATGACCTCCGGCCCGAGGCTGCGCGACAGTTGTGCCGCCACCTCGCGCGCGCCGTGCACGTCGCGCAGGCGCAACTGCACGCCGGTGGGCCCCTCGACACGGAAGAAGCGCGCCGCATCGTCCAGGTGGATCAAGGCCAGGCCATTGTCATATTCATAGTGGCCGGCCTCGAACACGCCGGTCAGCGTGAATTGCTTGAGCCGCGGGATCACGCCGGCCGGTGTCATCTGCCCGCCAGCCGCGACCAGCGTGACCTTGTCGCCGACGCGCACGCCGAGTGCGCGCGCCAGCTCGGCGCCGAGCACGATGTTCCAGCTGCCGGGCGTCAGCGCGGCCAGCGTGCTGTCGCGCAGCATCGCGGCCAGCGGCGTGACCGTGGCCTCGTCGGCTGGCGAGATGCCGCGCACGATGGCCGCGCGCATGTCGTCGCCGCGCGCCACCAGCGCCTGCGCGGCAACGAAGGGCGCCGCGCCCAGCACCTGGGGGTTGGCGCGCGCCTTGGCGGCGGTGGCCTGCCAGTCCGCCAGCGCCGCACCCCGCTGCTCGAACACCTCGACATGCGCGATCACCGACAACATGCGGTCGCGCACCTCCTTCTGGAAGCCATTCATCACGCTGAGCACGATGATCAGTGCGGCCACGCCCAGCGCGATGCCGAGCATCGACACGCCGGAGATGAAGGAGATGAAGCGGTTGCGCCGCCCGCTGCGACCGGCCCGCGTGTAGCGCCAACCGATCTGCAGTTCATAGGGGAGACTCATGTCGCCGGAATGCTAACCGACGCCTGCGCCGCGGCCGGCCCACCGAGAACGCCGTGGCGGCGAGGCTCATGTCGCGCAGCGACGTGAAGGCGGCGCCAGCCGCCGTGCCCTGGCCATAATCGGCGCATGCATCTCGTGGTCCCCTATGCGGCTGCGGCCTCCGAGCCCGGCGCGCAGGCCTTGCACGGCCTTCGGTTGCCGAACCTGGAGCGGCTGCTTGCGCGGTTGACACCGACGCTCAAGACGGCCACCGATGCCGATTCGCTGAACCTGCCGCACGAGCATGCGCTGGCCGCCTGCCGCGGCTGGCAGATTCGCGACGGTTGTTTGCCTCTGGCTGCATGGTCGGCCCATGCCGATGGCCTGGCGCCGGCCGACGCGGACCAGGGCTGGGGCCTGCTGACGCCCACCCACTGGCAGGTGGGCAGTGACCAGATCCTGCTGCTCGACCCGGCGCAGCTGCACCTGGACGAGGACGAGTCGCGCGGCTTGCTGGAGGCTCTGCGCGGCCTGTTCGAGCCCGAAGGCTGGGCCTTGCACTGGGGCGCGCCGCTGCGCTGGTATGCGACGCATGACTCGTTGCGTGAGCTGGCCACCGCGTCGCTGGACCGTGTCGTCGGCCGCCCGATCGACCTGTGGTTGCCAGACCGTCAGACCGGCCGCACGCTGCGCCGGCTGCAGAGCGAGGTGCAGATGCTGCTGTACACCCATCCGATCAACGAGGCGCGTGAAGCGCGCGGTGAACTGGCGGTCAACTCCTTCTGGCTCAGCGGCACCGGCTGCACCCGGTCGCTCGTGACCGGCGACCACGAACCCAGCATCGACGAACGGCTGCGCGGCCCGTGGCTGGCCGGTGACTGGGCGGCCTGGGTCGAGGCCTGGCACGCGCTGGATGCACAACGCATGGCCGAACTCGAACGGCGCGCCACGCGCGGCGAGCCCATCGGACTCACGTTGTGCGGCGAGCGTGTGGCCCAGCGCTACGACAGCGTTCGCATGGGCACCTGGCAACGGCTGGCGCAGCGGTGGCGCCGCGTCGACAGCTTGCGTGCGCTGGAGCCGCTGTGAGCGCGCCCTGCATCGAGGTCCGCGACGTGCCGCCGCGCAGCGTGTTCGCGCTGGAGCAGGCCGGCGCCCACCCCTTGCTGGCGCGGCTGCTGGCTGCGCGCGGTGTGCGCCAGGCGGACGAGCTCGACGACGGGCTGGCCCATTTGCTGCCGCCGCAGGCGTTGCGCGGTGCCGATGCCGCGGCGCGGCTGCTGGCCGACGTGGTGCAGCAGGGGCGGCGCCTGTGCGTGGTGGCCGACTACGACTGCGACGGTGCCACCGCCTGTGCGGTGCTGCTGCGCGGCCTGCGCCTGCTCGGCGCGCAGCCGGAGAGCCTGCACTACGTGGTGCCCGATCGGGCGGTGCACGGCTACGGGCTGACACCGGCCATCGTCGAACTGGCGCTGCACAAGCGGCCCGAACTGCTGGTCACCGTGGACAACGGCATCGCCAGCCTGGAGGGGGTGGCCCATGCGCGCGCGCTGGGCCTGCAGGTGCTGGTGACCGACCATCACCTTCCCGCCAAGGAGGGCGACCAGGTGCGGCTGCCTGAGGCCGACGTCATCGTCAACCCCAACCAACCGGGCTGCGACTTCGGCAGCAAGGCGCTGGCTGGCGTGGGCGTGGTCTTCTATGTGCTGCTGGCCACCCGCGCCGAGCTGCGCGCGCGCGCTGCCTTCGCTGCCGACGCGCAGCCGCGGCTGGATGCGCTGCTCGACCTGGTGGCGCTGGGCACGGTGGCCGACGTGGTGCGGCTCGATGCCAACAACCGCCGCCTGGTGGCGCAGGGCCTGAAGCGCATCCGCGCGGGCCGCATGCAGTGCGGCGTGGCCGCGCTGTTCCAAGTGGCGGCGCGCGATCCGCGCCGCGCCGCGGCCTTCGACTTCGGGTTTGCGCTCGGCCCGCGCATCAATGCCGCCGGCCGCCTGTCGGACATGACGATGGGCATCGAATGCCTGCTCAGCGACGACCCGGCGCAGGCCCTTCAACTGGCGCAGGCGCTGGACGCCATCAACCGCCAGCGCCGCGAGCTCGAATCGGGCATGAACGAGCAGGCTCAGGCGGCGCTGGAGCGGCTGCTGCCAGCCGAGGACAGCGCGCCGCCGAGCGCGCTGTCGCTGTTCGACCCGCAGTTCCATGAGGGCGTGGTCGGCATCGTCGCCGGCCGCCTGAAGGACCGGTTGCACCGGCCGACATTCGTCTTCGCGCGCGGCGCCGACGGGCTGCTCAAGGGCTCGGGCCGTTCGATCCCGGGTTTCCATCTGCGCGATGCGCTCGACCTGGTGGCCAAGCGTCAGCCCCAGGTGCTGCGCCGCTTTGGCGGGCATGCCATGGCTGCCGGCTGCAGCATCGCCGAAGAGCATTTCGGCGACTTCGACCGCGCCTTGCAGCAGGTGGCCAGTGAGTGGCTCGACGCCGCCACGCTGACGCGCACGCTGCGCACCGATGGGCCACTGGCGCTGGAGTGGTTCAACCCGCAGACGGTGGCGCTGCTGGATTCGCAGGTCTGGGGCCAGGGTTTCGAGCCGCCGCTGTTCTGTGACGAGGTCGACGTGCTGCAGCAGCGGCTGGTAGGCGAAAAACACCTGAAGCTCAGGGTGCGTCACGCCGGCACCTTGCGCGACGCCATCTGGTTCGGCCATGCCGAGCCACTGGCCGCGCGCGTGCGCCTGGCCTACCGCCTCAGCCTGGACGAGTGGCAGGGCCAACAGCGGGTGCAAATGGTGGTCGAAGCGGCAGACTGAACGCGGCTTCAGGCAACATTGCGCATTTCCTCTCGAGAACCGACATGCGTCCTTGGCTGATCCTGCTGCTGTGCAGCGTCGTCTTGCCGGCCTTTGCGGCCGAGCCGAAGCTGGTGAGCGTGGCGCGCGGCCTGGCCAACCCCTGGGCGGTGGCCTTCCTGCCCGACGGCCGCTTCCTGGTGACCGAGCGTGCCGGGCGGCTGCGCATCGTCGAGCGCGACGGCCGCCTCGGCGCGCCCATTGCCGGCCTGCCCGCGGTGGATGCCGGCGGCCAATGCGGCCTGCTCGACGTGGTGCTGGACCCGAAGTTCGCCGACAACGCGCTGGTCTACTGGAGCTATGCCGAAGCGGGCGATGGCGGCAACAGCACCGCGGTGGCGCGCGGCCGGCTGCAGGGCAGCCGGCTCGTCGACGTGCAGGTGATCTTCCGGCAGCTGCCCAAGGTGTCGAGCTCGCTGCACTGCGGCTCGAGGCTGGTGTTTGCCCGGGACGGCCGCCTCTTCGTGGTGCTGGGCGACCGCTTCTCGCGCAAGGAGGATGCGCAGACGCTGGACAACCATCTGGGCAAGGTGGTGCGCATTGAAGCCGACGGCACCGTGCCGGCCGACAACCCCTTTGTCGCCACGCCCGGTGCACGGCCGGAGATCTGGAGCCTGGGCCACCGCAACATGCAGGGCGCCGCGCTGCATCCGCAGACCGGCGAGCTGTGGGCCAGCGAGCATGGTCCGCAGGGCGGCGACGAACTCAACCGCGTGCTTTCCGGGCGCAACTACGGCTGGCCGCTGCTCACCTTCGGCCGCAACTACGGCACCGGCACGCGCATCGGCGAGGAAGGGCCCAAGCCCGGTTTCGAGCAGCCGCTGAAGGTCTGGCTGCCGCTGTCGGTGGCCCCCAGCGGCATGGCCTTCCTGACCAGCGACCGCTATCCCGGGTGGCAGGGCAACCTGTTCGTGGGCACGCTGCGCGGCGAGACGCTGCTGCGCCTGGAGCTCGAGGGCAGCACGGTCGTCAAGGAAGAACGGCTGCTGGGCAAGGCCAACTCTCGCATCCGCGATGTGCGCCAGGGGCCGGACGGCTTCCTCTACGTGCTGACCGACAGCGCCGACGGCCAGCTGCTGCGGCTGCAGCCCTGAGGCGCGCTCAGGCCACGCGCCCGAACCACCACACCGACAGCCCCGCCCCCAGCAGGGCGAGCAGCGCGCCGGCTGCGGCGAAGAAGGCGGTGACTTCGGTTTCCTTCTTCTCCACCACCAGCTTCGAGCTCAGCGACTGATAGACCTTCATCAGGTCCTGGGCGGTGCCGGCGTAGAAGTATTCGGCCTGGGTCAGCAGTGCCACCTGCTTCAATGCCGCCTCGTCCAGGCGCACGCGCATGCTCCAGCCTTCGAAACCGATGGTCTCGCCGGCGACGGTGCCGATGCCTACGGTGTAGACGCGCACGCCGCGGTCGGCGGCCATCTTGGCGGCTTCCAGCGGGTCGGGCCCGGTGGTGCGCGCGCCGTCGGTCAGCATGATGATCGCGGCCGAGGTGTAGGACCCGGGGGGCACCGGCGTGAATTCCTTCTGCTCCTTCTTGTCGTCGATCGACGAGGGCATGTTGCGCTGCCCGGTGGCCTGTGAGATCTCGATGCCGGCGTCGGGGAAGATCGTCGCCAGCGACAGGATGATGCCGCTGCCGGTGGCGGTGGCGCGCTGCAGTTGGAAGCGGTCGATCGAGGCGATGATGTCCTCGCGGCTGGTGGTCGGAGCCTGGACCACCGCGGCGGTGCCTGCGAAGGCGACGACGCCGACGCGCACCTCGCGCGGCAAGTCGCTGACGAAGGCCTTGGCCGCCTCCTGAGCGGCGACTAGGCGGCTCGGTTGCACGTCGGCGGCGCGCATGCTGCCCGACACATCCATTGCCAGGATGATGGTGCGCTGCGACAGCGGCAGCGTGATCACCGCCAGGGGCCGCGCCATGGCGAACAGCAGCGTGGCGATGGCCAGCAGCAGCAGCAACGGCGGCACATGGCGGCGCCAGCCCGGGCCCTTGCCCAGCGCGGCCTTGGCCACGGCCAGGCTGGCCAGGCGGACGGGGCTGCGGCGGCGCTTGCGCAGCAGCCACAGGTAGACCACCACCAGCAGGGGCAGCAGCAGCAGGGACCACAACAGGGTTGGCCAGATGAAGGTCATGACAAGCCTCCCGCAGCTTGCGGCAGTTCGGTGCGCAGGTGGGCCGGAAAGCGCCCGCCGACCTTGAGCCGGCCGCGCTGCCGGCGTAGCGCGGCAAAGCGCAGCAGTGCTTCGAGCAGATCGTCGTCGGTGGACAGTTCCAGCGTGTCGGCGCCGGCATGGGCCAGGGCCTCGCGCAATGCGGCCTCGCGGGCTTCGGCCTCGGCGGCATAGCGCTGGCGGAAGGCTGGGTCGGAAGTGTCGATGAACAGCTGTTCGCCGGTTTCGGCATCTTCCACCGTCACCAGGCCCAGTTCGGGCAGTTCCATCTCCAGCGGGTCGAACAGGCGCACCGCCACCACCTCGTGGCGCTGGGCCAGCCGTGACAACGCGCCTTCCCAGCCGGGCTGGCTGATGAAGTCGGACACCACCAGCACCAGCGATCGGCGCTTGAGGGTGCCCGCCGCGGTGTGGAGCAGATCGGCCAGCGAGGTGCCGCCGCTGCGTGCCTCAGCCTGCGGCCGCTGGCGCATCAGGCGCATCAGGTTCAACACATGCTGACGCGACAACCGCGGCGGCAGCACGGTGTCGACGCGGGTGCCGTAGAGCATGGCGCCAACGCGGTTGCCATGGCGCGTCAGCACGCGCGCCATCACCGCCACGAAGCCGGAGGACACCGCCAGCTTGGTGACGTCGGCCGAGCCGAAGTCGACGCTGCCCGACAGGTCGAGCAGGAACCAGGCGGTCATCTCGCGGTCTTCGGTGAACTGGCGCACGTGCGGCGTCTGCAGCCGCGCGGTGACGTTCCAGTCGATGTGGCGCACATCGTCGTGGAATTGGTATTCGCGCAGGTCGGCCAGGTCGATGCCGGCGCCGCGCAGCAGCGTGCGGTAGTCGCCCTGCAACAGCCCGTCCAGGCGGCGCATCACCGTCCACTCGAGTTGGCGCAGCAGCCGCTCCTCGAGGCCGGGCACGCGCGCGTCGGCGCCAGCCTCAGGCATGGAGGGCGTTGCCGTTTTCATGGGCATGGGCCATCGGCTTGTCGGGCACGGCCACCTTCTGCATCACGCGTTGCACGATCTGGTCGGCCGTCATGTTGTCGGCCAGCGCCTCATAGGACAGCACCAGCCGGTGGCGCAGCACGTCGGGCACCAGGTCGACCATGTCCTCGGGCAGTGCATAGCGCCGGCCGCGCAGCAGGGCCAGCGCCCGCGAGCCCTCGACCAGGCCGATGGTGGCGCGCGGGCTGGCCCCGAAGGTCAGGTACTTGGCCAGGTCGGCCATTTCGTAACGATCGGGCGAGCGCGTGGCACTGACCAGCTTGACCGCGTACTGGATCAGCGAGGGGTCGACATAGACCGCGCGGCATTGTTTCTGCAGCGCCTGCAGCGCCTGCGTGTCGCACACTGCCTGCACCTCGGTGGACGGGCCGGTGACGCGTTGCGCGATCACGAACTCCTCTTCCTCGGTGGGGTAGTCGACCAGCACCTTCATCATGAAGCGGTCGACCTGCGCTTCGGGCAGCGGGTAGGTGCCCTCGGTCTCGATCGGGTTCTGCGTGGCCATGACGACGAAGGGCTCGGGCACAAAATGCGTGTCACCGGCGATCGTCACTTGGCGTTCCTGCATCACCTCGAGCAGCGCGCTCTGCACCTTGGCCGGCGCGCGGTTGATCTCGTCGGCCAGCAGCAGGTTGGCGAACACCGGCCCGAGCGAGGTGCCGAAGTCGCCGGTCTTTTGGTTGTAGATGCGTGTGCCCACCAGGTCGGCCGGCACCAAGTCGGGTGTGAACTGGATGCGCTTGAAACTGCCGCGCATGGTGCGCGCCAGCGTCTTCACAGTCAGCGTCTTCGCCAGACCGGGCACGCCTTCGACCAGCAGATGGCCCTGCGCCAGCATGGCGATCAGCACGCGCTCGAGAAAGCGGTCCTGCCCGACGACGACGCGCTTGACTTCGTAGAGCATGCGCTCCATCAGGTCTGCGGTCTGGGTGGGATCGTGCGCGCCGAGTTGCATGGGTCTTCCTGTTTGTGGAGTCAAAACGGCGCCAGGCCGGCCGCGCCGGCGGCATTCTCGATAGGCACCGCAAAGCCGATACCCACGAAGGTGCGCTGTTCGTTGGGGTTGAGGATGGCGGTGACGATGCCCACCACGTAGCCGTCCATCGTGACCAGAGGCCCGCCGGAATTGCCGGGATTGGCGGCGGCGTCGAACTGGATCAGGTTGGTCAACGAATTCTGGCCTTCGGGCGCGCGGAACTCGCGTCCCAGCCCCGACACCACGCCGGCGCTGACCGATGGGCCGATGCCGAAGGGATGGCCGACGGCGATGACCTGGTCGCCGGGCGCCAGGTCGCCGGTGGAGCGCATCGTGGCCGGCTCCAGGTCGTCGGGCAGGCTCTTCGCCTTGAGCACGGCCAGGTCGTTCTCGGGCTGGGCGCCGACCATCTGCGCGTCGGATTCGTGTCCATTGGCGAAGGTGACGCGCACGCGCTTGGCGCCCCACACCACGTGCAGGTTGGTGAGGATCGTGCCATCGTCCTTGATGACCACGCCGGTGCCGAGGCTGCGGTCCATGGCCCGCTTGTCGGGGCGCTCCTTGCCGTCGTCGTCGTCGTCCATCAGCCCGACGACGCGCACCACCGAACGGGCCACGCCTTCGTAGGCCTTGGTGGCCGGGGAGGGCAGCGGCTCCTTTTCCAGCGAATGGCGCACCGCGGCGTCGATCTGCGCCTGGGTGATGACGCGCTGGCGCGGCTGCAGCCCGAGGGCGGTCAGCATCACCGCCATGGCCAGCAGCGCGCCGATGCCGCTCCAGGCGATGGCTGGCGCATGGCGCTTGAAGAAGGGGCGCCTTGCCGCCGGAAGCGCTGCCTCAGGGGCAGGCGGGGCAGCCACTTCGCCGGGCTGCGCCGACGCAGATACCTTGGCAGAGTTGGCACCCACGGCAGCGGGCGCGCTGCGGCGCGATGAACTGTAAAGCGGCGTCTTGCGGATGGCCATGCTGCGCTCTGCGGACAAAGCTCTGGAAACGGGTTTCACGTTATCACGTTGCGCCAGCCCTTGCATCCCTGCGGCTGGACGTCCCGCCAGTGCCATGGCCCCTGGGGCACCGCGTCCGGAATCATCCGGTGTTGGCCGGGGGCAATGAGCCAAGGCATGATCCGCGCATGCCGGTCTGGTTTGACACCCACTGCCATCTTGACGCTCCCGAGTTCGACGCCGATCGTGCGGCGGTGGTCGCTCGCGCCCGCGCTGCCGGTGTGGCGCGGCTGGTGCTGCCGGCGGTGGAGGTGGCCAACTTCGAGACGGTGCGCTCGCTGGCCCATGCTCACGATGCGGTCTATGCGCTGGGCATTCACCCGCTCTACGTCGAGCGTGCCGCCGAGTCCGACCTGGAGCGGCTGCGCGAATCGCTGCAGAGCTGCCGTGGCGACCTGCGCTTGGTGGCCGTGGGCGAGATCGGGCTGGACCACTTCGTGTCGGGGCTGGACCACTCGCGGCAGGAACGCTTCTTCCTGGCGCAGTTGGCCCTGGCCCGCGAGGCCGGGTTGCCGGTGATCCTGCACGTGCGGCGCTCGGCGGATTCGCTGCTCAAAGGCCTGCGCCGCGTGGCCGTGCGCGGCGGCATTGCCCATGCCTTCAACGGCAGCGAGGTGCAGGCCAATCATTTCGTCGCACTCGGCTTCAAGCTGGGTTTCGGCGGGGCCATGACGCACGAGCGCGCGCTGCAGATCCGCCGCCTGGCGTCGACGCTGCCCGAGCAGTCCCTGGTGCTGGAGACCGACGCGCCGGACATCCCGCCGCAGTGGCTGTACCGCAACGCGACGCAGCGCCTCGACGCGCCCCAGGCGCGCAACGAGCCGGCCGAGCTGCCGCGCATTGCCGAGACCCTGGCTGCGCTGCGCGGCTGGAGCCTGCCGCACACCGCTGAGGTCACCTGCGCCAACGCGCGCGACGCGCTGCCGGGGCTGGCGGCTTGAGCGCCGTGCTGCCAGGTCTGCCGCCTGTGATCGGGAGGCACACGCGGCTGGTGGTGCTGGGCAGTTTCCCGGGCGCGGCGTCGCTGGCTGCTGGGCAGTACTACGCCCACCCGCGCAACCAGTTCTGGCCGCTGCTGTCGGCGCTGCTGGGCGAAGACCTGGTGCCACGGCCCTATGCGCAGCGCCTGCAGCGCTTGCGCGCCCACGGCCTGGGCCTGTGGGACGTGATCGCCGAATGCCGCCGCGAGGGCAGCCTGGACAGCGCGATCCGCGACCTGCGCTACAACGATCTCGCCAGCCTGCGTCGGCGAGCGCCGCGGCTTGTGGCCGTGGCCCATAACGGCGGCGAATCGGCCCGCGCCATGCGCATCACCGCCGAGCTCGGCTTGGCGGTGTACCGCCTGCCGTCCAGCAGCCCGGCCAACGCCAGCTGGAGCTTCGAGCGCAAGCTTGCCGCCTGGCGCGCGGTGTTTCAGGCCTGCGGGATGCCACTCGGCTGAGTGCCTCGGTTATCGTGGCGGGTTGCTCCATGGCCACCCGAACCGCTCCCATCCCGCGCCTGCCCGAGGCCACGATTTCCGAGTACGACGGCGTGCGCAGCCTGCACCTGGGCACCATCTGGATCCAGGGCTCGATGCGCATCGCCAGGCCCGACTTCGTCGAGCTCGACTACGTGCAGCGCATGCTGGCCAGCCTGCTGTGGCTGCCGTCCGGGCAGTTGGGTCGCGGCCATGCGGTGCAGCTGGGCCTGGGGGCCGGCGCGATCACGCGCTTCACGCTGAAGGCGCTGCGCATGCACACCACCGCGGTGGAACTGAACCCCGCGGTGATCGCCACCTGCCGCCACTCGTTCCACCTGCCGGCCGACGGACCGAAGCTGCAGGTGCTGACCCAGGATGCCGGCGCCTGGGTGCACGACCCGGCGCACCTGGGTAGCGTGCAACTGCTGCATGTGGACCTGTACGATCAGGAGGCTGCCGCGCCGGTGCTGGACGATGCCCGCTTCTACGCTGCATGCCGTGGCGTGCTGGCCGAAGGCGGCGTGATGAGCGTCAACCTGTTCGGCCGCGACGCCAGCTTCGACTACAGCCTGTCGCAGATCGTCTCGGCCTTCGGGAGCGGCCAGGTGTGCGGACTGCGGCCCACGCGCGAAGGCAACAGCGTCGTGCTGGCCGGCCGTGACGTAATGCTGCCCGATCGCGCCACGTTGCTCGATCGCGCGGCTACCATCGAGGCCCGCTTTGGCGCCTGGGGGCTGCCGGCGCGCAAATGGCTGCGCATGCTGCGGCCGCTGGCGCCCTGAACCTGCCCGGCCCGGCACCGGCCGAACATCCCGACATGACCCACCCTCCCGTTACGCACCGTGCCGCCGCGGCCGACACGCTGGTGTTGCCGCATGCGCCGTGGAAGGGCAAACTCGACTGGAAGCTGCTGCTCGGCTGGCTGCGCGACGACAAGGTGGTCTCGGTCGAGGACGGCGAACGCGTGACCCGCCGCTTTGGCGCCGGGGCGTCGAGCCAGCATGCGCTGGTGCGTCTGGGCGGGGCTGGGCTGGTGCGTGCCGGCACGGCGCAGCCGCTGGACACCGAGGCGCTGACCGAATGGCTGGCAAGGCGCATCGACATGCCCTACCTGCGCATCGATCCGCTGAAGGCCGATGTCGGCCGCGTCGCCGACGTGATGTCGGTGCACTACGCCGAAAGCCGCTGCGCGTTGCCGGTGCAGATGAACAATGCCGACGTGGTCATCGCCACCGCCGAGCCCTTCGACCTGGGCTGGGTGGCCGAGATCGAGGCGCACACGCGTCGCAGCGTGAAGGTGGTGCTGGCCAATCCGCAGGACGTGCGCAAGTACACCACCGAGTTCTATGCATTGGCCAAGTCGGTGCGTGCGGCGCAGAAGAGCGGAGAGGTCTCGCCCGCGGCCAGCTTCGAGCAGTTGGTCGAACTGGGCAAGACCGCCAAGCAGCTGGACGCCAACGACCAGGGCGTGGTGCAGGTGGTCGACTGGCTGTGGCAGTACGCTTTCGACCAGCGCGCCAGCGACATCCACCTCGAGCCGCGGCGCGACATGGGCGCCATCCGCTTCCGCATCGACGGCGTGTTGCACACCGTCTACCAAGTGCCGCTGGGTGTGATGAACGCGATGACCTCGCGCATCAAGCTGCTCGGCCGCATGGACGTGGTCGAGCGCCGCCGCCCGTTGGACGGGCGCATCAAGACCAAGCGCCCCGACACCGCCGACAAGATCGGCGCCGAAGTCGAGATGCGCCTGTCCACGTTGCCCACCGCCTTCGGCGAGAAACTGGTGATGCGCATCTTCGACCCCGAGACGGCGGTCAAGCGCATCGAGGCGCTGGGCTTTGGCGCGCACGACACGCAGCGCTGGCAGGAACTGATCGCGCGGCCGCACGGCATCATCCTCGTCACCGGGCCCACCGGCTCGGGCAAGACCACCACGCTGTATTCCACGCTGAAGCAGCTGGCCACCGACGAGGTCAACGTCTGCACCATCGAAGACCCGATCGAGATGATCGAGTCGGCCTTCAACCAGACGCAGGTGCATGCGGCCATCGATATGGGCTTCGCCGAGGGCCTGCGCGCGCTGATGCGCCAGGACCCGGACATCATCATGGTCGGCGAGATCCGCGACCTGGCCACCGCCGAGATGGCGATCCAGGCGGCGCTGACC
>JAGTRL010000114.1 GCA_018261815.1 Pseudomonadota bacterium
TGCTTCCATTTTGATGGCTCCCTTCAACCTCGATTCAATCGCTTGGCCAGCCATCGACGGTCATTGACCTCAAGGCAACCCGCACAAGCGCGAGAGCGTCATTGGTCACCATCTGGGTCCTGGCCGCGTTGAGCCGCCTCAGTACACAGTGAAGGCGATCAGTATGAAGCCCGGGAGCGTGCCGACTGGGCGATTCTGGCCTGTTGTTTGGTCCCGCAGCCGGCCGTTTCCGTATGGCCACGTCGGGACAAGGACTCGCAATGCGAACTGGCGGCGTAGGAAAACTACTACAGCAACTCGGGGTGCGGTCGGCTGTTCGCCGTCCATGGTGCTACCGATACTCGGTTCACCTCAAGAGCTTGTTGGCCGCGCAGTCATCGACTTCGACTTTAGAGCGCTGACAGGCATGGGCAACGCTTTGACGGGGACGACCGGGTCGGCACTGACTGCCACAGGTGCCACAGTCCAACGTGATCTGAGCTTTGCATCCGGGTCGCTGCATTCGGCGGCCAACAGTTGTAACGAGAAAGGTTTCGGTGATGGATCAGTCGATGGTGAAGGGTGTCGTGATCGGCGGCATCGCCATGGTGGTGCTGGCGGCGGGGGGTGTCACGGGCTATCGAACCATGACCAAGCCGACGTTTGCCGAGGTCGTGGCGGTCAAGGAAGCCAAGCAGACGATCACAACGCCTCAGGAGAAGTGCGAGCAGGTGCAGGTGCAGAAGCAGGCGCCCGTAAAGGACGAGCACCGTGCCACTGGCACCATCATCGGCGGTGTGGCCGGCGGTTTGCTGGGCAGCACGATCGGCGGCGGCAAGGGCAAGACAGTCGCTACCGTGGCCGGAGCAGCGGCGGGCGCCTATGGCGGCAACCAAGTGCAGAAGAATCTGCAAGAGAAGGACGTCGTGACCTCGACCGAGGCCCGTTGCAAGACGGTCAACGTGCGCTCCGAGAAGCTCGTGGGCTACGACGTGACCTACCGACTCGAGGACAAGGAAGGCACGGTACGCATGTCGTTCAATCCCGGAAAGCAGATTCCCGTGCGCGACGGGCAGTTGGTGCTGAGCCCGGCTGAACCCAACAAGTGAAGCGCTGGCAGGTTCGAGCTCACACGCGGATCATGCGATGCCGCAACTGGCAGTCGCAGAATGACCGATCGGGCGACGTCGCGCGCACGCGGTCAGCATAGGGACCGGGTGAAATGCCCAGGTCGAGTGTGTGGCAGCGCACCGACGTGGGGTGGGCGACTTGCAGGATGCTGGTCAGCCCGCACGGCCCGCTGCCGGCAAGACTTTCCAGGAGATCAAGATGAGCAAAGGGAACCGAGGCAACAAGGAAGCCAAGAAGCCCAAACGGGTCGTGCCGGTGGTGAAGTCACCAACGACCGGTACCGGAGCGGCAGCCACTCCGAATGGGGGCAAGCCCATGCTGCAGAAGAAGTGATCCCGACCACGCGGCGAGCAGGCCAAGCATTGTGCTGGCCCTATTGCGGGCAAGTGTGAGTCGTGGAAGGCGATTGGCCGGCCAGGAGGCTCTCGTCCATGGCTACCTCATCTTCGATCGCAGCACGATCGTTTCGCCGGCCACCATGAAAGCGCCGCGCCCTCTGTGGTGAAGGGTTCGCGGATCCTTGCACGCCGGGTCGATCCAGGCCTTGAGCACTTCGAGAACGAAGAAGTTGTAGCGGTTCACCAACCGTGTATCGACGACGCGGCATTCGAGGTTTGCGTAGCACTCCGAAATCAGCGGCGCAGCCACCAACTCGGCCGGCACCGGCGTCAAGCCGAAGGCCATGAACTTGTCCACACGTCGGCCAGTGGTGTTGCCGCATCCCACGACCTTCGGCCCGAGATCGGTCGTGGGGATGTTGAGAACGCATTGCCGCGTCGCCTTCAGCGCGGTGAAGCTGAGGTCGTTTTGGCTGACGATGCATCCCACGAGCGGCGGCTCGAACTCCATCATCGTGTGCCATGACAGCGTCATCACGTTGGCAGTGCGCTTGTGCGTCGTTGTGAGCAGGACCACTGGTCCGGGTTCCAGCAAGCCGTAGACCTTGGACAATGGAAAAGAACGCTTGGTCATGAGATGGCTCCAATCGTCATGTTGCGGCAGGATCAAGCGGCGGGCGAGCTCAAGGTCGGCGCGGCTTCATCGAGAACATCAACTGGCGCGCAAGCCGATCTCTGGACCGCAAACGACTGCAGCGCCGCCGGGTACTCTGGCAGCAGCAGTGGGGCGATGAACACCAGGCCCCACATCAGTCCGGCAGGAAGGGCGACGAGGGTTCCGGCCAACATCTGCGGCGATGATTTCATGCCGCCATGCAAAAGCCCCGCGGCCGGATGAATGCCGCGGGGCCTGGCTACGAACCGCTCGTGTACGGGCTCAGCCTTGCAGGCCGCGCCGGGCCAGTGGCCCGGCCCTTCGCCAGGCACAAAGAGTCCACCGGACTCCTTGTGTCCCGGCTCAGCGCACCTTGCCCGCCTTCCAGGCGTTCAGCAGGGTTTCATAGGCAATGGTCTCGCCCTTCGGCTTCTCGTTGGCCAGCTTCTTCCACGGCGCACCCTTGTCGCTCAGCCACTTGTCGGGTGAGCTCTTCGGGTTGAGCTTGGGCGTGCACTTGGCCATGCCCGCACGCTCCAGCCGTGCCATCACCTGGTCCATCTCCTCGGCCAGCGTGTCCATCGCCGCCTGCGGCGTCTTCTCGCCGGTCACCGCCACGGCCACGTTCTTCCACCAAAGCTGCGCCAGCTTCGGATAGTCGGGCACGTTGGTACCGGTCGGTGTCCAGGCCACGCGCGCCGGGCTGCGATAGAACTCGACCAAACCGCCCAGCTTGGGCGCCAGATCGGTCATGGCCTTGCTCTGGATGTCGCTCTCGCGGATCGGCGTCAGGCCGACGATGGTCTTCTTCAGCGACGTGGTCTTGGCGGTGATGAACTGCGCGTACAGCCAGGCCGCGGCCGTCTTGTCGGCGTCGTGCGCCGCGAAAAAGGTCCATGAGCCGACGTCCTGGTAGCCGTTCTGCATGCCCTGCTTCCAATACGGGCCGTTGGGGCCCGGCGCCATGCGCCACTTCGGCGTGCCGTCGGCATTGACCACCGGCAAGCCCGGCTTGACCATGTCGGCCGTGAAGGCCGTGTACCAGAAGATCTGCTGCGCGATCTGGCCCTGCGCCGGCACCGGACCGGCTTCGCCGAAGGTCATGCCGATGGCTTCCTTCGGCGAGTACTTCTTCATCCAGTCCACGTACTTGGTCAACGCGTAGACGGCCGCCGGCGAATTGGTGGCGCCGCCGCGCGACACCGACGCACCCACCGGCGTGCACTTGTCGGCTGCGACGCGGATGCCCCATTCGTCGACCGGCATGCCGTTCGGGATGCCGATGTCGGCCGTGCCGGCCATCGACAGCCAGGCGTCGGTGAAGCGCCAGCCCAGGCTCGGGTCCTTCTTGCCGTAGTCCATGTGGCCGTAGATCGGCTTGCCATCGATGGTCTTCACGTCCTCGCTGAAGAAGGCGGCGATGTCTTCGTAGGCGCTCCAGTTCAGCGGCACGCCCAGGTCGTAGCCGTACTTGGCCTTGAACTTGTCCTTCAGATCCTGGCGCGCGAACAGGTCGGCGCGGAACCAGTACAGGTTGGCGAACTGCTGATCGGGCAACTGGTACAGGTTGCCGTTGGGGGCGGTGGTGAAGCTGGTGCCGATGAAGTCCTTGATGTCCAGCCCGGGGTTGGTGAACTCCTTGCCCTTGCCGGCCATGTAGCCGGTCAGGTCGAGAATCTTGCCGTAGCGGTAGTGCGTGCCGATCAGGTCGGAGTCGCTGATCCAGCCGTCGTAGATCGACTTGCCCGACTGCATCGAGGTCTGCAGCTTCTCGACCACGTCGCCTTCCTGGATCAGGTCGTGCTTGACCTTGATGCCGGTGATCTCCTCGAAGGCCTTGGCCAGCGTCTTGCTCTCGTACTCGTGCGTGGTGATGGTCTCGGAGACCACCGAGATCTCCTTCACGCCCTTGGCCTGCAGCTTCTTGGCGGCTTCGATGAACCATTTCATCTCGGCCATCTGCTGGTCCTTGCTCAGCGTGGAAGGCTGGAACTCGCTGTCGATCCACTTCTTGGCTTCGGCCTCACCAGCCCATGCGCCCTGGCCGAGTGCCAGGGCGGCGGCCGCAAAGGCCACGGCATTCAAGCGCAATTTCATTTCTGTCTCCTCGATTGCTTCCCGGTCACTCCACGAAACGCCGGCTGGGAAGTAAGGGCCTGCGTCCTTTGCCTTCAGTGCTTCATCCCTCTTTCATGACCAATGCCAGCAGCAGCATTGAGACAACGAAGCTGATCCATATCGACGGCTCCTGCTCGAGGCCGAACCAGTCGATCATCTTTTCGCTCACCGCGACGAAGGCCAGGTTCAAATAGGCCGCCGAGAGCAAGCCGATGAACAGCCTGTCGCCGCGTGTCGTGGCGATCGGCAGGAAGCCCTTGCGCATCACGGTCGGAGACTTGAGCTCCCACACCGTCATGCCGACCAACATCAAAACGATGCAGGTGAAGAACACCGCCACCGGCAAGGTCCAGGCCATCCAATCGAACATCGTTGCCTCCCTTAGACGCGGCCCATCGCGAAGCCCTTGGCGATGTAGTTGCGCACAAAATAGATGACGATCGCGCCCGGCACGATGGTCAGCACACCGGCCGCGGCCAGCACGCCCCAGTCCATGCCCGACGCCGACACGGTACGGGTCATCACCGCGACGATCGGCTTGGCGTTCACGCTCGTCAGCGTGCGCGCCATCAACAGTTCGACCCAAGAGAACATGAAGCAGAAGAACGCCGCCACGCCGACGCCGGCCTTGATCAGCGGGATGTAGATGGTCAGGAAGAAACGCGGGAACGAGTAGCCGTCGATGTAGGCCGTCTCGTCGATCTCGCGCGGCACGCCGCTCATGAAGCCTTCCAGGATCCACACCGCCAGCGGCACGTTGAACAGCAGGTGCGCCAGCGCCACCGCGATGTGCGTATCCATCAAGCCCAGCGTGGTGTAGAGCTGGAAGAAGGGCAGCAGGAACACCGCAGGCGGCGTCATGCGGTTGGTCAGCAGCCAGAAGAACACATGCTTGTCGCCGAGGAAGCTGTAGCGCGAGAAGGCATAGGCGGCCGGCAGCGCCACCAACAACGAGATCACCGTGTTGATGGCCACGTAGATCAGCGAGTTGATGTAGCCCGAGTACCAGGACTCGTCGGTGAAGATGGTGCGGTAGTGGTCGGTGGTGAAGTGCTGCGGCCACAGGCTGAAGGTCGACAGGATCTCTTCGTTCGTCTTGAAAGACATGTTGACCATCCAGTACACCGGCAGGATGGCGAACACGAGATACACGATCAGGAAGATCGTGCGCTTCTTGAAGCGTCTTTCATCCATGGCCGGCCTCCGCCTTGTCGGCCGTGCCGACGCGCTGCATCCAGTTGTAGAGGATGAAACACAGCAGCAGGATGATGAGGAAGTAGATCAGCGAGAACGCCGCCGCCGGGCCGAGGTCGAACTGGCCCACGGCCTTCTGCGTCAGGTACTGGCTCAGGAACGTGGTCGCATTGCCCGGCCCGCCGCCGGTGAGCACGAAGGGCTCGGTGTAGATCATGAAACTGTCCATGAAGCGCAGCAGTACCGCGATCATCAGCACGCCGCGCAGCTTGGGCAATTGGATGTAGCGGAACACCGCGAACTTCGACGCACCGTCGATGCTCGCCGCCTGGTAGTACGCATCGGGAATGGCGCGCAGCCCGGCGTAACACAGCAGCGCGACCAGCGGGGTCCAGTGCCACACGTCCATCAGCAGCACCGTCAGCCAGGCGTGCGTGGCGTTGCCGGTGTAGCTGTAGTCAATGCCCAGTCTGGATAGCGTCGCGCCCATCAGGCCGATATCGGTACGGCCGTAGATCTGCCAGATGGTGCCGACCACGTTCCACGGGATCAGCAGAGAGATGGCGACCAGCACCAGCACCGCCGAGGACTTCCAGCCCTTGGCCGGCATCGCCAGCGCCAGCGCGATGCCGAGCGGAATCTCCACCGCCAGCACCGCCAGAGAGAACAGTATCTGGCGGCCGAGCGCACCGATCAGGTCGTCGTCGCGCATCACCGCCTTGAACCATTCGGTGCCGACGAAGACACGGCGCTCGGGCGAGATGATGTCCTGCACCGAATAGTTGACCACCGTCATCAGCGGCAGGATGGCCGAGAAGGCCACGCACAGCACGACGGGCAGGATCAGCAGCCAGGCTTTCTGGTTCACCGGCTTCATGTTGCCCCCTTGGCGCTTTCAGCGCCGACCCCCCGAGGGGGAATTCGCCCTTCGGGCTGAGGCCGGACGCAGACAGTCCCTGCGGACTGTCTGCCGCCTGCCGAAGGACGACGGCTTCCGGCCGTTGGCGGCCCTGCAGGACTCATGCAATCAACTCCTCGTTCACGTAATAGCACGTGTGCTCGCCGACCACCGACAGCCACACCGTCTCTCCGACCTGGGGGATCGACTGCTCGGGGCTCAGCCGCGCACGCAGCAACGATTCGTTGGCGCCTGAGCCGACCCGCGCGGTGACCAGCCAATAGGTGCCGATGTCCTGTGCCTGCGTCACCACACCGGGCACTGCGCCGGCCTCGTTCGGCGGCGCGATCCGTACGTACTCCGGCCGAACGCCCAGCGTGAATGCGCCGAGGCTCGACAACGCCGCTTTCGGCGCCGCCAGCATCCGACCCGCGACCTCGATGCCCTCGGCAGCACCGCGCGCCGCAAGGAAGTTCATGCCCGGCGAGCCGATGAAATTGCCGACGAAGGTGTGGCTGGGGCGTTCGAACAGCTCTGACGCGGTGCCGATCTGCACCGCCCGGCCACGCGTCATCACCACCACCTGCTGGGCGAAGGTCAGCGCCTCGACCTGGTCGTGCGTGACGTAGATCAAGGTCAGCTTCAGCTCGTGGTGGATCTGCTTCAGCTTGCGCCGCAACTGCCATTTCAGGTGCGGATCGATCACGGTCAACGGCTCGTCGAACAGCACCGCGCTCACGTCCTCTCGCACCAGGCCGCGGCCGAGCGAGATCTTCTGCTTGGCATCGGCTGCCAGCCCGGCGGCGCGCATGCCGAGCTGCCCGCTCATGTCCAGCATCTCGGCCACCTGGGCCACGCGCTGCTTGATGCGATCGGCCGGCACACCGCGGTTACGCAGCGGGAAGGCCAGGTTTTCGGCCACCGTCATCGTGTCGTAGATGACAGGGAACTGGAATACCTGCGCGATGTTGCGCTGCTGCGGGCTGAGCCGGGTGACGTCGCGGCCGTCAAAGCTCAGGCCACCCTGCGACGGTGTGACCAGGCCGGAGACTATGTTGAGCAGCGTCGTCTTGCCGCAGCCCGAAGGGCCGAGCAGCGCATAGGCGCCACCGTCTTCGAAGCTCATCTTCAGCGGCAGCAGCGCGTAGTCCTCGTCACGCTGCGGATTGGGCCGGTAGGCGTGGGCCAGGTCGAGTTCGATGCGCGCCATGTCAGTGCTCAACCGTCGAATGGGCTTCCGGCGGCGCCACCAGCAACTGGCCGCGCTCGTCGAAGACGAAGACCTGCGATGGGCTCAGGTGCAGCGTGATCGGCGCGCCGAGCGTGAACACATGCACGCCGGGCAATTGCGCGACGACTTCGCCAATGGCGGTGTCGACGTGCACGAAGGTGTCCGAGCCCGAGATCTCGGCCAACTCGACGGTTCCTGGCAGGCTCAGGTCGCCGTCGCGACGCTGCACGCGCAGTGAGCTGGCTCGCATGCCGACGGTGCGCGCTGGCGCGGCGGAGCCCGTGCCAGCCGCCGGCAGCCGCACCGCCAGGCTCAGCCCCGACGGCAAGGTGACGCCTTCCGGCGCCGCCCGGCCCTCGACCAGATTCATCGGCGGGTCGCTGAAGGCACGCGCGACCCGGATCGACTGCGGCCGGTGGAAGACCTCGGCGGTCGCCCCGTATTGCAGCAGTTCGCCGGCGTCCAGCACCGCGGTGTAGCCGCCGAGCAGCAGCGCTTCGGTCGGCTCGGTGGTGGCATAGACCACGGTCGATTCGCCGCTGGCGAAGAGCGCCGAAAGCTCCTCGCGCAGTTCCTCGCGCAGCTTGTAGTCCAGGTTCACCAGCGGCTCGTCGAGCAACATCAGCGGCGCCTTCTTCGCCAGCGCACGTGCCAGCGCGACGCGCTGCTGCTGACCGCCCGACAGTTCGGCTGGCAGGCGCTTCAGGAAGGGCTCGATGTGCAGCTTGGCCGCCAGCTCAGCGACACGCGCCTCGATCTGCGCCGTGCTGTGCGCGCCGCGCAGCCGCAGCGGCGAGGCGATGTTGTCGGCCACCGTCATCGAGGGGTAGTTGATGAACTGCTGGTAGACCATCGCCACGTTGCGTTCACGCACCGGCACGCCCGTCACGTCCTGGCCGTCGGCCATCACCTGGCCGGCGCTGGGCTTGTCCAGGCCGGCCATCACGCGCATCAGCGTGGTCTTGCCAGCCTGCGTGGCGCCCAGCAGCACGGTGACGGCCAGCGGCACCAGCGTCAGGTCCAGCGGGTACAAGTGCACCTTCGGCCCGACCCGCTGTTCGATGCTCCTGAGCCTCAGCTCCATGCTTTCTCCTCGACTGGCAACGGCCCGGCATCGGCCTGCGCCGCGACGGGGGGCCAGTGTGCCGCACACCATTGGGCCACCGCGGCGCGCTCGGCCGCGCTGAAGTGCAGGCCGAGCTTGGTGCGCCGCCACAGCACGTCTTCGACGGTGCGCGCCCACTCGTGCGTGTGCAGGTAGTTCAATTCGGCCTCGAACAGGCCGGGCGCCACCTCGGCACCGAGCGCGCCGTCGCCGAGCAGCTTGCCCACGCGCGAGCCGTAGCCGCGCGCCAGGCGCTGGCACAGCGGAGCGGGCAAGAGGGGGTGGCGCAGCGCAAGTGCCTGCACGAAGCGCAGAAAGTCGGTGTCCGGACGCTGCGCCTTGCCGATCCAGTCGCTCAAGTCGCCGCCAGGCAGGAACGCACCGCGTGTCCAGGCGCCGCGCGCAGGGGCAAGTGTGTTGGCCTGCGTTGCGCCCTGCGCGTTGGCATGTTCCGTCGCGGACGCCGCCAACGGTGTCGAAGCCAGAGTCGCGCACAGCAGGTCGGCCGCTTCTTCTGCGAGCTTGCGAAAGGTGGTGATCTTGCCGCCCCACACCGACAGCAATGGCGCGGCCGAGCCTGCGCCACTGCCACTGTCGAGTTCGAGCTCGTAGTCGCGCGTCACGGCCGACGGGTCACCCGAATCGTCGTCGAGCAGCGGGCGCACGCCCGAATAGCTCCACACCACGTCCGACGGCCGCACGGCGCGCTCGAAGTAGCGACTCGCCTGCGCACACAGATAGTCGATCTCGCTGGCGTCGATGCGCGCCGCGCCGATCTCGCCGTGGTGTTCCACATCGGTGGTGCCGATCAACGTGAACTCGCCTTCGTAGGGAATGGCGAAGATGATGCGTTTGTCGGGGTTCTGGAAGATGTAGGCATGGTCGTGCTCGAACAGCTTCTTCACCACCAGATGACTGCCCTTGACCAGGCGCAGCGCCTTGCGCCCTGTCGCGTGGGCGCACTGTGCCAGGAACTGCGCCGCCCACGGCCCGGCGGCATTGACCAGCGCCCGCGCCGTGACCTCGCGCACTTCGCCGTCGCCGCTTTGCAGCCGCAACTGCCACTGCGTGTCGCCGCGCCGCGCATCGACACAGGCAAAGCGCGTCAGCACCGTGGCGCCGCGCTCGGCGGCGTCCATCGCGGTCAGCACCACCAGCCGCGCGTCGTCGACCCAGCCGTCCGAATAGACAAAGCCCTTGCTGAAGCCACGCTTCAGCGGCTTGCCGGCCACGTGCTGGCGCAGATCGATGGTGGTCGATCCCGGCAGCACCTCGCGCCGCGCCAGGTGGTCGTACAGGAACAGGCCCGTGCGCACCATCCACACCGGCCGCATGCCCGGATCGTGCGGCATGACGAAACGCAATGGCCACATGATGTGCGGTGCACTGCGCAGCAGCACCTCGCGCTCGGCCAGCGCCTTGCGCACCAGCGAGAACTCGTAGTACTCCAGGTAGCGCAATCCGCCGTGGATCAGCTTGGTCGATGAAGACGAGGTGTGGGACGCCAGGTCGTCCTTCTCGCACAGCAGCACCGACAGGCCACGCCCGGCCAGGTCGCGCGTTATACCGGCACCGTTGATGCCACCACCGACGACCAGCACATCGACGCTGGCAGACGCACCCGAGGCGCCTGGCGCGCTCGCGATGGATGCCGAAGTGGACGGGGTCGATTGCAAGAGCGAACTCTGGTGAGTGGTGCGGGCCGCGCCCGCGCCCATGGCCGCACTGGGGCATGGATCGGAGGCCGAGTATGTTCGTTTTGTTTTCGGCATGGCCCCGCGGATACCCTAATGGATGTTCGTATTGGTTCGCTTAGATTCCCGGCGGATGCAGCAGCTCCATCCACGCCAGGTTCGGCTGATCGACGAGGTTCGCCAGGTCGGCAGCCTGAGCGTCGAGGCACTGGCCGAGCGTTTCGGCGTGACGCTGCAGACCGTGCGCCGCGACGTGCGGCTGCTGACCGAAGCCGGCCTGCTGGCGCGCTTTCACGGCGGCGTGCGCATGCCGGGCTCGACGACCGAGAACATCGCCTACCGGCAGCGCCAGCGGCTGAACGACACCGCCAAACGGCGCATCGCCAAGGAAGTGGCGCGTGCCGTGCCGAACGGCTGCTCGCTGATCATCAACATCGGCACCACGACCGAGGCGATCGCACACGAGCTGCTGCAGCACCGCGGGCTGCGCGTCATCACCAACAACCTGAACGTCGCGGCGATCCTCAGCGACCACCCCGATTGCGAATTGTTCGTCGCAGGCGGCGTGGTGCGCTCGCGCGACCGCGCGATCGTCGGCGAGGCCACCGTCGACTTCGTGCGCCAGTTCAAGGTGGACATCGCGCTGATCGGCATTTCCGGCATCGAAGCCGATGGTTCGCTGCGCGACTTCGACTACCGCGAGGTGAGCGTGGCACGCGCCATCCTCGAACAATCGCGCGAGGTCTGGCTGGCCGCCGACCACAGCAAGTTCCACCGCCCGGCGATGGTCGAGTTGGCACGCCTGGACCACCTGGACCGGCTGTTTACCGATGCACCGCCGCCGCCGCCGTTTCCGCAGTTGCTGGCCGAGGCTGCGGTGCAGTGCATCGTCGCCGCCTGATCGCGGTGGCCGGCACGCGCATCACATCAGGGCCAATGCCGAAACCATCCACGCACAAAAAACAAAATTGAATATCTACGAAAGAAAGCGAACAAGTCCGAAGGTGGGCTCGCCGTTAGAGAGCTATGACGCTGGCGCAGCGAAACTTTCATGTCCTGACGCCGGTTCGGTTCTTGTCATGGAAGGACAGCATTGCGCCAGCGAATCGAGCAATCCGTACGACAGTGGAGAGCCGTGGGTTGACAGCCGTTCAGGCGAACTCGCTGCCTGAAACTCGTCATCCAAATTGCTGACGTCGGTCGGCTGAGGTTCGCTGAGAGCGGTCCCGGCCACGAGCGACTGCTCGACAACATGGGCGCTGGCTGACCGCAATGCAGACTCCGTCACCCAACTATCGATCGCCTTTGTCGAAGAGGCGATAGAGTTGCTTGTGGCTGCGCAGACGAGCTGCCCGCCCCTCCAGCCATTCCCTGATGTCCTGAAGCGCCCGGTCGCCAGGTTCCAGGCCGTAGCCGACGCGAACCACGTGGCTGATGATGAGTCGGCCCACGCTCCAGCGCCGCAATTCGGCGGCGCACTCGAGCAAGGGTTCGGCGGCCGGAGAGAGGTCGAGCGCGAGCACGGCGGTCTTGTACATGCTCAACGCTCTTGCCCGATCGATTGCACTTGCTGGCCCCGCATCAGGCTGCCAGCCACTGCCGGACCTCGGCCTGCGTCGGAATGCGACCGCTGCTGACGAGCTTGTCGTCGATGACGAGCCCCGGCGTGGACAGCAGGTCGTAGGCCATCATGCCCTTCATGTCGGTGACCTTGACGAATTCGGCCTCGACGCCGGCGCTGGTCGCGGCCTCGCGTGCGACGGCTTCCAGCTTCTTGCAGTTGGCACAACCTGAACCGAGGATCTTGATGGTCTTCATCCCTTCTCTCCTTGTCGAAAATCGTCAAACCCGCGCCGGTATCGCGCGGCGCCGCAACAGCCAGCTCAGCGTCGCCACCAACACGCCGACGAAGGCGCCCAGCCCGCCCACGATCCATGTCCTGTCCATACCATCCACCCAGGCGCCATAGGCCAGGCCGGCGACGATGCTGAACAACGCCACCAGGGCGACGTAAGTGAAGGTCTTGGGCCGTCCGATGACGGCGGCCACCATCAGGATGCTTTGCAGGCTCAGC
>JAGTRL010000115.1 GCA_018261815.1 Pseudomonadota bacterium
GAGCGCTTCGACGTGCTGCTGCTGCTCGAAGTGGTCGAACATGTCGACGACGTGCAGGCCTTCGTACGCGACGCGGTGGCCCACCTGGCGCCAGGCGGTCTGCTGCTGGCCTCGACCATCAACCGCACGCTGCGCAGCTACCTGGCCGCGATCGTCGGCGCGGAGAGGGTCTTTCGCGTGCTGCCGCGGGGCACGCACCGCTGGGCGCAGTTCGTGCGGCCCGACGAATTGGCGCAGGCCGCCATGGCCTGCGGATTGAGCCCACTGGAGCGCCGCGGCATGGTCTACCTGCCCGCCGTGCACCGCGCCTGGTGGACGCGCAACCAGTCGGTCAACTACATCGCCAGCTTCGGCAAACCTGTCACATGAAACGAACCCTGCCTGCCATCCTTCTGCGCCACCTGCTGGGGTTCACACTCGCCGCCATGCCGCTGTGGACCCACGCCATCGAAGAGCCGGACTACGAAGTCATCCGCAAGCTCGACCCCGTGGAACTGCGCCAATACGCGCCCTATGTCGTGGCCGAGGTGGTGCTGCAAGCCTCGGCCGAAGAGGCAGGCAACCAGGCCTTCCCGATCCTGGCGGGGTACATCTTCGGCAAGAACAAGGGCGACAAGAAGTTTGCGATGACCGCGCCGGTGACCCAGACCGCCGCACCGGTGAAGATGGAGATGAACGCCCCGGTGACGCAGGCTGCCGTACCGGACGGCGTGCGCGTGCAATTCGTCCTGCCCAAGGGCGTGACGCTGGCCTCCGCCCCCGAGCCGCTGGACCCACGGGTGCAACTGCGCCTCGTCCCGGCCAGCCGGTGGGCGGTGATCCGCTATTCGGGAACCTGGTCGCAGTCCAACTATGAAGAGCACCTGGCACGGCTGCAGGCCGCGCTCGACCAGGCCGGCGTGTCCACCCAGGGCGAGCCGGTGTTCGCGCGCTACAACGCACCGTTCGCGCCGTGGTTCCTGCGGCGCAACGAAATCTGGCTGGCCCTGCGCTGATGCCGATGCGGAAGGCCCGCGTGTGCCGACTTGGCCACCAGGCCCATCGGCGCAGAACACCACCTCGAGCCCGTTGTTCAATCGACGTCGTCAGACGCCGAATCATTGCCCCTCGATCATCAACGAGCCGTCAAAGCCGTTGATTTGCAGGGCACTCCGGCGGTTTCCTGGCTTCCTTGTTGCCGCGGTTCCCTTTGCTCACCTCGATCTCCTGACATTCCTGCCGGCAGCTGGCCCTGCTGGCTGACCGGCATCGTGTACGCGGCCCACCACCGCGACGGTACGCTGACGCCCACTCAAGAGGGGAAATTTTCCGTTCCCCTTCCTCGTTCATCCGCGTACGCGCTTGCAGCCTCTGCAAATCACAATCCCGAGATCCCGCGAAGACTGCCGCACGGATGCAAACGGAGCAAACTCGCCATGACGATGATCATCAACAATGTCGCCTACCAGCGGGGCCGGCGCCTGGGCGACATCAGCATTGACGACATCAGCAACGTCGTCAAACAGCCCGAAACATTCGTCTGGATCAGCCTGCATCAGCCGGATGACGCGCTCCTGCTGAGGGTTCAAGAAGAGTTCGGTCTCCACGAGCTTTCCATCGAAGACGCGCGGGAGGCGCGCCAGCGACCCAAGATCGAGGCCGACGGTGAATCCTTGTTCATCGTGCTGAAGACAGCACAGTTGGAGCAAGGCCAGGTCGTCTACGGCGAGACACATCTCTTCGTCGGTTCGAAATTCCTGGTGTCAGTCCGACACGGTGCCGCTTCGAGCGATGCGCAGGTCCGCGAGCGCTGCGAGAAAGCCACCAACCTGCTTGCCAAGGGCCCGGGCTTCGCGCTGTACGCTGTGCTGGACTTCGTGGTCGACAACTACCTGCCCGTTGTCGCGCAGTTCGAGAAGGACTTTGATGCGATCGAAACGGAAATCTTCAAGGACCGTTTCGACAAACTGATCATTGAGCGGCTATACGCCCTGAAGCGGCAGCTGCTGGAGTTGCGCAACGCGGCACTGCCCGTAGCCGACATCAGTGCCGAGTTGATGCGCTTTCACGAAGATTTGATCCCGAAAGAACTTCGCGCCTATTTCCGGGATGTTCAAGACCATGTGTCGCGACTGGTAGGCTTGGTCGATGGTATGCGCGAGATGTTGACCACCGCCATGCAAGTGAACCTCGCTTTGGTTGCCCACAACCAGAACGAAGTGGTCAAGCGTCTGGCCGGCTGGGGCGCCATATTGGCCATGCCAACGGTCATCTTCAGCCTGTATGGCATGAACTTCAAGTGGATGCCTGAGCTGACGTGGAGGTCCGGGTACCCGCTGACCGTGTTCGCAACGCTTTTGGGTTGCATCTACATTCACCGCCGCTTGCGGCGCGCAGGGTGGGTCTAGACATGAAGGCTTGCTGAGTTTCGCGGCCCGGCCCCAGCAACGCGACATGGACGGAGCGCCAAGCGGTCTGAAGATGGGCGTCAGCGCGTCGTCGATTTCATCCCAGATCGCGAGAACCAGGCTTCCTGAGGCATGACGGTTCTTTGCGTCGTGAAGCGGAGAACGATCGAAGCCGAACGAGACATCCACCAGCCTGCCATTCAGAAGAAGGCGGACGTGACGCGCAAGCCCGCGTACGTGTGTTTCGACGGTGTCCGCTCGGTCACGCCGGACTGTCCTGCAAGCGCTTTCGCGCTGTCCGCAGGCGCTTGGGCGTGTCAAGTCATTCCAGCGAGATTGGATAGTTCGCGCAGTCAAAACCCCGGCCTGCAGGCCCGGCGAACGGCGCCTTGCGCCCTTCCTACAGGCGTTCAGTGCATCGGAATGTCCTACACACCGCAGTCGGATTCAAACCGTGGCCAGCGCCAAGGGGCACAACCCGAACACCTGCTCGAAGGGCTGTAAGTTCAGGATCGCAGACAGGCCGGGCGCAGTCTGTCTGCCATCGCACAGACACAAGCCCAGGGCTGAATCATACTGGCCGCTGAATCGCCCGGAGCGCACGCGCCTGCTTGCTTTCTAGAGGCGCTGCAGTACGTCCGTCATGGCGGCAAAGTACGAGGCGAGTTCCAAAGGCCGAGCCGATTTCAGTAGTTTCGCGTCAGAACGCGGGCCCTTTCCCTTGAAGCACTGTTGCCGATGCCCCCTACGCCCCCCAGTGTCCCGTCCATGGCGGTGATCTTGGATGGACGATTGAGCGCTGTTCCGCGGGTTCAGAGTGCTGGGCTGTTGGCATGCCAAGAGCACTTGGCTCGGACCATCGCGGCCGGCATGGGCCCCGAATCGAGTGCGGCCAGGGCCGTTGAGGAACTGGACGGGCGCCGCGCGCGCGGCGAGGGCGTCTGCGTTCTCCCAAAGCGAGGCCAGTGGGTGGTTGAGCCAATCTGAAAGAGAGAGGCTGAAAGCGCAGTCGACCCAAGCGTCCGCAGCTCAGACAAGGCACGGCCTCGGCGGGACCGGCGGTCGAGTTTCCACCTCCGCCTACGGGCCCTGGCGAAGGTGTCCTACGTGGCGCGATCGGGTACCGCCTCAAGCTCTGGGCGTGGCGTTGCCCAAGTTTCTCCCCAGACGCAACGAACGTATCGGAAGCGCAATGCAAGTAGACCTATACCCGCTTCATCCCGCGGGCCTGAAGTTAGGGTGGAGAGCGCATCGGAAGTTCAGCGGGCGCAGTGCGGCGCGGGTCGGGTGGATGGCGTTTGCATTGGCCATCGCAGGCTGTGGTGGCGGAAGCGATGGTGACGGGGCCGCACCAACCATCGTGCCGCCGCTGGCGCTGCCGGGGCCATATCCGGTTGCGTGCAGCAATGTCGCCCAGGACTTTGAGCGTGCGGCGCCCGGCGGCGAGCAAGCGCAAGCCTACTGGGAAGGCAAACCTGCGGCAGATGGAACGCCGCGCTATGTGGCCGACCTGCTGACGGACCCGGCGAATGCACTCTCGGTCACCGTCAACGCGCCAAACGACGCCAACCTCTATGGCTCGTTTGCCGACAAGTCCGTCCAGTATGTAGTGCTCGCCTGCTATCCCACCACCGCCGACAATTCCCGGCGCGACTTTTTCTTGCCCACGGGCCAGCTCGTGCCGCGCATGCAAATCGGCGCCGAAGCGCCACTGTTGGCCGACGCCTCGACCCGGTACCCGGTGATTGCTTTCTCGCACGGCCTTGCCGGGAGCCCGCTCTCGGACGAACACCTCGTGGTGCTCTCCTGGCTGGCGAGCTTCGGCTATGTCGTGGTGGCCCCATTTCACGGCGACCCGCGCTTCACGAACCTGCAGATCGACGACTTCCGCGACGCCGTCACGGTGCTGGCGCATCTCAGCGATGCCGTGGCCATGCGGGCCCTGCGCCCGCTGTCGATCTCGGCGGCGCTGGACCTCGTGCTGGCCCATCCGCAATGGCGTGATCATGTCGATGCCGCGCAGATCGGCGGCTTCGGGGCGAGCTTGGGCGGCGAAACCATGATGCTGATGGGCGGCGCGGCGCTGACGACCTCGCCAGGGCTCGCCTCGTCCTCGGTCGGCGCCGATCCGCGCATCAAGGCCGCGGTGGGTTATGAGCCGTACTTCGGGCAAGCGCTGCTGCCGGCGTTCGGGCGCGACCAGCGTGGCCTCGACAACGTCAAGCTACCCTACCTGGCCCTCAGCGGGACGAACGACACCACGGCTCCGTTGGTCGTCACGCAGCAAGGCATGGCGCGGCTCCAGGGTCCGCGACAGCTCGTCGCGCTGGTCGGCGTCGAGCACGGGTTCGACGTGGCTTCAGCCAATGACATCCTTACCTGGTCGGTGACATTCCTCGACGCTCAGGTTCGTGGCATTCCGACGGCTCGCACGCAGCTGTCCACCATGACCAGTGTGGCCGGCGGAGCCGACGACAGACTTGTCATCCCGTTGGACGGCCCGCTCGCGCCTTGACCGGTTCCACCCCGTTGGGGTGGTGGATGCACGGCGTCGTGTACCCGGGCTGTGCCCTGCTGGGCTTCGGCCGAATCGGCGCGCGACGCGACAGGGGTTCGATCAGGGTTTCGCCTCATCGGGCGCCGCCATTGCCGGCCTGCGCCGGCGTCTTGCCAAGTAGCGTTGCATCAGGGGCTGGGCCGACACCCCATGCGCGACGATCGACGCAGCCACCGTCCACAAGGTCAGCGATATCAGTGTCTCAGCTCCAGGGCCCGCCACACCGTGGCGCAATGCAAAGAGCAGGTAAAACACCGAACCGATGCCTCGGATGCCGAACCAGCCCACCATCGCCTGCTGCAACAGATTCAGGCGCTCGCCCGTGGTGGCCACCAGCACCGACAACGGCCGCAGCACCAGCAGCGTCAACGGCACGAACCACCACAGCGCCGGTAGCGGCTTGGCATACGCCAGCATCGCCCCAACGGCCAGCACCAAGGTCAGCTCGGCGAGCCGCTCCAACTGCGCATTGAAGCCCCGCACCGAATCGCGCATCGTCAGGCTCGCATGGTGGGAATGCGTGGCCAGCTTGTCGTAGGGATGGCCCGCCGAGCCCACCGCAGCGGGCAACGGCCGCGTATGCGGCCGCGGGTGCTCGCGCACCCGCTGCAATGCCATACCGGCGGCAAACACCGCCAGGAACCCCGAGGCCAGGCTGACCTGCGCGAGCCCATAGGCCATGGCGACCAGTCCCAGGCCCAGGAATTCGTCCAGGCCCACGGCCTCGCCGTGCCGGATGCGCAGGTACACCACAAGGCGGCCGGAGGCCGTGCCCAGCGCTGCGCCGATGGCGACGCCGCCCAACGTGGCCCACAGCAGGTCGATGCTCCACCAGCCGGCCAGGCCGGTCCCCAGGTCGTGCAATCCCAGCAGACCCAGACCGAGCATGACAAAGGGGAATGCGGCGCCGTCGTTCAGCCCACCTTCGGCCGCGAGGCTGAAGCCCAGCCGGTCGGGATCCGCGCCGGCTTCGGATTTGACGTCGGAGGCCAGTACCGGGTCGGTCGGCGCCAGGATCGCGCCCAACAACACGGCCATGCCCAGCGGCAGCTGCAGCCACCATACGCCGATGGCGCTGATCATCGCCACCATCATCCCCATAGACAGGAAGGCCAGGCGCAGCGGCAGCCGCCAGCGCTTGTCGCGCAAGGGCACACCCAGGCGCAGGCCCACCGCAAAGAGCGAGATCAACAGCGCCACTTCGGCCAGCCGCTCCAGCAGGGCGGCCTGCGCCACCGGGTCGGGCCGCAGCACGTTGGCAGCGTCGGGGCCGAGCATCCAACCCAGCGCCAGGTAGACCATCGCGCTGCTCAGCGGCAGCCGGCCCAGCAGCGTGCCGGCCAGCACCATGGTCACCAGCAGCATGCCGATGACCATCGACCATTCGGCAAAGGACATGGGCAGCGTGCTCCTGGGGTGCGGCTGAACGGCAGAAGGCCCGCATCAGCGGGCCCTCGACTTGAATAACGCGAAGGGCTTCAGCTCTTGCCGAATGACACCTTGGCGGTGCTCAGGCAACTGGCCTTGGCATCGCCTGCCATGGCGTCACACTTCTCGACGGCCACCTTGTAGTCAGCGTCACGCTTGGCTTCGCTCGCATCCACCTTGGCTTCGCCAATCTGCTGGCCCATCTTGGCGTCGGCGAGGGCCTTGACCTCGACCGCCTTGGCTTCCTGGACACACACGTCCTTGGCATTGCCGGACTGGTCGTCGCACTTCTCCTTGGCCACCGCATAGGCCGATTCAGCCTTGGCCACCTTCACCTTGGTCTGGTCGGCCGGCTTGCCGCTGTAGCCGTACTCCAGCTCGGCACGCGCCACCTTCTGCTTGGCGCTGGCCTCTTCGACGCAGATGTCCTTGGCATTGGCCGACTGCGAAGCGCAGGCGCTGTGCTCGGCCTTGTAGTCGGCGCTGATGCGCGTCTTGGCGCCGTTGTAGTCCGCCTTACTCATGCTCGCCGCTTGGGCCAGCGGCAGCGCCAGCAGGCCGGCCATCACCAGTGACAGTTTGAATGTGAGTTGCTTGTTCATGGAATCCTTTGTTGTGTTGGTTCGACGGGTCGATCACGGGTGGATCGGGGTGTTCACAGTGTGCGAACGGATTGGCCCTGTGCCCAGCGGACGGAACCGCCGATGCCGGTAGTCGATCTCCTACGGTGTGCAACAGCACGACGGCAGAAGAACGGGCACGCCGATGTCGCGCCGACTGCATCAAGGCGCCGTCTTCATGAGGCCGAGGTTGCGCGCGGCAAGCGAGTACGCAGCGGCGATGGGCGCTCCCTACGGGACAGGGCCCACCGGATCTGCGTCTTCGTCTTCGACAGCCATACCCGTACCAAGCGCGTCGGCCTGCGACGGGCTGCGCAACAAGCGGCAGATCTTCTTGGCCGTCGCCTCAGTGTCGACGTCGGATGCGTTGTGCGACTGGAGCGGTCCCAGATCGCCGCGCAGCACGCCAAGATCCGAGGGCGGGGCTACGTGTGGCGCTGAGTGCGAAGTGTCGCGCGTCATGCGTTGCATTGCCGATCGGCGGTACGGGGCCGGTCGTTCACTTCTTGTCCTTGCCAACCTCGTGCCCGACGACACCGCCCACCGCGGCGCCACCGACCGTGCCGAGGGCGCTGCCGCCAGTCAGCACCGCGCCACCCACCGCACCCACGCCGGCACCCACGGCCGTGCTCTTGTCTTGCTGGGACATGCCGGCGCATGCGCCCAGGGTCATCAGGCAGGTCGTGGCCAGAGCGATGGTGCCCATTCGTCGAGTCGTCTTCATGCTGTGGTCCTTGAGGTGGAGGGAGAGCCGGCGTCGACGCTTGCATCACGACGGCTCGCGACCAGTATGGAAGCCACCGCACGATATGCACAGCGGACAGCGGCGCTCGACGCCGTAGTCGATGTCCTACGGTGCCTCTTCGTGCGGAAAGACGGGCCGCCGAACGCACCGATGCTTCAATGCAATGGCTCGCAATGGCCGACACCGGCATGCCGGCGCCGGCTGCATTCCTCAGGGGTGACGCCTACACCGACTCATGCGAACGAGGAACCCCATGGCAGAGTGCGCACAGGTCAAAGGCAAGGTCGAGTACCGCGAAGGCGACGGCACCAACATCACCATCCGCCATGGCCCAGTGGAGGTGCAGACCATGCCGACCGACGCCACGTTGAGCTAAATCGAAGGCGAAACCCGGGGCGCGGCAGCGATGCCCAGCGGTGACTTCCGGTTCTACGTGGCAAACGCAATGTTCGCGCGGGCCTCCTGATATCGATAGGGCAGCCTTTCGCAGGCAGTCAGCTGATCGAGTGCGAGCCAATCGTCGTTGTCGATCGAAGACCACGGCAGCGCCATCTGATCGCAGATGCTCGGGTCAGCATTGCAGCCGCAGCCCGTGATCGCCAACGACTGTTCTCGGACATTGCCATGGTGCGATTGCCGAGGCGCCGGCTGCGGGTGGGCGCTGCCACGCCGCGCATAGGTAAGAATGGAATCGATGCAATCGTCTTTGCTTCGTCGACATCGATGGGCCCTGGGCTTGTTTGCCCTGTTCGTGCTGCTCGTGCTGCTGGGTCTGGCCTTGCGCAGCCGCCTGCCCACCATCGTGCCCGATCTGGCGCGTCCGCATGGACCAGCCGTGCAACTGGAAAGCGCACGCGGTCCGCTGTCGGCCGCACAAAGCAAGGTCGTCCTCAAGGGCGTGCAGGGTGGCCAGGAGACCAGCATCTTCGATCGCCACCTGGCGCGTGAGGAGGCCATCGTCGATAGTCCGCTGACCACCGGCAACCAGGTGCTGCTGCTTCAGGACGGACCGGCCACCTACCAGGCGATGCTGGCCGCCATCCTGGCAGCCCGTGATCACATCAACATGGAAACCTACATCCTGGACGACGATGATGTAGGCCGGCGCTTTGCAGAGGCACTCATCGCCAAGCAGCGGCAGGGTGTGCAGGTCAACCTCATTCGTGACAGCGTCGGCACCGTCGGCACGCCCGAGCACTTCTTTCAGCGTCTGGCCGACAGCGGCATCCGGATCCTCGAGTTCAACCCGATGAATCCCTTGATGGCGCGAAAGGAATGGGAGTTGAATCAGCGTGACCACCGCAAGTTGCTGATCGTGGATGGACGCATTGCTTTCCTGGGCGGTATCAACATCAGCAGCGTGTATTCCGGCGGCTCGTCCAGCCAGGGCATGCGGCCGCGGCCCGCCGGCAGCCCTGCATGGCGCGACACCGACCTGCAGTTGCAGGGGCCGGTGGTGACGGAACTGCAGAAGATGTTTCTGGCCACTTGGGTCGCGCAGAAGGGCGAACCGCTGACGGCGAAGAACTACTTCCCTGAACCGGTCAGAGCCGGTCGGCAGGTGGTGCGCGCAATTGGTAGCTCGCCCGACGAACCCTACAGCCTGATCTATGCCACGCTGCTCTCGGCCCTTGGCAGCGCCGAGACCAGCGTGCATCTGACCAACGCGTATTTCGTCCCGGACCCGCAACTGCTTGCGGCGCTGGAAGCGGCCGCCGCGCGCGGCGTCGATGTGACGCTGATCCTGCCGAGCCAGACCGATTCCTGGCTGGTGTTCCATGCCGGGCGCGGCTACTACGAGCAGCTGCTGCGCGCGGGTGTCAAGATCCACGAGCGGCGCGACGTGATCCTGCATTCGAAGACGGCATTGATCGACGGTGTGTGGGCCACCGTCGGGTCGACCAATCTCGACTGGAGAAGCTTCCTGCACAACCACGAGTTGAATGCGGTGGTGCTCGGCGTCGAATTCGGCCACCAGGTGCAGTCGATGTTCGACAGGGATCTCGCGGCCTCCAATGCCATCACGCTCGAGCGCTGGCAGCGCCGTCCCATCAGCCTGCGCCTGAAGGAGCTGTTGGCCCGACTCTGGGAGTATTGGCTTTGAACACCCTGGGCAGGCGGCTCGGCCCGAAATGGACCTGATGACGATCGGGCCCGCGGGCTACTGGATGTATACCGACCGGCAACCAGTCAGGTCGGTGCCTCCAGCGGCAATGTCCCGGGCGGCAGCGCAACGCGGATCGGTGCACCAACGCCGAACTGGCTGCGCTCGTCATTGAAAAGACAATGGTCCTGACTCACCCTTGCTGTTATCGGATCTTCTTCCCGCAGCGCTTTTCGTTCGGTGGCTACATGTCGTCGTGGCAGGCGTCCGATGCGGCGATGAACTTCGCCTTCCCCCCACACCGCCTGGTGCTCCGAACTGACTTCCTCCGAACCTGCCGTTCGGCAACACCGGGGCTTGCTCGGCCCACGTCCGACAGAGGGGCAAGCCCAAGGTCCGCTGACCACCAAATTGCCGGCACTGGAGCAGTTCGGCGCGACTACTCCAAATAGGTCGGGAAAGAACAGTGGCCAAGGTCGACCGGTGAACCTGTGCCGGGATCTCAGCGCGAGCTTTTTTGCCTTCAGATCTACCGTCAGATTGAAGGTCATCCCAGCGATAGATCTCGAGAGATCCCTAGAGGCGCTTGCCCCTCGAATCAATGCGTTGGGACCAGTTCTCGGTAGTTCTCGATAGAACCCAATCGATTTCGGAACCTACTCCCACTCGATGGTGGCAGGTGGCTTGCTGCTGACGTCGTAGGTGACGCGGTTGATGCCGCGCACCTCGTTGATGATGCGGCTGGAGACCTTCTTCAGCAGGCCGTAGGGCAGCTCGGCCCAGTCAGCGGTCATGAAGTCGCTGGTGAGCACCGCGCGAAGCGCCACCACGTGGTCATAGGTGCGGCCGTCGCCCATCACGCCCACGCTCTTCACCGGCAGGAACACTGCGAAGGCCTGGCTGGTCAGGTCGTACCAGCTCTTGCCGCTGGCCTCGTCCTTCCAGCCGCGCAGTTCGTCGATGAAGATCGCATCGGCCCGGCGCAGCAGGTCGGCGTATTCGGGCTTAACCTCGCCCAGGATGCGCACGCCCAGCCCCGGACCGGGGAAGGGGTGGCGGTAGACCATGTCGTGCGGCAGGCCAAGCGCCACGCCGAGCTCGCGCACTTCGTCCTTGAACAGGTCGCGCAGCGGCTCCAGCAGTTTCAAGCCCAGCGTCTCGGGCAGGCCGCCGACGTTGTGGTGGCTCTTGATGCTGGTGGCCTTCTTGGTCTTGGCGCCGCCGGACTCGATCACGTCCGGATAGATCGTCCCCTGCGCCAGCCACTTCGCGTTGGTGAGCTTCTTCGCCTCGCGCTGAAAGACCTCAACGAACTCGCGGCCGATGATCTTGCGCTTGGTCTCGGGGTCGCTGACACCCTGCAAGTTACCGAGGAACTGCACACTGGCGTCGACGTGCACCACCTTGGCATGCAGCCGGCCAGCAAACATGTCCATGACCAGCGTCGCCTCGTTCAGCCGCAGCAGCCCGTGGTCGACGAAGACGCAGGTCAGCTGCTCGCCGATGGCACGGTGAATCAGTGCCGCGGCCACGCTGGAGTCGACGCCGCCCGACAGGCCCAGGATCACTTCCTCGTCGCCCACCTGCTCGCGGATCTTCGCCACTGCCTCGGCCACGTGGTCGCGCATCACCCAGTCGGGCTTCGCGTCGGCAATGTCGAGCACGAAGCGATCGAGCAGCACCCTGCCCTGCACCGTGTGTGTCACCTCGGGGTGGAACTGCACGCCGTAGTAGCCGCGCGATTCGTCGGCCATGCCGGCGATCGGGCAGCTGGGCGTGCTGGCCATCAGCTTGAAGCCCGGCGGCAGCGCGGTGATCTTGTCGCCATGGCTCATCCACACCTTCAGCATGCCGCGGCCTTCGGGCGTGCGGAAGTCCTCGATGCCGTTCAGCAGCCGGGTGTGGCCGTGGGCGCGCACCTCGGCATAGCCAAACTCGCGGTGGGTGCTGGCCTCCACCTGGCCGCCCTGCTGCACCGCCATCGTGAACATGCCGTAGCAAATGCCCAGCACCGGCACGCCAAGCTGCCACACCGCCTGCGGCGCGCGCAGCTCGTGCTCCTCGTAGGTGCTGGCGTGGCTGCCGCTGAGGATGATGCCCTTCGGCGCGAACTCGCGGATGAAGGTGTCGGAGACGTCGTTCGGATGGATCTCGCAGTAGACATGCGCCTCGCGCACGCGGCGCGCGATCAGCTGCGTGACCTGGGAGCCGAAATCCAGGATCAGGATCTTGTCATGCATGGACCTCTACTCCATGCGGTAGTTCGGGGCTTCCTTGGTGATCTGCACGTCGTGCACATGGCTCTCGCGAATCCCGGCCGAGCTGATCTCTACGAACTCGCAGCGCTCGTGCATGTCCGCAATCGAGGCACAGCCGCAATAATGCATCGAGGCGCGCAGCCCGCCGGCCATCTGGAAGACGATCGCCACCAGCGAGCCCTTGTAAGGCACCTGCCCCTCGATGCCCTCGGGCACCAGCTTGGCCGAGTTCATGCTGTCCGAGTCGCCTTCCTGGAAGTAGCGG
>JAGTRL010000116.1 GCA_018261815.1 Pseudomonadota bacterium
ATCAAGTCTTCCAAATGATCTGAAAGGAGATGTGATGAGAACGACTATTGCCTATGTGAATGCGGTGACGGCCGCGGTGTTGCTGACGCTGGGCGGTGCTGCCACGGCCCAAGTCGGACCGGGGTCGCTCCAGGGGCGGTATGGGTTCTCGGCGTCGGGCACCTGTCTGGGGTCGCCGAGCGGCTTCTACCCCAACAACGTGGCCATCGAGCCGAGTTCGGTCAGTTCTAACGTCGCCCATGGTGTTTTCACCTTCGAGCGCGACGGCAAGGGCAGCGCCAGCATCGTCCAGACGCAACTGAACCTGCCGCCCCTGTCGTCGGCGGCGCTGGCGGCCTTCTCGAGCTCGGCCAATATCACGTTCAATTTCAAGTACGAACTGGCGCCCGGCGGCGCGATGACGGTGAACGTGGACCTGGAAACCTACGCCGCGACCTACCTGACTGGCCCCTTGGCAGGATTCCGCGGGACCTTCGTAACCACCGGCCTTGCCGAGACGTGGGACTTGTCCGGGACGTACAGCAACGATCGCAAGACGCTGCTGTTGAACAGCGGGAACACCGTGTCCCTATCGCGCTTGTCGAATGGTTCGTTGACTTTGGACACGTATGTCATCTGCCAGATCGGACGCGTGCTGACCCGCCTGACGCCGTGATCGGTTTCGGCCGGTGGGGCAAGGCAGGCATTGCGGGCCTATACGAGGCCGGGCCTGCAAGCGTTGCGCATGCGCCCGAGAACGATGCAGCCTCCGTACCGGGCGTCGCCGAGGCCTTGCACACCTGAACCTCGGCACCGGCCGCGTACTCGGGCGTCCACGCTCCTGGATGTCAGGTCGCGTCGAGGCCCGCCTGACAGTTGCCGCTCCGTGCGTGTCAATCTCGGCAGTTGGATGTCCGGTTGGGGTACGGCCAGTTCGCACGACAGCGAAGCAGTCATCTGAGCAGCGAGACCGCTCAGTCGCCATCCGGGGGTCAACTGTCCCTCGTATAGCTGCAGCACGGGCCAGCGCCGGCCGCCGAAGCGAACGTCGGCTTGATGGCGCTTACCGTGAGTACCCCCGCCGAAGGCGACCGGCTTCTTACGCTGCATTGCTGACCCCGACGGCGCGGGCGCGAAGGTCAGCAGCGGAGCGCTTTTATGAGTTCAGGGCTATGTGCCAGTGATCGGCGATATCTCAGAAGACCGAGGTGTCCTGCTTCTGCACCCGTCACGCGGGAGTTCAGCCACTGCCCACCGGGCCCTTCGAGACCTTGCTAACACCGGCTTAACCCGGCACCCATAGACTCGGGCGGTTATCGTCATCCGAGCCCCGTCCTCATGCTGAAGATCCTGCGCCGCCTGGCGCTCTGTCTGGCCCCGTTGACCTTCCTCGCGCCGCTGGCGGCGCAGACTCTGCCGCAGGGCATCACCAAAGTGCGCTCGGTCGAGGGCATCGACGAATACCGGCTGGCCAACGGCCTGCAGATCCTGCTGGTGCCCGACGATTCCAAGCCCAGCACGACGGTCAACCTGACCTACCGCGTCGGCTCCAAGCACGAGAACGTCGGCGAGACCGGCATGGCGCATCTGCTGGAGCACATGTTGTTCAAGGGCTCGCCCAAGCACCCGCAGGTGTGGGCCGAATTCACCAAGCGCGGCCTGGCCGCCAACGGCAGCACCAGCTTCGACCGCACCAACTACACCGCCAGCTTCTCGGCCAACGCCGACAACCTGCAGTGGTACCTGGGCTGGCTGGCCGATTCGATGGTCAACAGCCACATCGCGCGCGAAGACCTCGACAGCGAGATGACGGTGGTGCGCAACGAGATGGAAAGCGGCGAAAACCGGCCTAGCCGCATCCTGATCCAGCGCACGATGGCGGCGATGCACGACTGGCACCCCTATGGCCGCTCGGTCATCGGTGCGCGCAGCGATGTCGAGAACGTCGATATCCCGCGGCTGCGCGCCTTCTACAAGCTGTACTACCAGCCCGACAACGCCACGCTCATCGTCTCGGGCAAGTTCGATCCACCGCAGGTGCTCAAGTGGGTGGCCGAGAGCTTCGGCGCGATTCCGAAGCCCACGCGCACGCTGCCGGCGATGTACACGCTGAACCCGGTGCAGGACGGCGAGCGCCAGGTGACGCTGCGGCGCAGCGGCGGCGCGCCGCTGCTGGTGGCCGGCTACCACGTGCCGGCCGGCTCGCAGCCCGACTTTGCGGCGGTCGAGATGCTGGCCCAGGTGCTCGGCGACGTGCCTTCGGGCCGGCTGCACAAGCAGCTGACCGAAAGGCAGCTGGCGTCCAGCACCTTCGCCTTCGCCTGGTCGCTGGCCGACCCGGCGGTGATGTTCGTCGGTGCCGAGCTCGCCCCCGGCCAGGACCTGGACAAGGCGCGCCAGGCGCTGCTCGAGGTGAGCGAGTCGGTCGCCAAGACGCCGATCAGCGACGACGAGCTGCAGCGTGCACGCACGCAGTGGCTCAACGGCTGGGAGCAGAACTTCACCGACCCCGAGAACGTCGGGCTGTCGCTGTCCGAGGCCATCGCGCTGGGTGACTGGCGCCTGTTCTTCCTGGGCCGCGACCAGGTGCGCGACGTCACGCTGGCCGACGTGCAGCGGGTGGCCGAGGCCTACCTGCGGCCTTCAAACCGCACGCTCGGCAGCTATATCCCCACCGACGCGCCGCAGCGTGCGCCGGCGCCGGCCAAGGTGGACGTGGCGCAGGTGCTGCAGCAGTTCAAGCCGCAGGCCGCGGCGGCTGCGGTCGAGGCCTTCGAGGCCACGCCGACCAACATCGACGCGCGCACGCAGCGCTTCGAGTTCGGTGGCCTGAAGGCCGCGGTGCTGGCCAAGCCTACGCGCGGCGCGGCGGCGCAGGCGGTGCTGAGCCTGCGCTTCGGCGACGAGAAGACGCTGTTCGGCCAGGCCGCCGCCGCCGAGGCCGTGGCCCGGCTGCTCGACAAGGGCACGGCCACGCTGTCGCGCCAGCAGGTGCAGGACCGGCTCGATGCGCTGAAGACGCAGATCGCCATCCAGCCCGGCGCGGGGGGGGTCAGCGTCAGCTTGAGCTCGCGCCGCGAACACCTGGCCGACGCCGTGGCGCTGGTGGCCGAGCTGCTGCGCCGCCCGGCCTTCCCGGCCGAGGCCTTCGACGAATACAAGCGCCAGACGCTGACGCGGATCGAGGCGGCGCGCAAGGAGCCCAGCGCGGTGGCTGGCAACGCGCTGGCCAGGCTGGGCAACCCCTACCCGCGCGGCGACGTGCGCTACGCCCGTACGTTCGACGAGCAGATCCAGGACCTGAACGCGCTGACGCTGGACCAGGTGCGCGCCTTCCATGCCCGCTTCTATGGTGCGCGCTTCGCGCAGTTCGGCGCCGCCGGCGACATCGACCTGCATCCGCTGCAACAGGCCTTGCGCGCGGGTTTTGGCGACTGGGCTGCCGGCGAGCCCTTCACGCGCGTGCCGCAGCCGCTGCTGGCCGCCAAGGGCGAGACGCTGCTTCTTGCCACGCCCGACAAGCAGAACGCCGACCTGCGCGCACGGTTGCCCGTGGCGCTGTCCGACACCGATGCCGACTACCCGGCGCTGACGCTGGCCAACCACCTGCTCGGCAGCGGCGGCAGCTCGCGGCTGTGGACGCGCATCCGCGAGACCGAAGGCCTGTCCTACAGCGTGTACAGCCAGATCGCCTGGAACAACTTCGAACCCAATTCCAACTGGTTGGCCGGCGCCATCTTCGCGCCGCAGAACCGCGCCAAGGTGGAGACCGCGCTGCGCGAGGAACTGGCGCGAGCGCTGAAGGACGGTTTCAGCGCCAAGGAACTGGACGCCGCGCGCAACGGGCTGCTCAGCTTCCGCCGCCTGTCGCGTGCGCAGGACGACGTGCTGGCCTCGGCGCTGGCCTCCAACCTGTACCTGGGTCGCACGTTCGAGATCTCGGCGCGGGTGGACGCCGCGCTGGCCGCGGCCACGCCCGAGCAGGTGAACGCGGCGCTGCGCAAGTACCTCAAGCCCGAGGCCATCGACATGGTGTTCGCCGGCGACTTCAAGCCCTGAGGACGGCGTACTCGTCTGGCATCATCGGCCGCTCCTGGATCGGAGCCGCCTCGATGATCTCGTCCGAACCGCATATCACGCGTTACCAGCGCTGGCTGCGCGAGCAGCGCGGCCTGTCCTTCGACAGCTACGACGCGCTGTGGCGCTGGTCGGTCAGCGACCTGTCGGCGTTCTGGGCATCGATCTGGGACTTCTTCGGCATTGCATCGCCCACGCCGCACGCGTGCGTGCTGCGCGAGCCGGTGATGCCCGGCGCGACATGGTTTCCCGGTGCACAGCTCAACTACGTGCAGCACCTGTTCAGTCATGCCGAGGCCAGCCATGCGGCCGGCCATCCGGCGATCGTGTTCTGCGACGAGGCGCTGCTGGCGCGCGGCGAACTGCGTGAAGTGAGCTGGCCCGACCTGCGCCGCCAGGTGGCCGCCTGCACGGCCGCGTTCGAGGCCATGGGAGTGCAGCGCGGCGACCGGGTCTGCGCGGTCATGCCCAACGTGCCGGAGACCATCGTCGCCTTCCTGGCCTGCGCCAGCCTGGGTGCGATCTGGTCGGTGTGCTCGCCCGACATGGGGCCGGTGGCGGTGCTCGACCGCTTCCGCCAGATCGAACCCAAGCTGCTGGTGGCCTGCGACGGCTACCGCTACGCCGGCGCCGCGCACGACCGGCGCGAGCTGCTCGCGCAGTTGCTCGCCGAGCTGCCCAGCGTGCGCCATGTGCTGCTGTGGCGCAACCTCGGCCTCGATGTGGAGCTGGCCGGGCCCGGCCGCCAGGCGCACGACCTGGCCGCCACGCTGGCCGGCGATGCGCCTTTCGCCCCCGCATGGCTGCCCTTCGACCACCCGTTGTGGGTGGTCTATTCCAGCGGCACCACCGGGCTGCCCAAGCCCATCGTGCACGGCCACGGCGGCGTCATGGTCGAGGCGCTGAAGATGGGCGCGCTGCACAACGATGTCGGCCCGAGCGTGATGCGCGGCGACCGCTTCCATTGGTATTCGAGCACCGGCTGGATCATGTGGAACAGCCAGGTCGGCGTGCTGCTGGGCGGCACCACCATCTGCATCTTCGACGGCAGCCCGGCCGGGCCGCATGGCGCGCCGGACTGGTCCACGCTGTGGCGCTTTGCCGCTCTGGCGCGCTGCACCTTCTTCGGCGCCGGTGCGGCCTTTTTTGCCTCGTGCCTGAAGGTCGGGGTCGAACCGCAGGCCGTGGCCGATCTGTCGTCGCTGCGCGCGGTGGGTTCCACCGGCTCGCCGCTGTCGGCCGAGGGCTACCGCTGGGTCTGGGACAAGCTGCCCAAGGTGAACGGCCAGGACATCTGGCTCACGCCGATCAGCGGCGGCACCGATTTCGCCGGGGCCTTCGTCGGTGGGCTGCCCACGCTGCCGGTAATCGAAGGCGAGATGCAGTGCCGCTGCCTGGGCGCAAGCGTCGAGGCCTGGTCCGCGCCCGACGAGCACGGCGTCGGCCGGCCGTTGATCGACGAAGTCGGCGAGCTGGTGTGCACCAAGCCGATGCCGTCGATGCCGCTGTACTTCTGGGGCGACGCTGACGGCAAGCGCTATCGCGACAGCTACTTCGACATGTACCCCGGCGTCTGGCGCCACGGCGACTGGATCAAGATCACACCGCGCGGCGGCGCCATCATCTACGGCCGCAGCGACGCCACCATCAACCGCCACGGCATCCGCATGGGCACCTCGGAGCTTTACCGTGCGGTGGAAGCCCTGCCCGAGGTGCTGGACAGCCTGGTGGTGGACCTGGAATACCTGGGCCGCGAAAGCTGGATGCCGCTGTTCGTGGTGCTGCGCGACGGCAGCACGCTGGACGAGGCGCTGACCAAGCGCATCAAGCAGGTCATCCGCGAGGCGCTGTCCGCGCGCCATGTGCCGAACGACGTGTTCCAGGTCAGCGCCGTCCCGCGCACGCTGTCCGGCAAGAAGATGGAGCTGCCGGTGAAGAAGCTGCTGATGGGCGCCAGCCCCGACGCCGTGCTCAAGCGCGACGCGATGGCCAATGCCGACTGCGTGGACTGGTTCGTGCAACTGGCCGCCTCTCGCGCGGCCGGCCACGCCTGATCAGGCGCTGGCGAACTGCACGATCTGCCCGGCCGGCCGCGCGCCGGCCACGCGTGCCACTTCGCGGCCGTGCTGCAGCTTGACCAGCGTGGGGATGCTGCGGATGCCGAAGCGCGAGGCGGTGCGCGGGTTGTCGTCGCTGTTCACCTTGACCAGCAGCGCCCGGCCCTTCAACGTACCGGCAGCTTGCTCGAACTGCGGCGCCATCTGCCGGCATGGGCCACACCAAGGCGCCCAGAAATCCACCACCACCGGCAGGTCACTGTGATCGACCACCTTGTCGAAGTTGTCGTCGCTCAGCTCCACCGGATGGCCGTCGAGCAGGGCTTGGCCGCAGCGGCCGCACACCGGGTCGTCACCCAGCCGGGCAGTGGGAATGCGATTGGTGGCGCCGCAATGGGGACAGGCGACATGGGAGGTGGTGTTGTCGTTCATTTTCTGGACATGGGTGCGCTCGCGGCCATCTCAAGGGGCGGGGAATGATCGTCGCAGCAAAGACGTCGATCCATCGGATGAATCCGGCCCCCCAGCGCTGCAGTCGCCCGGGCAGCGAGCGCCACCGCAGCTGGTGGGTGCGGAGCGGTTCAGCCATGTCGACATGGCCGCGGGGCTGCACATCCTGGTGGGCACGGGGATGTCGCGCGTGTGCCGTGCGCGAACCACGCTGCGCGGCCTGCTCGGCGGCCCCGCAAAGCCGGCTGTCGCTACGGCGGGTGCGCCCGCCGCCTCGCGCTGACCCGACTCCTAGAATCGGGCCATGCCCGAAGCTACCGTCGCCGCTGGCGCCATGTCTCGCGCGGCGGCGCTGCGGCGCTTGGCCGTGGTGCTGGTGCTGGGCTTCGCGTCAGGCCTGCCACTGGCGCTGACCGGACAGGCGATGCAGGCCTGGCTCAGCATGGAAGGGCTGGACGTGGCGACCATCGGCTTTCTGAGCCTGGTCGGCCTGCCCTACACCTTCAAGTTCCTGTGGGCGCCGCTGATGGACCGCTTCGACCTGCCCTGGCTTGGGCGGAGGCGCGGCTGGCTGGTGCTGACACAACTGGCGCTGGGCGGCACGCTCTTGCTGCTGGCTGCGACGTCGCCCAGCAGCGCGACACGTGCCTTCGCGCTGCTGGCGGTGGCGGTGGCCTTCATGTCGGCCTCGCAGGACGTGGTCATCGACGCCTACCGCACCGACCTGCTGCGCCCGCGCGAGCGTGGCCTGGGCTCCTCGCTCAACGTCATGGGCTATCGGCTGGCGATGATCCTGTCGGGCGGCATCGCGCTGATCTGGACCGACCCCAACCAGGGCGGTGGCTGGGACTGGCCGATGGTCTACCGCTTCATGGCCGCGCTGATGTTCGGCGCAGCGGTGCTCTCGGCCATCGCCCTGCCCAAGGTGCCGATGCCCGAGATCAAGCCCACCGCGGCGCGCCACGACGTGTTCGGCTTCCTGGCGGTGCTGGCGGCGGTGGCGGTGGGCTACCTCGTCAGCGACCGGCTGGCGCCGCCGCTGGCGCAAGCGCTGCTCGGCCCGCTGCTCGAAGGTGCGGCGCTCAGCGATACGCTGAAAGTGCGCTGGGAGAACCTGCTGGCGCTGCTGCTGGGCATCGGCTTCACGTTGCCACTGGCCGCCTGGGCAGCGCGCAAGGCGCGCTTCGAGACGTTGCTCGGCGGCCTGTCCAGCTACTTCAGCCAGCCCGGTGCCGCAGCCTTCCTGGCCTTCATCGTGCTGTACAAGCTGGGCGACGCCTTCGCCGGGTCGCTGATGACACCCTTCCTGCTGAAGAGCATGGCCTTCAGCCCGGCCGAGGTGGGCGTGGTCAACAAGATCATCGGCCTGTGGCTGACCATCGGCGGTGCGCTGCTCGGCGGACTGCTGATGCTGCGGCTGGGCTTGTGGCGCTCGCTGTTGCTCTTCGGCATCCTGCAGATGGCCAGCAACCTGGGCTTCTGGTGGCTGGCGGTCAGCGGCAAAGGGCTGATGCCGGGGCTGGTGCTGCCGGCCTTCGACCTGGGCTTCGTGCAGCTGGCCCAGCCCACGCCGGTGGATGGCGGGCTGCTGATGGTGATCGCCTTCGAGAACCTGTCCGGCGGCATGGGCACGGCGGCCTTTGTCGCGTTCCTGATGAGCCTGTGCAACCAGCGCTTCACCGCCACGCAGTACGCGTTGCTCAGCGCCTTCGCCTCGGTCGGCCGGGTTTGGGTCGGCCCGCTTGCCGGCGTGCTGGCGGAGTCGATCGGCTGGCCGGTCTTCTTCATCGTCAGCACCGTGGCCGCGCTGCCGGCCCTGTGGATGCTGTGGTGGATGCGCGCAAGCGTGCGCGCACTGGAAGTCGACCCGGCCACGGCCGGCGCCAGCGACGACTGACATTTTGTTAGGCTGGCGGCCCGGGGAACCGGACAGCCGCCCGCGCATCGCAGCACGCCATGGACACTGCCTTCGTCACCGACGCCGACCTGCCGCCTTGGATGCATGCCCGCGGCTGCAGCTGCGGCGTGCACCGCCGCCGCCGGCTGTCGCTGGGCCTGCTGGGCCTGGGCGCGGCAGGCACGTGGCCGGCCTGGGCTGCCGGCGAGGGCGTGGACGTGGGCAAGAGCTCGCGTTTCGCCAAGCTGGTGCCGGCCGAGCAGGTGGAGCAGGCGGCCGCGCAGCAGTTCGTGCAGATGCAGGGACAGGCGCGGCAGCAGCGCGCGCTGGCACCCGACGATCACCCGCAGCTGCTGCGGCTGCGCTACATCGCCAAGCGGCTGATTCCGTATACGCCGCCGTGGAACCCGCGCGCGAAAAAGTGGAAGTGGGAGGTGATCCTGATCGGCAGCCAGCAGATCAACGCCTTCTGCATGCCCGGTGGCAAGATTGCCTTCTTCTGGGGCATCCTGTCGCGGCTGCAGCTCAATGACGATGAGGTGGCCATGATCATGGGCCATGAGATGGCCCATGCGCTGCGCGAGCATGCGCGCGAGCGCATGGGCAAGAGCTTCGCCACGCGCGGCGCGCTCGAGCTGGGCTCGGCGCTGCTCGGCCTGGGCAACACCGGCCGGCTGGTGGCAGGCATGGGCGAGCAGATGCTGAGCCTGGTGTTCAGCCGCGACGACGAATCCGAGGCCGACCTGGTGGGCATGGAGCTGGCCGCCCGGGCCGGCTACAACCCGGCGGCTGGCGTCACGCTGTGGCAGAAGATGGGCGCGGTCAGCAAGGGTGCGCCGCCGGAGTTCCTGTCCACCCACCCGTCGGGGCCGACGCGCATCAAGGACATCGAAGCCAACCTGCCCAAGGTGGAAGGGCTGTACGCGCGCGCGCCGAGGCCGCAGCGGCGCTTCGAGCCGCCGCCCCAGGGCGGAAACGACCCCAAACGCTGAGGCCTCCTGGAGGCCGGCTCTGTGGCGATGGCGCCATGGCGGCGCGCTGTCCTTCTTGTTGCAGCACGCGCTTGTCCACCAGAATCGGGATGACAGCACGTCAACACCCGATCAGCATGTCCCAGCCCATCGACGATGACGCGGAATGGCCACAGCTGAGGCGTGAACGCCGCGCCATCGTGGTGGTGGATGTCGTCGAGTCGGTTCGATTGATGCAGGCGGATGAGGCCGGTGTCATCGATCGCTGGCGGCGGTTTGTGAATCTGGTGCGCACCCAGGTGTTGCCGGCACATGCCGGCCGGATGGTGAAGAGCCTGGGCGATGGGCTGTTGCTGGAGTTCGCCACCGTGCCACCGGCCGTGCAGGCTGCGATCGACATCCAGGCCGCCATTGGGCGGCACAACGGCGATCGACCCGACGGCGACTGCATCAAGCTGCGCATCGGTGTCCACTTTGCCGAAGTGACGAGCGACGAGCATGACATCTACGGCACCGGCGTGAACCTCGCGGCGCGTCTGACCACGCTGGCGGGACCTGGCGAGATCGTCGTGTCCGCGGAAACGCGCGACGCCCTGGCCGACGGTCTGGACGCCTCGGTGGAGGACCTGGGCGATTGCTACATGAAGCACATCGACGCTCCGGTGCGCGCGTTCCGCGTCGGTCCAGCCGGGCCCCTGCCCGTGATCGCGCCGTCCGCACCCGAGCCGGGCCCGACCCGGCCCACCGTGGCCGTCATCCCGTTGGGACTGCTGGGCCAGGAGGCGGGCCACCAGCTGATCGGCGATGCGCTGGCCGACGAGATCATTGCGGCGCTGTCGAAGACCCAGGCCCTGAACGTCATCTCGCGCATGTCGACCACGGTGTTCAAGGGCCGGCCCGACACGCCCGCGCAGATCGCCACGCACCTCGGTGCGAACTACCTGATCTCGGGCAGCGTCCAGGTCTCGGGACACCAGCTCAAGGTGATGATCGAGCTGGTCGAAGCGCCCGGCGGACGCATCGTCTGGGCCGATCGTCTGCTGGGCGATCTGCGCGCCGTGTGGGCCGCCGAGGACAGCATGATCGCGACCATCGTTTCCGAGGTCAGCGCGGCGATCATGCAGCACGAGCTGGGGCGTGCGTCGTCGCATGCGTTGCCCACCGTCAAGAGCTACAGCCTGCTGCTCGGCGCGATCGCCCTGATGCACCGCAGCTCGCCGGCCGAGTTCGATACCTCGAAGGCGATGCTGGACCACCTGATCGACCGCGACCGCCGTCATGCCAGGCCCTACGCCTGGCTGGCCAACTGGCATGCGCTGCGCGTGACACAGAACCGGTCGAACGCGCCGCAGGTGGACGTCCAGTTGGCGTTCGAACACGCGCAACGCGCGCTCGATCGCGATCCGCAATGTGCTCTGGCGCTGGCCATCGACGGCGTGCTGCAGCTCAACCTGCGCAAGGACGTCGCCACCGCCAGGCAGCGGCTCGATGCCGCGCTGGAGTCAAACCCGAACGAATCACTGGCCTGGCTGTTCCGCGGCATCCTGCATGGCTTTGCCGCCGAAGGCGTTCCGGCCGAGCAGGCCAGTGCACGTGCGCTGATGCTGTCGCCAATCGATCCGATGCGTCACTACTACGACTCGCTCGCCGCCTCGGCCGCTCTTGGCGCGGGCCACTATGCGCGCGCGATCGAGCTGGCCGAACGCTCGCTGCGCGCCAACCGCATGCACCCATCGACCTATCGCGCGCTGGCCATCGCGCAGTCGATGTCCGGGCACATGGACCAGGCGCGGCGCAGCGTGTCCAGTCTGCTGGCATTGACGCCGGGCTACACCGCAAGCCAGTTCCGTGTGGTCTCCGGTTTCAGCGCGGGGCCGCTCGGGCAAGTGTTCGGGGATGCGCTGGTGGCCGCCGGGCTGCCCGAGTAGCAGAACCGGCCCTGGAAGGAGGAAAAGGCGATGGCAGGCGAAATGGGGGCGATGGGTGCCATGGGTGCCATGGGCGCGATGGGCGCAGGGGCATCCGCGGTGCCGGACGAGGGGCTGATGCTGGCCGACGCCCTGATCAAGACACGCGGCGCGCTCGCCGATGCGCCTCCCATCCCGACGCTGGACCCGTTGATGCCGGGCATCGACCAGGCGACTTCGATGACGCAATGGGCGCCCTTCGTGCGTCAGCATGTGCTGCTGTTCGACCTGATCGCGGCGCTCCATTTCGAGACCAACGACAAAGTGGCCGGGCTCCAGCACCGCAGTCCCGCCACGAACGATGCACCTCCGGGCCTGTACCCGATCGCCGCGATGTGGCGGCCTTCGTCGGATGTCTTCAAGGCGCAGGTGCAACTCGTCGATGTCTGGGCCGATCTGCGCGAAGAGCGCACCAGCGAAATCCTCAGCCAGCTGACGCCGCAATTCGCCTACTGGAACGCCGTGGCCAGCCTGAACCTCGAGCGGCGGCCGAAGACGCTGGAGTTGATGTGGCTGGCGCTGGCCTTCGCCTCCTTCGTCGAAATGCGCTTCAAACATGCACTGGCCTGTCCGCGGCCGGCGGAGTACTCACCACACATTCAGCCGATCATCGCCACGCCGCTGCACGGCAGCCTGCCCAGCGGCCATGCCACCGAAGCCTTCATGGTCGTGCACCTCATCGAAAAACTGCTGCCGCATGGCGCGTCGCTGCGCCAGCCACTGCAGCGGCTGGCGGCACGCACCTCGATCAACCGCACCGTCGCCGGCGTGCACTTCCCGATCGACAGCATTGCCGGGCAGATGCTCGGCCGGACACTGGGCGAGTATCTGGTCTGGAAGTGCCTCCGCGGTCCACGATCCGTTGCGCCGAACGTGCCTGCGCCCCTCGACAGTGACCACTGGCGCTCGCGC
>JAGTRL010000117.1 GCA_018261815.1 Pseudomonadota bacterium
CTGTGGCCGCCGTCGACCAGCCGGTGCAGCACGCGGATCAGCTTTTCCACGTCGGCCATGTGCAGGCCCACGGTCGGCTCGTCCAGCATGTACAGCGTGTGCAGCGGCTTCTGGCCGCGGTGGGCGCGCGCTGGCGGCGGGCCGTTCCCAAGCGGCGCGCTGCCTCCCCCAGGGGGCTTTCGCCGAAGGCGAAGCGTGGCAAGGGGAACTCGTCGCGCACCCTGCTCAATTCGGTCACCAGCTTCATGCGCTGCGCCTCGCCACCGGACAGCGCGGGCGAGGGCGGGCCAAGCGTCAGCTAGCCCAGGCCCACGTCCCTGAGCAGTTGCAACGGAAGCGCGACCTGCGGCATCGAGGCAAAGAACTCCACCGCCTCGTCGACCTGCCTCTGCAGCAGTCCGCCGATGTTTTTCCCCCGCCAGCTCACCGCCAGCGTCTCGGCATCCAAGCGCTGGCCGTGGCAGCGCTCGCAGGGCACCTTCACGTCGGGCAGGAAACTCATCTCGATGGTGCGCAGCCCCTGCCCTGCCAGAGGCGGGCCAGGGCCGCGCATCAGCGCGTCGTCACAGCCGCGCGCATTGGTCCTCCTTGCTTGCCGCCTGGTTGCCGCGGCCGGTGGGCGCCGGGATGTTTTCCTTGCACTGCAGATTGCCCTTCATGCGGTTGTTGATCAGCGACATACCGCCCAGGTTCTTGAAGGCCTGCAGGTCGCCGCCCAGCACATTGCCCTGGGCCGACAGCAAGCCGTGGTTTTCGTCGAACAAGATGTCGCCGTTGATGCGCGCGCGCGCGATCGTCGCCGAACCACCCTTGACGAGTTGCACCGAGCCACCGAAGGTGGAGTTGCCGCCCACCTGCACATCGGCGGCGCCTTCGGCTTGCAGGTTGCCGTTGATGGACACGCTGGTCGCGTACAGGCTGGCGCCTTCACCGACCACGATGTTGCCCTTGGCCCGGGTGCGTTCGAGCACACATCTGGCGCCGTCGGGCACGAAGATGTTGTCCAGGCCCACGGCGCCGACGCGGCCGGTGCAGCGGTATTCCTCGGCGGCCGCGGGCAGGCTGGTTAACGCGAGCAGGGCACACGCGGTGCCGAGTAGACGAAGGTTCGGGGTGCGGATCGACATGATGCTGGTACTCCTGGGTTTGCGGGTTGAGGCGCGGGGCCGGCAGACCGGTCCTCGCTGCCTGCCGCACAGAGCGCCGAACCGGCCGCGTGATACATCGCCTGTGTCTCACGAACACACGACGTCTGCCGGCCCCTCGTCCCACACCGCAGCCGCGACGTCGACGCGGCGCAGCAGGGTGCCGCACAACATCGCGCTGCGGTCGGTGATGCGCTTGGCGCAGGTTCGCGCGCAGCTTGGTATTCCGTGACGGTGCGCCATGGAGGCGGATCAGCTGCAGCCGGGGCCGTTGCACCAGCGCGGCCGGCCGCTGCATGAACTCCCACGACGACATCACCCGGTGCGTGGTGCCTCGCGCGAGAAGGATGCTGTCTCGGTGCGCTTGGTCTGGTGCCCGCGCCGCGCACTGGATCGAGCGCATGGAGAAGGGCCTCTTTTCGTGGCTCGGTCCGCGCGCGACGGTCGTGGGCGGCCCAGGGCGGCGGCCGAATCAATCGTCCCGGTCGCGATTGCGGCGATTGCGGTCGTCCTTGCGCTCGCCGGCGTCGACCTCGCGGCCGATGACGCCACCGACCACGGCGCCGCCCAGCGTGCCAATCGCACTGCCGTCGGTCAGCACCGAGCCGGCGACACCGCCGACAGCGGCGCCGACGGCCGTGTTGCGGTCACGCGCCGACATCGAGGCACAGCCGGCCAGACCCAACGCAGTGAGCACGAGCAGCAAGACGGCGCCGGCGCGGAGGAACGGGCGAGAGATGGAGGTCCAGGAAGTCATGGTCGTTTCCTTGCGTCGAGGGTCCTGCGATGCGACATGCCGTGAGCCATCCGCTCACAGCGCGCTGCACTGGTCTTCCTTCGACGCGGCGCGGTTGCCGCTGCCGCTGGGCTCCGGCACGTTGCCCTTGCATTTCAGGTTGCCGTCGACCGCGTTGCCGTTGAGCGCCGCGCCGCCGCGGTTGTCGAACAGCTGGATGTCGCCTGTCACGCGCAGGTCCTGCAGCCACAGCAGGCCGGCATGGACCTTGATCTGCACCGAGCCGCCGATGCCCGTGCCCGACAGCGTCGCGGCCTGGCCGCGCTCGAGTTGCACCGAGCCGTCAAAGCGCCCGCCGCTGACCGTCACCGGGCCCGCGCCGTCGCCCTGCAGGTTGCCGGCCGCGCTGACGTTGCGCGCGCCCACCGACGCGCCGGCACCGAGCTCGAGGTTGCCGGTCAAGCGCGTGCCGCTCAGCTCGCAGCGCGCGCCGGCAGGCACCTCGACGTTGGCATAGGTCTGTGCGCCGAGACTGAGGTTGCGGCACACGACGTTGCTGCCGCTGGCGAACGTGGCCGCCGGCAGCGTGGTGCCGCTCGACGGCGGCACCGGCGCCACCGGCGGGTTGGCCGGCTCATCCGTGGAACTGCCGCCGGCGGGCAGCATGTTGCGGCACTGGTCCTCGATCGATGCGGCCGAATTGCCGCTGCCCTGTGGCGCCGGGGCGTTTTCCTTGCACTGCAGGTTGCCGATCGCGCGGTTGTCGATGAGCGTCGCGCCGCCGCGGTTGCCGACCACCTGGATGTTGCCGCCGACCTGGTTGCCCGCCGCGAGCAGCGGCGCGGTGTTGGCGTCGAACTGCAGGTCGCCGTTGATGCGTGCGCCGAAGATCGTCGCGCGGCTGCCCTGCTTTATCTGAACCGAGCCCGTGAGACTGCTCGCGCCCGCCAGCAGGACGCTCGCCGCACCTTCGGCCTGCACATTGCCGATCACGGTGACGTCGCGCGCGTCGAGCACGCTGCCGCGATTGAGCTTGATGTTGCCGTCGACGTAGGTGCCCTGCAGCACGCACACCTGGCCGGCGGGCACCTCGATCTCGCCGCTGCGCGCGCTGCCCAGCGTCACGTTGCCGCACGAGTACGTCAGCGCGGGCACGGGCGCGGCGCCGGACGGCAGCGCCGGTGCAGCGGCCAGCATCAGGCGCGAGTCGCTGACGCCCGCGTCGCCGTCGTCGCTGCTGCCACCGCCGCAGGCGGCCAGCGCCAGCGTCGTGCACAACAGTGCCAGAAAGGGGGAAGGCATCAAGGTCGTCGTCATCGCAGCTCTCCAGGGGTTGGGACATTGGGGGCCGCAGGGCGGTGGCATCAGGCCCGATCACCGTGCGTCATGCACACAGAGCGGCCTGTGGAAGTGCTGATACATCGGTCTGCCACGAGGCGTGGGTCCGTCAACGGGCAGGCAGGCAAGCCGCGGCAGCAGGCGCACGGTGTGGCGACGGTGAAGACCGAGGGTGCAGATCGGCGCCCACGCGCCGACCCTGCCGAACGACGGCGCGGCCCGGTGAGGCTGCGCCTTCGACTACGGGCAGTCCGGATCGAGGCCCGAGGTATCGACGACCGCGGCGTAGGCGTCGACCTGCCGCAGCCCCGTGCCGCACAGCTTGCCGGTGCGGTCCTCGATCCGCTTGGCAACATCGCCCGGCGCCCAGCTGCGCAGGCCATTGAAGCCCTGTGGGTCGGGCCCGCTGCCGCTGGCGATCACCAGCGCAGCGACGCCGGCGGCCAGCGGTGATGCCATCGACGTACCGCTCCAGGTGCCGTAGCCACCGCCGGGGATCGTGCTGGTGATGCCTTCGCCCGGCGCGGCGACGTGGATCCAGTCACCCGAGTTGGCGAAGCTGGCCAGCCGGCTCTGCACGTTGCTCGCGGTCACGGCGAGCGCGCCGACGATCGGCACCGCCTTCGCCTCGGCCGCCGGATACTGCCTTTCGGTCGCGCTGCCGCTGTTGCCGGCCGCGGCGAGCACGACGGCGCCGTGGCGCCGCGCGCAGCGTTCGCGGTCGGCGTCGAAGCGCGGATCTTCGAAGTCATCCTCGTCGTCGTCGTCGTCGATGTCGCAGCTGGCGATGCGCACCGCGATCTCGAGCAACCGCGTCGGGCGCAGCGTGCCGAGGCTGAAATTGACGACGTGCGCGCCGTCGTCGGTGGCGGGGTCGTTGTCGGGGTCGACGGCCCACCCCAGCGCTTCGGCCAGCACCCACGCATTGCCCTGCCCGCCCGGGTCGAGCACGCGCACCGGCATGATGCGCGCGCGCGGCGCCGCCAGCGCCACCAGCCCGGCGACATGCGTGCCATGGCCGAAGCCCGCGTCGTCGACGCTGCCTTCTTCGCGCGGCGAGGTGCCCGGGTCGACGAAATCGCGGCCCGCCAGCAAGCGACCGGCCAAGGCCGGGTGCGTCAGGTCGACGCCGGTGTCGAGCACGGCCACGCGCACGCCGTCGCCCTGACTGGCGCCGTGGGCCGCGGCCAGCCGCAACGCGCCGGGCGCCCACTGCGCGGCGTAGTCGCTGGCCTCACCGATGGTCCACACCGAGCAACGACGACTCTCGGGCGATTGGCCTTGCAGGTTCGGTTCGGCCCAATAGACGCGCGGATCCGAACGCAGGCGCTCGACCGCCGCGTCGACGCTGTCGCCGACACCGACACGCAGGCGGTAGATCGGGCGCGAGCCGAATTGGGCGATCACGCTCAGGCCGTTGGCCGTGGCCACCGGCGCGATGCTCTGCCCCGGCCGCAGCTGCAGCACGACCTCGGCCGGCGCCGCAGCGTCGACGGGCAGCGCCGAGATGGCGCCGCAGCTGCCGCCGCCGCCACCGCCGCCGCCACCGAAAAAGTCCCCGCCCCCGCCACCGCCACAGGCGCTCAGCAGCGCGCCGGCGAGGGCCAACGTCGACAGGCGGTGGGTGAAGGGGGGCAGTACGGGCATGGGCGACCTTGCAGGACAGAGGCTGCCGTCACAGAGCGGCCGCGGCGCCGGCTGATACATCGGTCGCCCCGAGCCGTCTCAGTCACGGCCGTACAGCGCGAACGCGGCCCAGTAGAACGGGTGCCGGCCTGCGCTGGCGGATGCCGATTGTGCGGCGCGCAGCGCCGCCGCAGGACGAGCGCCTGCGCAAAGCCCTGCATAGAAGTCCTCCATCAGCGCAGCCGTTGACGCGTCGTCCACGGTCCACAGCGTCGCCAGCACGTTCGGCGCGCCCGCGAGCAGGAACCCGCGCACGAGCCCAATCAGTTCGTCGCCGGGGGCGGCACGGCTCAGTCCCGTCTCGCAGGCCGACAGCGTCACCAGGCTCGCCACCAGCGGCAAGGCCGCGGCATCGCGTAGGCTCAGCTCGCCATCGGCGAGGTGCAGTGCCGAGAAGTACGGGCTGTCGGCGCGGAACTGCGCGTGGCACGCCAGGTGCACGACGTCTGCGGCCGGCGCCGCGTCGCGCAGCGCCGCAAGCGTCGCCTCGGCGCCCACGCGCAGCACTGCGCCGGAGCCGAAGTGCCGTGCGACCGCGTGCACTTCGGCCTCGACGTGCGGCAGCGCGGGGCCACCGACGCCAAGGGCGAGCAGGCGGTCGTGGCGCGCCGGTGCCCGGCGGCGCGCCACCATCCACACCGTGGCGCTGGGCACCAGGGCCAGTTCATGGCGCTCGACCAGCCACTGCCGGCCGTCGTGCAGCGCGGCGAAGGGCAGGTAGTGCAGGTTGCGGTGCGGCACCACGAACACGCGCGTGCTCGCGCCCACGGCATCGGCCAGCGGCGCCCAGAGCTGGCGGTGCAGCGCCTGCAGATGGCGGCGCGTTCGTTCGTGCAACTGTGCCGCGTGCGCCTGCAGCGCGGGCACCGCACCGCGCAGGGCTTCGAGTTGGAAGCGCAGCGCCTCGAGCCGCTCGTCGAGGCCGGTCGCGTCGCCATCGGCCCAGTGCACGCGCTCGCGCGTCACGACAGCGGCGATCCAGCGCGCGCCGAGGCGGTGGTACTGCACCCAGGCATCGCCCGGCGCGAGCGCCGCTTGCAGCGTGGCCAGCGATGGCGGCGGTTCGCCATCAATGGCCTCTGCGCCAGCAACCGGCGACGCCGCCGCCTGCGCAAAGCGCCAGGCCTCGAGCAACTGCTGCTCAAGCGCGTGCGCCTGCTGGCCAAATGCGGCCACGGCCTTCGCGTCGCCGTCGGCCAGCGCCAGGCCCGCCTGATCGCGCGTCCACTGCAGGCGCGTGCGCAGCGCGTCGGCGACGGCATCGACAGCGACATCGCCGCGCGCAAGTCCGAGCGCCAACGCGCGGCCGCGCGAACGTTCGAGCGCCTGCCACAGCGTGGCCGAGGCCGTCTGCGCGCCCGGGCTCTCGTCGAGCGCCTGCCAGGCGAGATCGATCAACGCATCAAAGGCCGCCGCCTTGTCGGTGCCGAAGGCGGTGCGAAACTCGTCGCCCGGCAGCGCCGCGCGCTGCGCCTCGATGACGGCCAGCGCCTGTTCGAGCTGCGCCTGCGCAGCATCGCGGCGGCCGGCGTCACGGTCCAGCGCCGCCAGCCCGACGCGGCAGCGCCAGTCGGTGTGGCTGGCCGCACCCGGCAGCGCAAGTGCGGCCTCGAAGCGGAGGCGCGCCTCGCGACCGTCGCCTGCGGCGGCGCAGGCCTCGGCCGCCAGCACCTCCGCCTCGCAGCGCCAGCCGGGCAGCGCATGCGCGTCGAAGACCTGCGCCGCGGCCAGCGCCCCGGCCCGCGCCGTGGGCGCGTGCCCGCGCTTCAGTTGGATGGCAGCAAGCTGCAGCGCGGCCAGCGCCGCCGACGCAGGGTTGTCCTGCGCCTCGAACAGACGCTGCGCCGCCTCCAGATCGGTTTGGGCGCGGTCGAACTCGCCGAGCCGCGCCAGCGCCTGCGCGCGCTGCAGCCGGGCGCGCGCCTGCTCGGCGGGCATGTGATGCTCGGCGCAGCGCGCGGCGACGCGGTCGTACAGCGCCACCGCCTCCGGCAGCAGATTCACGGCCAGGTAGGCGTCGGCCAGCGAGATCTCGGCCTCGGCCAGGCGCTGCGGCAGGCCGCCGATCTGCTCGATCAGCCGGCACGCGGTAGCCAGCTCAGGCAGTGCGCGCTGCGGCTGGCCGCGGTTGAGTTCGAGCTGGCCGATCGATCCGCGCGCCTGCGCGCTGAGCACCGTGTAGCCGTGTGCGTCGGCAAGCTGGCGCGCGCGCTGATTGACTCGAAGAGCCTCGTTGAAGTCGAACAACCAGGTCAGCGCGTTGGCCAGGCCGATGTCGGCCAGCACCGACTGCTCGACATCCTGCACAGCGGCGAAGCGCTGCGCCGCGCTGCGGTAGTGGCGGCACGCATCGGCGTGGCGGTCCTGCCGGAACAGCATCGTGCCGAGGTTCAGCTCGATCTTGCCGGCCGAGCGTTGATCGCCGCTGGCGACGAACTGCGCGAGCATGGCCTGCGCACACTGCAGCGCCTCGTCGTGGCGGCCGAGCACCGACAGCGCCATCAGCTTGGGCACCTGCGTCTGCGCCGCGTGGGCGCCGTCGCCGAGGGCCTCGAAGGCGGTGGCAGCCGCGTCGAGCGCATCGAGGGCGGCCGCCATGCGGCCGGCGCCGAGTTCGGCGATGCCGCGCGTCCAGCACGCCAGCGCGTGCAGCACCGGCGAGTGCGACTGCCGCGCGGCGGCCAGGTCGTGCAGCAGCTCGGCAGCGCGCTCGGCGCGCGCCGGCGCCGTGTTCCATGTCTCGTAACACGCCGCCTTCAGTGCCCAGCCCAGCCGTGCCGCGTCGTCGGGCGATTCGGGCCACGTCGGCGACGGTGCAGCGGCGTCGTCGCGCACCCAGGCACGTGCCTGCTCGAGCACCGCGTCATCGGCCGCCGGCAGCGTCATGCCGCCGCGATGTCCAGCGCAGGCAGCTCAACCTGCAGGCCGTGGCCTACCAGCATCAGCTGCCAGCGCCCCGCGGGCACGGGCCCGAAGCGGAACTCGGCGCTGTCATCGAGTGGCGCGCGCTCGTCGATGCCCTCGCCGGCCAGCCGCACCTCGCCGTGGAACGCAGGCCCGAGCACCTGGCCGCTGATCACCCAGCCGCCGCCGGCCGGGCTGGCAGGCGTGATGCGCACGTCGATGTCGCGCCCCTCGGCGGCATACAGCAACTGCCGCGTCCCCGGTCCGGCCGAACGCAGCCCCAGCGCGAGCGTCGGCACGGCGCCGGTGTCGGACACGAGGCGTGCCAGCACGCGGCGCAGCGCCTCACCCAGCGTCGGCTGCGGCGCTGCCGCCGCCAGCGTCGACGCGCCCTGCGCGATCACGCGCTCGACCAGCCAGTCCGGTGCGTCTTCGAGCGTGCGGCTCGCGCGCAGCCACTGCTCGATTTGCTCGTCGGTCGGGTCGGTCGGGGTCGTCATCGGGCGGCTTTCGGTCGCGGCAGGGATGGCAATGGCACAGAGGACTGAGGCAGCGATTCGATACGTACGGTTACAACGCCTGCAGCGCCCGGCGCAACTTGTCGAGGCAGCGCGCGCGCGTCGGGCCGATGCTGCCCTCGGCGATGCCCAGGCGCGCCGCGATCTCGGCGTAGGCCAGCGGCGGGTCCTGCAGGAACAGCAGTTCGACGAAGGCACGCGAGCGCGCGTCGAGCCGCTCGAGCGCGCGCCGCACGCGGTGCTGTTCCTGCAGCGACTGCAGCTGCGCCTCGGGCAGCGGCGTCGGGTCGGGCCACTGCGCAAAAGGGTCGTCGTCGGCGTCGGCGTCCATGCCCGCAGCGATGGGCATGGTGACGACGCGCTGCTGCAGCGACAGCAGGCGCAGTGTTTCGCGGCGCGCCGTGGTCACCAGCCAGGCACGAACGCGCGCGGCGTCGTCGAGACGGGGTAGGTGCTCGACCAGCCGCGTGAACGTGAACTGAAAGACGTCGGCCGCGTCGGCGTCCGACAGGCCGGCGCGGCGTGGCACGGTGTAGACCAGCCGTTGGTAGCGCCGCACCAGCGCGGCCCACGCCCGTCGGTCGCCTTCGCGGCACAACGCGACCAGCGCGGCGTCGTCGAGCTCGATCGGTGTGTCGCTGGGCTCGTGGCTCGTGGAGATCGGCAAGGTCGTCGGCACGTTGGCGGCGGGCCCGGAAGTGTAGCGACGCCGGGTGGACGGCAGCGTCACGGGCCGAGTGCAACCCTCCCGCGCAGGGGATTGGCACCGGCCTCGCGGGCGCAACGCTCACCGTCGCGGCGGCGCACGACGATGGCCCGTCCGGCGCCAGGCAGTGCAGGTGGATGTCGAGGTTGGCGGCCGAGGCAAAGCGCTGATGAGCGTCACGGTGCCGCTGCCAGCCTCGCCTCGCGCTCGGGAAGGCATCGAGCGCCGACCCGTCGAACTCGATGCCGGCCCTGGCCGCCAACTGCAACAGGTTGCCGTCGCCGAAGGCCGGCACCATCGGCCCTGCGCGCGGGGCTCAGCCGCTATGCGTGGTCTGCTTGCGGCAGTGACGCTCGCAGGGGACCGCGGCGCCACCCGGCGCCCGGTGCGTTGGCTGCACCCTGGCTTGCACGCGTGCCTCCCGAAGTTGTGGCCTCGGACGGTCTCAAGCCGGGCACCGCGCCGCTATCGCCTTCAGGCCGGTGGATCGCTACCCCTGGGTGCCCACCTTCTGGTGACGACCTCGTCGTTGCCTAAGCGAGCGCTGGGTGAGCCCGGGTCGAACGCGCCAAGACCAGCGCCAGTGCCACGCCGGTGTGCGTGCTTGCCGCCACCACCTGCTCCGGCGTGCCTGCCAGCACCACGCGGCCGCCCTCGCCGCCACCCTCCGGTCCCAGGTCGATGACCCAGTCGGCCTCGGCGATCACGTCCAGATCGTGTTCGATGACCACGACGCTGTGGCCGCCGTCGACCAGCCGGTGCAGCACGCGGATCAGCTTTTCCACGTCGGCCATGTGCAGGCCCACCGTGGGCTCATCCAGTACGTACAGCGTGTGCGGCGGCTTCTGGCCACGGCGCGTGATGTCGTCGCGCACCTTGCTCAACTCGGTCACCAGCTTGATGCGCTGGGCTTCGCCGCCGGACAGTGTGGGCGAAGGCTGGCCCAGCGTCAGATAGCCCAGGCCCACGTCCTTCAGCAGCTGCAGCGGGTGGGCGATGGACGGCATCGAGGCAAAGAACTCCACCGCCTCGTCCACCTCCATCTGCAGCACCTCGCCGATGCTCTTGCCGCGCCAGCTGACCGCCAGCGTCTCGGCATTGAAACGCTGGCCGTGGCAGCTTTCGCAGGGCACCTTCACGTCCGGCAGGAAGCTCATCTCGATGGTGCGCAGGCCCTGGCCTTCGCAAGTGCGGCAGCGGCCGTCGCCCGTGTTGAAGGAAAAACGCGCCGCCGCGTAGCCGCGCGCCTTGGCTTCCAGCGTCTCGGTAAAGAGCTTGCGGATGATGTCCCAGAAGCCGATGTAGGTGGCCGGGCAGGAGCGCGGCGTCTTGCCGATCGGTGTCTGGTCGACCTCGAGCACTCGGTCGACGTGCTGCCAGCCATCGATGCCGTCCAGCCCTTGCCAGTTCGGCTTCGCTCCGCGGCTGTTGATGAACTGCAGGTTGGCCAGCAGCACGTCGCGGGCCAAGGTGCTCTTGCCCGAGCCGCTGACGCCCGTCACCGCCACCAGGCGGTGCAGCGGCACGGCCACGCCCACCTGCTGCAGGTTGTGCAGCGTGGCGCCTTTGATGTGCAGCGATGGCGCCGCCGGGTCCACCGGCCGGCGCGGCTGCAGCGGGTGGCGCAGCGGGTGGGCCAGCAGCCGCCCCGTCACCGACGCAGGCGCGGCCGACAGGTTTGCCGCCGAGCCTTCGGCCACCAGCGTGCCGCCGCGCTTGCCGGCGCCCGGGCCGATGTCGATCAGGTGCTCGGCATGGCGGATCGTGTCCTCGTCGTGCTCCACCACCACCAGCGTGTTGCCCTGGTCGCTCAAGCGTTGCAGCGCGTTCAGCAGGATGCGGTTGTCGCGCGGGTGTAACCCGATGGTCGGCTCGTCGAGCACGTAGCACACGCCCTGCAGGTTGCTGCCCAGCTGCGCCGCCAGGCGGATGCGCTGCGCCTCGCCGCCGCTCAAAGTGGGCGCGGCGCGATCCAGCGTCAAGTAGTCCAGGCCCACTTCTTCGAGGAACTGCAATCGCCCGGCGATCTCGCTGATGACATCGCGGCCGATGCCGGTCTCGCGCACCGACAGGTGGCCCGCGCGCATCAGCCCCTCGACCCAGAGGCGCGCCTGGCCCACCGACATGTTTGCCACCTCGCTGATGGCCTTGCCGTCGAAGCTGACCTGGCGCGAGGCCGGGTTCAGCCGCGTGCCGTGACAGTCGGGGCACGGCGCGTCGACGATGCCCTCGACTTCGGCCTCTTCGGAAGGAAAACTCTGCTCGCGGCCCTTCGGGTCATCGTCGCGTTTCGAATCGTCGTAGGCCTTGCGCTGTTCGCGCGTCAGCGCCAGGCCGGTGCCGACGCAGGTCGTGCACCAGCCGTGCTTGCTGTTGTAGGAGAACATACGCGGGTCCAGCTCGGGGTAGCTGGTGCCGCACACCGGGCAGGCGCGCTTGGTGGAGAACACCTTCACTGCACCGATGGACACGGTGCTCTGCCCCGACTCCATCGCCGCACCCAGGCCGTCCAGCGGGTGCAGCAGGTGCATCACGCCCTTGCCCGCCTCCAGCGCCTTGGACAGCGCGGCACGCAGCTCGGCCTCGTTGTCCGGCGTGATCACCATGTCGGCCACCGGCAGTTCCAGCGTGTGTTCCTTGAAGCGGTCCAGCCGCGGCCAGGGGTCCAGTTTGAGGAACTCGCCATCGACCCGCAGGTGCGTGTGGCCGCGCGCCTTGGCCCACTTGGCGAGATCGGTGTAGACACCCTTGCGTGCCACCACCAGCGGCGCCAGCAGGCCGACATGTTCTCCGCGATGGTCGCGCAACAGCTGTGCGGCGATGCTCTCGGCGCTCTGCGGCCGCACCGGCGCGCCGTCGTGCACGCAATGCTGCAAGCCGAGCTTGACCCACAGCAGGCGCAGGAAATGCCAGACCTCGGTGGTCGTCGCCACCGTGCTCTTGCGCCCACCGCGGGAGAGGCGCTGCTCGATGGCCACGGTCGGTGGGATGCCGTAGACCGCATCCACCTCGGGCCGACCCGCCGGCTGCACGATGCTGCGCGCATAGGCGTTCAGCGATTCGAGGTAGCGGCGCTGTCCCTCATTGAACAGGATGTCGAAGGCCAGCGTGCTCTTGCCCGAACCGGACACGCCGGTGATGACGCTGAACTTGCCCCGCGGGATGTCCACGCTCAGGTTCTTCAGGTTGTGCTCGTGCGCGTTGACGATGCGTATCGACTCGTCGGCCACCGGCCGCGGCGCGCGCTGCGCCTTC
>JAGTRL010000118.1 GCA_018261815.1 Pseudomonadota bacterium
ACCGACATCACCGCGCGACTGCGCGCCGAGGAACAAGCCGCGCAGCAGGCCGACCGCGCTCAGGTCACCAGCCGGCTGGTGACGATGGGCGAGATGGCCTCGTCGGTGGCCCACGAGCTGAACCAGCCGCTAACGGCGATCACCAACTACTGCAACGGCATGGTCTCGCGCGTCGACGCCGATTCGATCGACAAGGCCGACCTGCTGGCGGCGCTGCGCAAGACCGCGCGCCAGGCCGAGCGTGCCGGGCAGATCATCCGCCGCATTCGAGCTTTCGTGAAGAAGAGCGAGCCGCAGCGCCAGCCGGCGCATGCGCGGCAGATCGTCGAGGACGCGGTCGAACTGGCCGGCATCGAACTGCGCCGCCGCAACGTCGCCATCCGCACCTATGTCGCGCAGCGCCTGCCGCCGCTCGAGGTCGACCCGATCCTGATCGAGCAGGTGCTGATGAACCTGCTGAAGAACGCCGCCGAGGCCATCGACAGCGCGCAACTGCCGGCGTCGCGGCGCAACATCGAGTTGCGTGTCGTGCCGCGCCACACGCCCGACGAAGGCGGCATCATCGAGTTCAGCGTCACCGACACCGGCCCGGGGCTGAAGGACGAGGTGATCGAGCGGCTGTACGAAGCCTTCTTCTCGACCAAGGCCGAAGGCCTGGGCATCGGCCTGTCGCTGTGCCGCAGCATCATCGAGTCGCACCGCGGCCGGATGCGCGCGCAGAACCTCTACAATGGCGAGGCCGTTTCGGGGTGCCGTTTCTCCTTCACCCTGCCGGTCGAAGTCCACGTCCGCGGCGAGGTCACGAGCCCGCCAGCCGAGCCGCAGCGCGATCCCAACCCGAACACCATCGTGGCCTCCTGAATGAGCTTGATTCCCAAGAAGGGCACTGTCTATGTCGTCGACGATGACGAGGCTGTGCGTGATTCGCTGCAATGGCTGCTCGAAGGCAAGGACTACCGGGTCAAGTGCTTCGACTCGTCGGAGTCCTTCCTGTCGCGCTTCGACCCCCGTGAGGTGGCCTGCCTGATCGCCGACATCCGCATGGACGGCATGAGCGGGCTGGAACTGCAGGACCGGCTGCTCGAGCGCAAGAGCCCGCTGCCGGTTGTCTTCATCACCGGCCACGGCGACGTGCCGATGGCCGTCACCACGATGAAGAAAGGCGCGATGGATTTCATCGAGAAGCCCTTCAAGGAAGAAGAGCTGCTCGGCTTGGTGGAGCGCATGCTGGACCAGGCGCGCAGCGCCTTCAGCCAGCACCAGGAGCAGGCCAGCCGCGATGCCCTGCTGAGCCGGCTGACCACGCGCGAGGCCCAGGTGCTGGAGCGCATCGTTGCCGGCCGGCTGAACAAGCAGATCGCCGACGACCTGGGCATCAGCATCAAGACGGTGGAGGCGCACCGCGCCAACATCATGGAAAAGCTCAATGCCAATACAGTGGCCGATCTGTTGAAGATCGCCCTGGGCGCGCAGAGCAAGGCCTGACCCGGGCCGCCGTCTCGATTCCGAACGCGAAGCGATCGCTCCTTTGCCCATGACTGCCAAGCTGATCGACGGCGTGGCCCTGTCCCGCACGATGCGCGCAGAAGTGGCGGCGCGGGCTGCCGCCCTGCGCGAGCGCGGCAAGCCCCCAGCGCTGGCCGTCGTCCTGGTCGGCGACGACCCGGCCAGCCAGGTCTACGTGCGCAACAAGATCAAGGCCTGCGAGGAATGCGGAGTGCATTCGATCTTCGAACGCTACGACGCGAGCCTGAGCGAAGCCGAACTGCTGGCGCGCATCGCCGCATTCAATGCCGATGCCAGCGTGCACGGCATCCTGATCCAGCTGCCGCTGCCGCGCCACATCGACCCGCAGAAGGTCATCGCCGCCATCGCCACTGCCAAGGACGTCGACGGCTTCTCGGTGCATTCGGCCGGCTGCCTGGTGGCCGGCCTGCCGGGCCTGCGCCCGGCCACGCCCTATGGCTGCATGAAGCTGTTGCAAAGCACCGGCATCGATGCGCGCGGCAAGCACGCGGTGGTCATCGGTCGCAGCAACACCGTCGGCAAACCGATGGCGCTGCTGCTGCTGCAGGCCAACGCCACCGTCACCGTCTGCCACAGCGCCACACCCGACCTGGCCGTTCACACACGCCAGGCCGATATCGTGATTGCCGCCGTCGGCCGCCGCAACATGCTGCGCGCCGACATGGTCAAGCCCGGCGCCGTGGTCATCGACGTGGGCATGAACCGCAACGAGGACGGCAAGCTTTGTGGTGACGTGGACTTCGAGGCGGTGCGCCAGGTAGCGGGCTGGATCACGCCGGTACCGGGAGGTGTCGGGCCGATGACCATCACCATGCTGCTGGTGAACACGCTCGAGGCCGCCGAGCGTGCTTCGGTCTGATCCCGGCCCGAACGCCGTGCACGGCGACGCCGATCCGTCCAACCCGTTGATGCAGGCGCTGGGCCTGCCGGCCTACGACCGCATCGAGGCCCGCCACGTGGGTCCGGCCGTCGACACGCTGCTGGCTGCCGCAAACAGCGCCCTGGCGTTGGCCGCAGGCATGCAGGTGCCGGCGGATTACCCGGCTCTCGCGCTGTTGCTGGACGTGCCGATCGAACGCCTGGGCCGGGCCTGGGGCGCGGTGACCCACCTGTGCGAGGTGGCAGATTCGCCCGCGCTGCGCGAGGCCTACCACGATGCCTTGCCGCGCATCACCGACTTCTACACCCGGCTTGGCGCCGACCCGGCGCTGTACTGCAAGTACCGTCAGATCGCGGACGCCGCCGACGCGCTGAACCCCGCACAGCGCCAGGCGCTGCAGCACACACTGCGCGAGTTCGTGCTCGGCGGTGCCGAACTGCAAGGTGCGGCACGCGGGCGCTTCGCGCAGATCCAGGAACGCGCAGCCGAGCTGCAGCAGCGCTACGGCGAGAACGTGCTCGACGCCACCGACCGTTTTGCTTACGTGGCCGATGAAGCCGAAATGGTCGGCGTACCCCAGGACGTGCGCCTGGCCACACGGTTGAAGCCGGCACCTGGCGAGCCCGGCCCGCGCTACCGGCTGACGCTGCACGACCCGTGCTACCAGCCGGTGATGGAGCATGCACAGGACCGCGCCTTGCGGCAGCGCCTGTACCGAGCCCATGTCACCCGGGCCAGCGAGCTGGGCGACGCCGAGCTGGACAACAGCGCGCTGATGCGCGAGCTGCTGGCGCTCCGCCAGGAGCAGGCCCGGCTGCTCGGCTACCCGAGCTATGCCGAGCTGTCGCTGGTGCCGAAGATGGCCGAATCGGCGGCGCAGGTGCACGACTTCCTTGCCGACCTGGCGCAGCGCGCCCGGCCCTTCGCCGAACGCGACCTGGCCGAACTGCGCGAATTTGCTGCGCGCGAGCTGGCGCTGCCCGATCTTCAGCCCTGGGACATGGCCTTCGCCGCCGAGCAACTGAAGCAGTCGCGCTACGCCTTCAGCAGCACCGAACTGCGTCAGTACTTCACCGAGCCGCGCGTGCTGCAGGGCCTGTTCGACATCGCCCAGACCCTGTTCGATGTTGAAATCCTCCCCGACAGCGCACCGGCCTGGCACGACAGCGTGCGCTACTACAGCCTGCACCGCAGCGGCGTGCCCATCGGCCACTTCTATCTGGACCTGCATGCGCGAGCGGGCAAGCATTCCGGCGCGTGGATGGACAATGCCCAGCAGCGCTGGCACCGGCCCGACGGGCATGGAATGCAGCTGCCGGTGGCCATCCTGGTGTGCAACTTCGCGCCACCGGTGGTGCATGACGGCCAGGCGCGCCCGGCCCTGCTGTCGCACGACGATCTGCTGACGCTGTTCCACGAATTCGGCCACGGACTGCACCACCTGTTGACCCAGGTGGACGAGCTGTCGGTCTCGGGCCTGTCCGGTGTCGAATGGGACGCGGTGGAACTGCCCAGCCAGTTCATGGAGAACTTCTGCTGGGAATGGCCCGTGCTGCAGCGCTTGAGCGCCCATGTGGACAGCGGCGAACCGCTGCCGCGCGAGATGTTCGACAAGCTGCTGGCGGCGCGCAACTTCAACAGCGGTCTGCGCATGCTGCGCCACATGGAGTTCGCGCTGTTCGACCTGCACATCCATCGCGAGCACGGTGCCGAGTCACGGCTGCTGCAGGTGGCCAACGAGGTGCGCACGCAGGTTGCGCTGGCACCGGTGGCTGAATTCAACCGCTTTGCGCACAGTTTTTCACACATCTTCGATGGTGCCTATGCCGCCGGCTACTACAGCTACAGCTGGGCTGAAGTACTGTCGGCGGATGTGTGGAGCGCGTTCGAGGAAAGCGGTGTCTTCGACCCCGAAACGGGTCGCCGCTATCGCCAGACGATCCTGGAGGTCGGTGGCAGCCGCGCCGCGATCGACAACTTCAAGGCCTTCCGCGGGCGCGAGCCGCGCATCGATGCGCTGCTGCGGCACCAGGGCATGGCCTGAACCTGCCTGCCCGCCCGCGCCGCATGGCGCCTGAACCCGACGCCGCCCGCCGATGAGACCCGAAGCCGCTTTCCAGACTTCCGCATGGCGCCAGGCGCTGATCGCCGCAGCGCTGGCCGGCCTGGCGTTGCCGGCTGCCGCGCTGTACAAGGTGGTTGGCCCCGATGGCCGCATCACCTACACCGACCGCCCGCCCAGCGACACCGCGTCGCGTGTGACCACGATCAATCGAGCCGGCGTCAACGAAGCACCCGCGCCGCAGGACGGTCTGCCACAAGAGCTGCGCCAGACAGCGACGCGCTACCCGGTGACGCTGTATGGCGCCACCGACTGTCCGCCGTGCGAAGCCGGTCGACAGCTGCTGCTGCAACGCGGCGTGCCCTTCACCGAGAAGCTGATCGTCAGCGAAGACGACGCCGCAGCCATGGAACGCGTGTTTGGCGCGCGCACCGTGCCGTCGCTGACCATCGGCGCGCAGGCGCTGCGCGGCCTGTCGCAAAGCGAATGGGCCTCCTATCTGGATGCTGCCGGCTATCCGCGCGAATCGAAGTTGCCGAAGAACTGGCAGCCTTCGCCGGCCACCCCGCTGGTGGTGCGCAGCGCCCCGCGGCCGGCCTCGGCGCCGTTGGCCGCCGCATCGGCGCCCGTGCGCAGCGCGCCGGCGGCCGCACCGACCGTACCGCCCGCGCCAGCCGGCATCCGCTTCTAGGGCCCAGCCGCTTCTCCGGCCGGCAGGCGCCGCGCCACCCAGGATCCCGAGGCCACCGCGCCGCCAACCAGCCAGAAGAGCGCGGCCGCGCCCAGCGCGGTGCCGGCCGCACCGAAAAGCAAAGGCATGGCCGTGCTCGACGCGTTCATCACCATCGAGCGCATCGCAATGGCCTCGCCGTAGCGCCCCGCGGGTGTCAGCTGGTGCAGCGTGGTCATGATCATCGGCTGCACCGAGCCCAGCGTCAGGCCGAGCAGCACCGCGCAGCCGCCCATCAACCAGGGCGAATGGGCCAGTGGGTACAGGCCAAAGACGATGGCCGTGCCGACCATCGCCGCGCGCAGCAAGGCGATCTCGCTGATGCGGTGGGCCCACAGCGGGATCAGCAGGCGCACGCCACTGACGGCCAGCGTGAAGGTGCCGACGATCAGGCCGATGGTGGTGGCATTGAAGCCGCGCTCGAAGCCGAGGATCGGCACCGCGAACATGTGCACGTCCCAGCAGGCCGACAGCACCCAGTTCACCACCAGCAGACGCTTCAGGCCGGGTGCGGCCAGCAGTGTCCAGGAACTCTGCGGCTGCGCCTGACGGGTCCGCTGCGGATCCTCCGCATCGCGCGGGATCTGCCGGGCGCACCACCAGGTGACCAGCGGGAGCGCCAGCATCAGCCCGTAGGCGGCGCGGAAGCCGCCGGCGTCGATCATGAAACCCGCCGCCACCGGCCCGACCACATTGGACAGCGATGGCGCAATGCCCAGCCAGCTGAACATCCGCATGCGCTCGGTGCTGGTGCTGACGGCCTGGCCGGCGCGGCGCTGGATGACAATCAGCCCCATGTTGGCACCACTGCCGACGAACACCGCCGACGCGCACAGCAGCGCGAAGCGCGCCGCCGGGCCGACGAAGGTGCAAGCCACCGCCAGCAAGGCGCCGAAAAGCGACAGGCCGATGGCGATGTAGACGGGCCGGTGGTAGCCGAGCCGATCGGCCATGCGGCCGGCGTGCATCGACAGCAGCACCGGCGCAGCGGCGTACAGCGCCATCAGCACGCCCACGCTCCAGGCGCTGTGGCCGTCGCGCAGCGCCTGCAGCGGTGCAGCCATGCGCACGCCGGCCATCGTGGCATGCAGGCCAATCTGGCCAAGGATCAGCGCCAGCAGCATCCGGCCGAAACGGGCCGGCGCGGCGCCGGAGCCTTCAGTCACGCGGCGCCTCGGCGGGCCCGTCGTCGTCCGCCACGCCGGGCAGCAACTGCAGCGTGCGCGCCTCGGGCAGCGCCTCCACCGACTTCAGCCGGCGCGTCATGACGTTGGTGCGCGTCTGCGCCTGGTCGATGGTGTGGGTGGCTTCCTCGAGCTTCTTGCGCGTCCTGGCCAGCACCTCGCCGAACTTGCCGAACTCGGTCTTCACCGCGCCCAGCACTTCCCAGACCTCGGCGCTGCGCTTTTCCAGCGCCAGCGTGCGAAAGCCCATCTGCAGGCTGGTCAGCGTGGCCAGCAGCGTGGTCGGGCCGGCGAGCATGACCTTGTGTTCGCTCTGCATCGCCTGCACCAGCCCTGGCCGGCGCAAGGCTTCGGCATACAGGCCCTCGGTGGGCACGAAGAGAATCGCGAAATCGGTGGTGTGCGGCGGCGCGATGTACTTGTCGCGGATGGTCCGGGCCTCCAGCCGCAGCCGCGTCTCGATGCCCTTGGCCGCCAGTTCCATGGCCGGCAGATCGGCACGCTCCTGCGCCTCGAGCAAGCGCTCGTAGTCCTCGCGGGGGAACTTGGCGTCGATCGGTAGCCACAGCGGCTTGCCGTCGTCTCGCTGCCCGGGCAGACGGATAGCGAACTCGACGCGTTCGCTGCTGCCGGGCACGGTGGCCAGGTTGGTGGCGTACTGCTCGGGCGTGAACACCTGCTCCAGCAGTCCGGCCAGCTGCACCTCACCGAAGATGCCGCGCGTCTTGACGTTGGTGAGCACGCGGTTGAGCGAGCCGACATCGCGCGCCAGCGTCTGCATCTCACCCAGGCCCTTGTGCACCTGCTCCAGCCGGTCGGCCACCTGCTTGAAGCTCTCGCCCAGGCGCTGCTCCAGCGTGGCGTGCAGCTTCTCGTCGACCGTGGCGCGCATCTGCTCGAGCTTCTTCTCGTTGCCTTCCTGCAAAGCACCCAGCCGCGTCTCGACCGCGGTGCGCACCTCGCCCAGGCGGCGCTCGTTGGCGTCCGACAGGGCGCGCAGCTGTTCACCCAGGCTGTCAGCAAGGCGCTTCAGCGCAGCGTCCTGCGCATCGCGGGCGGACTGGCTCTGCTGCGACAGCGCCTGGGTTGCGCCCTGCAGCGCGTCGCTCACCTGCTGCTGCATGGCGGCCAGCTGGGTTCGGAAGGAGTCGATCTGCTCGTTCTGCGTGCGCGCGACGTCGCCACTCTGCGCCAGCAAGGTCTGCTGGAACAGTGACATCGTGCCCGCCAGTTCCTGCCGCGTGCCGCGCGCGCTGTCCTGCACTTCGGCGCGCAGTTCACGTTCCAGCCGTTCGGCGTCCTGACGGGCGGCCTGCTGAAGGCTGTCGCCCAGTGCCTTCAGGGCACGCCCGTCTTCGCGGCGCAGCGCCACCCACAGCAGAAGCAGAAGGATCAGCCCCAGCAGCGCGGGCACCAGCCATTGGTTCATCCGAACGATTGTCTCAGCCCGGTCGCAGCGGGCCGACGCTCAGGCGCGGCAGACGATCGTGGCCTGCGCCTGGTTGCCCGGCAGGCCGGACAGCCAGTCGCCGGCCTGCTGCAAGAACTGCGTGGCGCCGTGGTCGTCGGGCTCGGGGCGGGCGAAGTTCTGCGACGTACGCAGCAGCTCATAGCCCCGGCTGCACAGCCGGGTGGCCTCGGCCTCGATGGCCGACAAGCTGTTGCCACGCAACTCGTAGGCCGGCGCACCGCCGCCGTTGCCCAGGCTGCGCACCTGCGGCCCGGAACAGGCGGCGAGGCCCAGGGTGGCCAGGACGGAAAGGGTCAGACGAGGCGTGTTCACGGTCAGGCTCCGGGCGAGCGCGGTTTGGACTGTGCATTGTTGGCAGCGACGGTCGCCGCCCAGCCGCGAAGCAGCCTGGCAAAGCCGTGCCAGTTTGGCCGGATCAGCGGGTGACGCCCAACACCTGCGGGTTCAGCGCGGTCGGGGGCTTGCCGGCCTGCGGCCCCGCGCCAAGCGCGGCGATCAGGTTGTCGGCCGCCAGATGGGCCATCGCCCGCCGGGTCGGCAGGCTGGCACTGGCGATATGCGGGGTGAGCACCACGTTCGGCAGCGTCAGCAGCTCGGGATGCACCGCCGGCTCGCCCTCGAACACATCCAGCCCGGCTGCGGCAATGCGGCGCTCGCGCAGCGCCTGCGCCAGTGCCGCGTCGTCGACGATGCCGCCGCGGGCCACGTTGGTGAGCGTGGCGGTCGGCTTCATCAGTGCCAGCTCGGGCGCACCGATGGCGTGGTGCGATGCCGGCCCGTAAGGCAGCACCAGCACCAGGTGGTCACTTTGGCGCAGCAGCTCGTCCTTGGCGACATAGCGCGCGCCGAGCCGGACCTCGATCTCGGGGGCCAGCCGCGAGCGGTTGTGGTAGATCACCGGCATGCCGAAGCCCAGCGCGCCCCGCCGGGCGATGGCCTGGCCGATGCGGCCCATGCCCAGCACGCCGAGCGTGGCGCCATGCACGTCGCCGCCGGCGAACATGTCGTGGCCCCAGCGCGTCCAGCGCCCGGCACGCAGGAAATGTTCGCTCTCGCTGATGCGGCGCGCCGCAGCCATCATCAACGCGAAGCCGAAGTCGGCCGTGGTTTCGGTAAGCACGTCCGGCGCGTTGCTCACGAGCACACCGCGCTCGGTGCAGGCCGCGACGTCGATGTTGTTGTAGCCCACGGCCATCGAGCACACCGCACGCAATTGCGGGCAGGCCGCCAGCAGTCTGGTGTCGATGGCTTCGGTGCCGGTGACGAACACGCCGTCGGCGCCCTGCAACCGCTGGATCAGTTCATCCTGTGGCCAGACCGCATCACCCTGGTTGTGCCGAACCTCGAAGTACTGGCGCAGCCGCTCGATGACCTCGTCGAATACAGCTCGGGCCACCAGCACCCGCGGTGTCGCGCTGGCGCTCATGACAGAAAACGGGTGAAACCCGACACCGGTTCGCGCTCGGTCAGCAGCCGGTTGGCCACGGCCTGCGGATCGGCATGGCCCAGCGACATGCCGCAAACGAACATCTCGCTGTCGGGTGCGCCGATGTGCTCCATGATGATCCTGTGAAAACGCATGAAGGCCGCCTGCGGGCAGGTGTCCAGGCCGCGGCCGCGCGCCGCCACCATGATGCTCTGCAGGAACATGCCGTAGTCCAGCCAGCTGCCCTGGCGCAGGCTGCGGCCGATGGTGAACATCAGTGCCACGGGCGCGCCGAAGAACTCGTAGTTGCGGCCATGCTGGCGGTGCATGCCGCTCTTGTCGGATTTGTCGATGCCGAGAAGGCCGTACAGATCCCAGCCCACCTTGCGCCGCCGTTCGATGTAGGGCGAGCTCCATTCGGTGGGGTAGTAGGCGTATTCCTCCTGGTGCAGGGCCAGCGCCGCCGGGTCGTCGTAGACCGCGCGGATCTTGGCCGACAGCGCGGTCTTCGCGTCCCCGGTGAGCACGGTCACCCGCCAGGGCTGGGTGTTCGTGCCCGAGGGTGCGCGCGCGGCCACGCGCAGAATGTCCTCGACCACCTCGCGCGGCACCGGCGTGGGCAGGAAGCCGCGCACCGATCGGCGCGTGGCGATGGCGGTGTCGACCGCGTCGGTGTCATGGGGGCTGGGCGGCATGCTCACTGGAGTACCTTCGGGCTGCGCCCTCCGGTATTCGCCCTTGGGGCGGCCCGGCGGGCTCATGGGGGTGCGTGGTGTCAGGCGCGGGATTGTTCCATCGATGCGGCCGGCACGGCCTGCCAGTGGCGCCAGCTGTCCAGGGCCTCCAGCAGCGTGCGGCGGTGCACTGCCACCGTGTTGTCGACCTGCCGGCCGTAGCCGCCGGCCATGGCCACGGCCACAGGAATGCCGCGTCTTCGCAGCGCTGCGAAGACACGGCGGTCGCGCTCGGCCAGCCCGTCGAAGCTGAGCTTGAGGCGGCCCAGTCGGTCGTTCTCGTGCGGGTCGGCACCGGCCAGGTAGAAGGCCAGCGCCGGCGGCGCGTCGCCATGGCGGCGCCAGACCTCGGCCAGCGCCGCATCCAGCGCCGACAGATAGTCGGCATCACCACAGTCGTCGGGCAGTTCCACGTCCAGGTCGCCGGCTTCCTTGCGCGCCGGAAAGTTCTTCGCGCCGTGCAGCGACAGCGTGAACACCGTCGGGTCGTCGCGGAAGATCGCTGCCGTGCCGTTGCCCTGGTGCACGTCCAGGTCGATGACCAGCACGCGCAGCAGCCGACCATGGCTGCGATGCCGCTCGGCCTGCATCAGCCGTGCCGCGACGGCCACGTCGTTGAAGACGCAGTAGCCCGAGCCGCGCTCGGGGAATGCATGGTGCGTGCCGCCGGCCAGGTTGGCCGCCAGGCCCTCGGCCAGCGCCGCACGCGCCGCGGCAATGGTCGCGCCGACCGAGCGGCGTGCGCGCTCGGCCATGCGTGCCGACCAGGGAAAGCCGATCTCGCGCTGGTGCGCGCTGGACAGCAGCCCCTCGGCCACCGCGCCGACATACACCGGTGCGTGTACCAGCGCCAGCTCGCCGTCGCTGGCCGGCTGCGCCTCGTGCACGCGGATGCCCGGCATGTCGCGCTCGACCGCTTCGCGCAGCAGGCGGTACTTGCTCATCGGGAAGCTGTGTCCCGCTGGCAGCTCCAGCGTGAAATGGTCGGAATGGAAAGCCTGCAAGCTGCGCTCCGGTCCTGCGTTAGGCGTTGCGCCCTAGTAATGTTGCATTGCAGCAAAAAACTCTTGCAATCGTCATCCGGATCTTTATACTTAGGGTCATGTTGCAGTGCAGCAAAGGTTGCTGAAGGACTGCAAAGATTTCAACCCCAACCCTGGAGATAGCCACCATGATGACCGCTGAACAAGTTGTTGCCGCCCACAAGGCCAATGTCGAAACCCTCTTCGGCCTGACCAACAAGGCCTTCGAAGGTGTCGAGAAGCTCGTCGAACTGAACCTGCAAGTGGCCAAGGCCGCGCTGGGCGAAGTTGCAGACAACACCCGCGCCGCGCTGTCGGTGAAGGACGCCCAGGAACTGCTGGCCCTGCAAGCCACGATGCTGCAGCCGGCCGCCGAAAAGGCCGCCTCCTACAGCCGTCACCTGTATGACATCGCCGCCGCGACCCAAGCCGAAGTGGCCAAGGTCGCCGAGTCGCAGATGGCCGAAGCGCAGAAGGCCTTCGCCTCGAACGTCGACGCCGCGCTGAAGAACGCGCCGGCCGGCAGCGAAAACGCCGTGGCGCTGGTCAAGTCGGCCATGGCCGCCGCGAACAACGCCTACGAAAGCGTCAGCAAGGCCGCCAAGCAAGCCGCCGACGTGGCCGAAGCCAACTTCACGGCCGTGACCAACACGGCGGTGAAGGCCTCGCAGGCCGCCTCGAAGGCCAAGCGCGCCTGATTGCGCGGGGGCGTGCCCCCGCCGATTGAACTTTCCGGGGCGACGGTGCATCGAACTTGTGTCGAGGTTATTCAGGCTTCGACCTTTGTGGATGGTTGTCTCCTCGGTACCTTGGGATAACCCCTTTCAAGGTATCTTCGGCCCGGTTCTTACCGGGCCGCTTCTTTTCTGGCGACGCCTTCAATGCGTCTCGCTCAGGATGCGCAGCCGCAATTCGCCCAGCAGGGCCTGGGCCGCGTCACGGCCAGCCTTGATGGAGCGCGAACGCGCCGAAAAGTCGGCGCCTGACACGCCCGCCAGCTTGGGCCGAAGCACGATGTCGGCTTCGGCCAGCTCGAACTGATTGATACTGCGGCCCATGATCGAGAAGGTCTGCAGCAGCATGCGCATGAGGTCGCCGGTGGGCGCCCCGCCCGGCGCCTCGCTGATGTCCACCGCAATCACCAGCTGCGCACCCATCTGCCGCGCATAGCGCACCGGCACCGGCGCCACCAGACC
>JAGTRL010000119.1 GCA_018261815.1 Pseudomonadota bacterium
CTCGTCGTCGAAGATGGCGATGTCGCAGATGGCCGTGGCCAGGCCGCAGCTGGTGATCTTGCGGATCGCGTCCTCGGTGGGCAGCGCGAAGCCCAGCGCGGTGCTCTCCGACACGCTGCCGCCATTGACCATGGCCACCGGGTCGAAGCAGGCCTTCAGCTGATTGATGAAGGTCTCGGACGCGGCATGGCCGCCGAACAGGATCTTCTTGAGAGTCCGGCAGTCGTGCTGGCCGAAGTCGGGGTGGTTCATCATCATCCAAAGCATGATCGGCGCGGCCACCGCCCAAGTGCAGCGCTCGCGCTCGACCAACTCGATCGCCTCCCGCGGCGCGAAGGTGCTCATCACCACGCACTTGCCGCCGGTCAGCAGCGCGGGCATGAAGTCGGTGTAGACGGCGGTGTTGTGGTACAGCGGCGGCATGCAGATGTTGATGTCGTGCTCGTCCAGCCCCCTGGCGGCATGCACGATGTTCTGCGCGCAGCCGGTGGCATTGATGTGCATGGCCATCGTACCCTTGGGCACGCCGGTGGTGCCCGAGGTGAAGGAGATCGCGCACACATCCCATTCGTCGATGGCCTCGTGCACGGGCGCTTCCGCACCGTCGCGGTCGAGTTGCGCAAAGGGCAGCGTGCCCGTCGCGGCCTGGTCGCCGGTCATGAACACGGCCTGCACGCTGGGCAGGCGGTCGCGCACCGCTTCCAGCCTGCCCGCCCACAGCTCGGGCGACACCACCAGCAACCGGGCCTTGACCTTGTCGATCTGCGCGGCCAGGCCCTCGGCCGTCAGGCCCAGGTTCACCGGCACGGCAATGGCGCCCAGCGACACCGTCGCCAGGTAGGCGATCACGTACTCCGGGCAGCCGAGGGTCAGCAGGCCGAGCCGGTCGCCCTTGCGCAGGCCGTGCTCGCGCCGCAACCGAGCGGCCACGCGCTGCACCTGCTCGCCCACCTGGCGCCAGGTCAGGCTTTGCCCGCCGGGGTGGAAGACGTAGGCCTCGCGCTGCGGGAAGCGCGCCACGTTGTCGGCCAACAGTTGGGCGATGTGCGCCGGCCGGTCGCGGTAGGCCCATATCTCGGTCCCTTCCCAGGCAATGCCGCGACCGCGCGGCGCGCGGATGCGCTCGACCTTGGCGCCGAGCTCGGGATAGCGCTCGCGCCACGATGTCGTGGTGCCGCGAGTCAGTCCCTGGACCTGCCATGCCGGCATGCACTGCTCCTGGTTTTGCGAGGCTTCGAAGGCCCATTGTTGGCGGGGCCGGTGGCGCCCAGCCACGGTGGAAGCACGGGGGCGGCTTCAGTCGCGGTGCTCGCGCTCGGCCAGTGCGCGCCGCCGCGACAGGATCCACCACGAATGCAGGCCCGTCAGCGCCATCACCGGCCACAGGCAGCTGCACAGCGCCACCCAGCCCAGGCGTGCTCTCAGGGCGCCGCTGCCAGCCGCGTTATCACGACGTGCCGGCCCTTCGCTGAAGAGGTGCCGCCGCGAGAAGGTGGCCAGGCCGAAGCAGGCACCGAACAGCAGGTACAGGACGATGGGCGTGGTCAACAGCAGCTTTCCTTGGGCCGGCGGCGTTGGGGTATCGACAGCCCGGCAGCTTACGCGCCGGCGGGCCGTGCGACGATGCGCCATGGAAAAGCCATTCGATCTGATCGTCTTCGGCGCCACCGGCTTCACCGGCCGGCTGGTGGCCGAATACTTGCTGAAGACTTATGGCGCGAGCGACACGGTGGCCTGGGCCATGGCCGGGCGCAACCTGGACAAGCTGGCGGCCGCGCGCCGTGAGATCGGCGCTGCGGATTCGCTGCCGCTGCTGCAGGCCGATGCCACCGATGCCGCCGCACTGGCCGCGCTGGTGCGCCAGACGCGGGTGGTGATCAGCACCGTGGGTCCGTACCAGCGCCATGGCGAGCCGCTGCTGCAGGCCTGCGTCGACGCCGGCACCGACTATGTGGACCTGTGCGGCGAGCCGCTGTGGATGGCGCAGATGATCGCCCGCCACGAGGCTGCGGCACGGGCCAGCGGCGCGCGCATCGTGTTCTCCTGCGGCTTCGATTCGATCCCCTTCGACCTGGGTGTGGTGTTCCTGCAGGCCGAGGCCCAACGCCGCTTCGGCCGGCCGCTGCAGCGCGTGCGCGGTCGCGTGCGCGTGATGAAGGGCGGCTTCTCCGGCGGCACGATGGCCAGCGCACTGGCCACGGTGGAGGCCATCGGCCGCGACCGCGGCCTGGCGCGCGTGCTGGCCAACCCCTTCGCCTTGACACCGGGTTTCCGCGGCCCGGCCCAACCCGAAGGCGATTCGGCCGCCTACGACGAGGCGGCCGCCGCCTGGACCGGGCCCTTCGTGATGGCGGCCATCAACACCAAGAACGTGCACCGCAGCAACGCGCTGCGCGGCCACCCCTGGGGCAGCGACTTCGTCTACGACGAACGCATGCTCACCGGCAGCGGCGCCGCTGGCGAACGCCGCGCCAGGGCGCTGGCGCGCACGGCGAAGCTGCAGACCGCGGCGCTCGGCTTCGGCCCCGCGCGGGAACTGCTGCGCCGCTTCGTGCTGCCCAAGCCGGGCCAGGGGCCGAGCCCGAGCGAGCGCGACCACGGCCACTACGAAGTGCTGTTCATCGGCGACACCGCGCAGCGTCAGCGGCTGCGCGCGGTGGTCCGCGGCGACCGCGACCCAGGCTATGGTTCGACCTGCAAGCTCATCAGCGAAAGCGCGCTGTGCCTGGCGCAGGACACCCGCCCGGCCATGTGCGGCGGGGGTATCTGGACGCCGGGCGCGGCCATGGGTCTGGCGCTGGTGCGCCGGCTGCAGGCGCGCGCGGGGCTGAGCTTCGCGATCGAAGAGCCGGCCTGAGCGGCGCGCACTTCACACCGGCGTGCGCGAGCCGCCGGCGCCACGACGCACCGGCTGCGGCGCAGATCGCCAATCGGGCGCGGAAGATCGCCGCGGCCACGGCGGGATCTCGAAGCGCGGCATCTCCTGCAGCATGAAGGCGCCGGCCAGCAGCAGCGTGGGCACGTGGTACAGCAGCGTCCAGGCACCTTCGATCTTGTCGACGCCCAGGCGCGGCAGCAGGGCCACGGTGGCCAGCAGGCCGAGGGCCGTCAGCGTGGGCAGCGCGCGGCGAAACACCACGCCCCAGCGCTCGCGCCGGTGCTGGTCGTGGAACTGGGCGGGCGGCGCGGCCAGCGTGTGCGCCAGATGCTCCGCCGCGCGGTCGAGCGCGCGCTTGGCATCGGCCGTGCGCGCGCTGCCGCGCCGACGCAGCCGCACGCGCGACTTCCAGCCGCCGCCGGCGCACTGCAGCGGCGCCCAGTTCCAGCCGAGCACGGCCAGCAGGTCCTGCGGAAGGGCCAGCGCTTCGCCCGCCGTGGGCTCCAGCACGATCGACGCGGCCACGCCCGAGGTCGACGGCACGGTCATGTCCAGGCTCAGTTCGCCGAGCCGCACACGGCCCTCGGTGAGCGTCGGCTCGGCACCAGGGCGGGGCGCGATCCAGTAGCTGCGCGCAACCACGAAGCCCGGGCCGAAGCGGAAGCAGCGGGCCGCATCGACCGAGCGCACCGCGGCCAGCAGCTCGCCGGGCCGCGTGCCGTTGGAGACCACCTGGGCCTGCGGCGCGGTGGGGGTGTCGATGGCCACCAGCGTGCGCGTCAGCTGCCACCAGTCCTTGCCGCTGCCGTCGAGCTGCAGCGTCTCGCTCAGCACCGGCTCGCCCGCATGCTCGACGCTGCGGAACAACAGCCGCCGCTGCAGCCGGTCGCTGGCGGCCAGGTCGATGCGCAGTCCCTGGCGCGAGAAGGGCTCGAGCAGTTCGATGATCTCGTGATGGGTCAGGGGCTGGGGGGACATCGCGCTGGCTCAGGTGGGCACTGCCGCGCCGAAGCGCACTGTGACGCGCAAGCCGCCCAGCGGCGAATCCTCCAGTGCCACCGTGGCGCCGTGGCGCTGGGCCACGCCGCGCACGATGGCCAGGCCCAGGCCGGTGCCGGGCTCGTCGGCCAGGCCGCGGCGGTAGAAGCGGTCGAACACACGCTCGCGTTCGGCCGGCGGGATGCCGGGGCCGGCATCGTCCACCTGCAGCGTGGGCGCGCCATCGGCCATCGACACACGCAACTCGACGCGCGCGCCCGGCGGCGAGTAGCGCACGGCGTTGTCGGCCAGGTTGCGCACCAGCGCGGCGAGCGCTGCACGGTCGCCGTCGACGGGCACCGGCGCATCGGCCCGCAGCTCGAAACGCGTGCCGCGCGCCACGGCCAGCGGCACGGTGTCGGCTACCGCCTCGCGCACCAGCTCGCTCAGGTCCAGGCGCTGCAAGCTGCTGCCCGCGGCGCCGGGTTCGGTGCGCGCCAGCGTCAGCAGCTGTTCGACCAGCCGGGCAGCGCGTTCGATACCGGCGGCCAATGCCTTGGTCGCCGCGGCGCGGTCGGTCTCGCCGCCGGCGCGCTCGAACAGCTGCAGCTGCAGCTTCAGCGCCGTCAGCGGCGAGCGCAGCTCGTGAGCGGCATCGGCGACGAAGGCGCGCTGCGTGTCCAGCGACTGGCCCAGGCGCTGCAACAGTGCGTTGAGCGCCGCCACCAGCGGCGCCACCTCGTCGGGCAAGCCGGCGGCGGGAAGCGGCTCCAGCGACTGCTCATCGCGCTGGCGCACCCCGGCGGCCACGCGCTGCAGCGGGCGCAGCGCCAATGTCGTCAGCCACCAGGCCGCCGCGGCCATGAACGGCGCGACCAGCAGCAGCGGCAGCACCGCCGCATAGGCCGCGTCGGCCGCCAGCTTGCGGCGGATGGCCAGCGGCTGCGACACCTGGATCACGCGCGAGGGCATGGCCACGCTGAAGCTGCGCCATACCTGGCCGGCGACCTGGACGTCGGCATAGCCCAGCTGCGCGCGCTGCGGAAGCGCCACGTGCGCGCGCGACGCATAGAGGCCGCGGCCGTCGCCCGTCCACACCTGCACCACGAAATCGAGTTGCTCGTCGACCAGTGCGCTGGCCTGGGCGGGCGCCACCTCGCCCTGGTCGCGCAGCGACAGCGCCATCTGGCGCAGCTGGTAGTCGAACAGCGCCTCGGTTTCGGCGCGCACGCTGCGGTAGGTGACGATGCCGACCAAGAGGGCCGCCACGGCCAGAATGCCCAGCACGGCCAGCAGCACGCGCGCGCGGATCGAGCTCATGGGTGCACCCCAGGCGCTGCGCGCCGCCCCGCCAGGCGGGGGCGTTCGCCCTTGGGGCTGAGCGCCGCGGCTCCAAGTCCGCCTGCGCGCACCTGGACGGCGCGAAGGCCGTCGGCCTGTGGCCGATGGCGGCCCGGTGGGCTCACGCCGACTTGTCCTTGCCGGTGTCGAGAAAGTAGCCCACGCCGCGCATGCTGCGGATGAAGTCGGCGCCCAGCTTCTTGCGCAGCTGGTGCACGTAGACCGACACCGCATTGCTCTCGATCTCCTCGCCCCAGCCGTACAGGCGATCTTCGATCTGCGCGCGCGACAGCACCGCGCCGGGGCGCTGCATCAGCAGCTCGAGCACCGCGTACTCGCGCGCCGACAGCAGCACCGGCTGGCCGTCGCGCTGTACCTGGCGCGTGGCCGGCTCGAGGCTGACGCCGCGATGCGCCAGCAGCGGCATGGCGCGGCCGGCCTGGCGACGCAGCACCGCGCGGATGCGCGCGCCCAGTTCGTCCAGGTCGAAGGGCTTGACCAGGTAGTCGTCGGCGCCGGCATCGAGGCCGGCGACGCGGTCGCCGGGGCCATCGCGGGCGGTGAGCACGATCACCGGGGTGGCGTCGCCGCGTCCGCGCAGCCCGCGCAGCACGTCCAGGCCGTTGCCCTGCGGCAGACCCAGGTCGAGCAGCACCAGATCGAAGCGCTCGCTGGCCAGCGTGCCCTGCGCCGCGGAAGCATCGCGCACCCAGTCCACCGCATGGCCTTCCATGCGCAGCGCCGCGCGCAGCGAGTCGCCGATCATGCGGTCGTCTTCCACCAGCAGGAAGCGCATCGTCAGGGGTCCGTGAGGTTGGTTGGGTCAGGGCGCGAAAGCATAGCCTGCATGGTTGAACACCCCGATGGCGCCCGGCAGGCCGGGCGGCACAATGCCGGCTTACGCCCCAAGCAGGAGACAAGCCTTGCAGATCCAACGCCGCACCCTGATCGGCGCCGCCGCCGTGCTGGCCGCCGCCCCCGCCCTGTTGCGCGCGCAGGCGCTGGAGAAACCCAAGCTCACGATCGCCGTCGGCGGCAAGAACCTGCTGTACTACCTGCCGCTGACCATCGCCGAGCAGCTGGGCTACTTCAAGCAGGAAGGCCTGGACGTGACCATCGTCGACTTCGCCGGCGGTGCACGCGCGCTGCAGGCGGTGGTGGGCGGCAGTGCCGACGTGGTCTCTGGCGCCTTCGAGCACACGGTGAACATGCAGTTCAAGGGCCAGCCGATGCGCGCCTTCGTGCTGCAGGGCCGCGCGCCACAGATCGTGCTGGGCGTGAACCCGAAGACGATGCCCAACTACAGATCAGTGGCCGACCTGAAGGGCAAGAAGGTCGGCGTCACCGCGCCGGGCAGCTCGACCAACGTGATGGTCAACTTCATCCTGGCCAAGGCGGGGCTCAAGCCCAGCGACGTGTCCATCGTCGGCGTCGGTGCCGGCAACGGCGCGGTGGCGGCGATGCGCTCCGGGCAGATCGACGCCATCAGCAACCTGGACCCGGTGGTCACGCTGCTGGCGCGTTCGGGCGATTTGAAGATCGTCTCCGACACGCGCATCGTGACCGAATCGGACAAGGTCTTCGGCGGGCCGATGCCGGCCGGCTGCCTGTATGCACCGCAGCCCTTCATCGACAAGAACCCGGCCACCGCACAGGCACTGACCAATGCGATGGTGCGCGCCAACAAGTGGATCCAGGCCGCCGGGCCCAGCGAGGTGATCAAGACCGTGCCCGAGAGCTACCTGCTCGGCGACCGCGCGGTCTACATCGACGCCTTCCTGGCGGCCAAGGGCGCGCTGTCGCCCGACGGCATGATCCCCGAGGCCGGCCCCGAGACAGCCTTCCGCGCGCTGGCCAGCATCGACCCCAAGCTCGCAGTCGCCAAGCTGGACCTGAAGGCGGTCTACACCAACGACTTCGTCAGGAAGGCCAACGCCAAGTACCCGAAGGGGTGATGCGGCGATGACCGGTGCGCAAGTCATCGTGCTGGCGATGCCGGTGTTCCTGCTGGCCATCGCGCTGGAGTTCGCCATCGGCCGCGCCCGCGGCCGCAATACCTACCGTCTGAACGACACGCTGTCCAGCCTGGGACTGGGCGTGATGAGCCAGGTCTTCGACGCCTTCGGCACGCTGTTCAAGGTGGCGATGTACACGCTGGTGTTCCAGCACTTGGCGCTGTTCGAGCTGTCGGCCACGTCGGTGTGGGTCTGGATCGGCGCGCTGCTCGGCTACGACTTCTGCTACTACTGGCTGCACCGCGCCGGCCATCGCGTGGGCGTGCTGTGGGCCGCGCACGTGGTGCACCACCAGAGCGAGGACTACAACCTGGGCACCGCGCTGCGCCAGACCAGCAGCGGCTTCCTGCTCGGCTGGATCTTCTACCTGCCGCTGGCGGTGGCGGGGGTGCCACCGCTGGTCTTCGGCGTGGTGGCGCTGATCGACCTGCTGTATCAGTTCTGGGTGCACACCCAGCAGGTGGGCAAGCTGGGTTGGTTCGACCGCTGGTTCTGCAGCCCCAGCAACCACCGCGCGCACCATGCCGTGAACGAGCGCTATCTGGACAAGAACTACGGCGGCATCCTGATCCTGTGGGACCGGCTGTTCGGCAGCTTCGTCGAGGAAGACGATCGCGACCCTGTCGTCTACGGCACGCGCGCGCCGCTGCGCAGCTTCAATCCGCTGTGGGCCAACCTGCAGGTGTATCGCGACCTGTGGCTGGACAGCTGGCGCACGCGGTCGTGGGCCGACAAGCTGCGCGTCTGGTTCAAGCCACCGGGCTGGCGGCCGGCCGACGCGGCGCGGCAGTGGCCGAGGCCGGATTTTGATATCCACCGGGTGCAGCGCTTCGACCCGCCGTTGTCGCCGCGCGCCGCGGCGCTGGCCTGCGCCCTGTTCATCACCGTGCTCGGCGGGTTGGGCGCCTTCCTGTGGAACGTGCACCGCCTGTCACTGGGCGAGCAGCTGGCCGGCAGCACGGCCATCGTCGCTGCGCTGTGGGCCATCGGCGCGCTGTCCCAGCCGCGCCCAACGCCGGCGCCGGTGAAGGCGCCGGTGCCGCTCAGGCGTTGAGCTGGTTCTTGATCGGCAGGTTGCGAATGCGCTTGCCGGTGGCGGCGAAGATGGCGTTGCACAGCGCCGGCGCAATCGGCGGCACGCCGGGCTCGCCGGCCCCGCCCAGCGGCGCGTCGTAGTCGCCCGGGATCATGTGCACCTCAATGCGCTTCGGCGCGGCATTCATGCGCAGCACCTCAAAGGTATCGAAGTTGTTCTGCTGCGCGCGGCCGCCCTTGAAGCTGATCTCGCCGCCGAGCGTGTTGCTCACGCCCATCATGACGGCGCCTTCCATCTGCGAGCGCAGCCGCTCGGGGTTGACGATGGCGCCGCAGTCCACCGCGATGTCCACGCGCGGAATGATCAGTTCGCCCTTCGCGCCCACCGCCACCTCGACCACCGCCGCCACATAGGTGGTGAAGCTGTAGTGCGCAGCGATGCCCAGGCCGCGGCCGGAGCCGAGCGACTTGCCCCAGCCCGCGGCATCGGCCGCCGTGGTGGTGACACGACGCAACCGGCCGATGTCGATCGGGTACAGCGCCGGGTCTTCGCCGTGGTTCCAGGTGTCGTTCAGCGCACGCGGGTCGACCTGGCGCGGCGGCCCCAGCAGCTCGAGCAGGTAGCCCTTCGGGTCCTTGCCCGCCGCCTGTGCCATCTCGCAGACGAAGGACTGGATGGCGAAGGCATGCGGCAGGTTCGACACCGCGCGGTACCAGCCGACGCGTACATGGGCTGCGGCTTCCGGGTTCTCGATGCGCAGGTTGGGCACGGCGAAGGGCAGGTTGGTCAGGCCCATGCCCAGCTCGATCGGCGACTCGGTCTTCGGGTCGGGCATGAACAGCGCCATCAGCGTCGGCCCGACGCTGCGGTGCAGCCAGGCCACCGGCTTGCCCTGCGCGTCGATGCCGGCCTCCAGATGCTCGACCGACACCGTGTGATAGTAGGAATGGTGCAGATCGTCGTCGCGCGTCCACACCACCTTCACCGGCTTGCCTTCGCTCTCCTTCGCCAGCAGCGCAGCCTCGCTGGCGAAATCGCCCTTGCTCTTGCGGCCGAAACCGCCGCCGAGCAGCGTGACGTTCACCGTCACCTTGTCCATCTCCAGCCCCAACCGCTTGGCCACGCCGCCGCGCACCGCCTGCGGGCTCTGGAACGGGCCCCACAGTTCCATCCTGCCGTCCTTGAAGCGCGCGGTCGCCGCGGGCGGCTCCATTGGCGCCTGCGTCAGGTGCGGCATGTAGTAGTCGGCCTTCAGCGCCTTGGCTGCCGAGCGCAGTGCCGCGTCGACATCACCCTGCGTGCGGATCACCTTGCCGGGCTTGGCGGCCGCCGTCTCCATCGCGGCGCGGTAGCGCACCGAGTCGTAGTCGGCGTTCGGCCCGCCCTCCCAGTCGAGCTTCAGCGCCTTGCGGCCGTTCATCGCCGCCCACGTATTGGTGGCGATCACCGCGACGCCGGGCAGCGGCTCGAAGGCACTAGGGATGGCCGTGCCCTTGATCTCGACCACCCTCAGCACGCCCGGCACCTTCAGCGCCGCGGCGGCGTCGAAGCCGCGCAGCGTACCGCCGAACACCGGCGAGCGCGCGACCACGGCGAACAGCATGTCGGGCATGACCACGTCCATACCGTAGACAGCGCGGCCGCGCACGATGTCAGGGCCATCGACGATGGGCACGTTGCCCTTGCCAATGTAGCGGAAGTCGGCGGCTTTCTTCAGCCGGATGTCGGCGGTCGCTGGTACCGGCAGCGCGGCGGCGGCACGCGCCACCTCGCCGAAGCCCAACGTGCGTCCGCTGGGTGCATGTAGCAACTGGTGATTCTTCGCCGTGACCTCGGCCACCGGCACGCCCCAGCGCGCGGCGGCGGCGGCTTCGAGCATTTGCCGCGCTGCAGCGCCGCAGCGGCGCATCGGCATGAAGAAGTGTCGCGTCGTGCGCGAGCCGTCGGTGTCCTGGTTGCCGTAGCGCGGCTCGTCGCCGGGCGCCTGCACGACGCGCACGCGGGCCCAGTCGGCCTCAAGTTCGTCGGCGACGATCAAGGGCACACCCGTGCGTACGCCCTGCCCCATTTCGGCACGGTGGCAGGTGATGCTGACGAGGCCGTCGTCGCCGATGGCGATGAACACCAGCGGGTTCTCGACCACGCCGTTGGCCATGCCCAGCGCGCCGTACTTCGGCGGGTCGGCGGCATCGGTGGCCAGCGGCCAGCCGAGGGCCAGTGCAAAGCCGCCACCGGCGGTGGAGCCGAGGAAGTGGCGACGTGACAGCCAACCAATGCGCGGTTCGGTGCGTGCGTCTTCGAAGAGGGTACTCATGTCAGGCTCCCTTCGTGGCGGCTTGCTGAATGGCGGCCTTGATGCGGGTGTAGGTGCCGCAGCGGCAGATGTGGCCCGACATGGCCGTTTCGATGTCCGCCTCGCTCGGGCGGCCGTTGTTCTTCAGCAAGGCGGCCGCCTGCATGATCTGGCCCGACTGGCAGTAGCCGCATTGCGGCACACCCAGCTCGACCCAGGCGACCTGAAGAGGGTGGCGGCCGTTGGCGTCCAGGCCCTCGATGGTGACGATGCTGCGGCCGTTGGCCGCGAGCATCGGCGTGGCGCAGGCACGCACCGGAGCACCGTCTATGTGCACGGTGCAGGCTCCACACAGCGCCTGGCCGCAGCCGAACTTGGTGCCGGTCATCTGCAGCTGGTCGCGCAGGTACCACAACAGCGGCATGTCGGGGTCGCCTTCGTACTGGCGCAGGGCGCCGTTCACGGTCAAGGAAGCCATCGGGTCGTCTCCTTTGTCGTGCCGCTGCGCGCGGCGGTTGGGGGCTGCGCAGGTCGCGCAACATAGGCACGCGCCGCACGGCTGGCAATCCCCAGGTCGCTACACTGCCAAGGCCATGCACGCAATGAACCCGGCCGAGCCCGCGCTGGTGCTGTCAGCCGTCACCTGCACCTTCGTCAGCAAGGACGCGCCGGGCCAGCGCTACACCGCGGTGCGCGATGTCTCGCTCACGGTCGGCGACGGCGAGTTCGTCTCGGTGGTCGGGCCCACCGGCTGCGGCAAGAGCACGCTGCTCAACGTCGGCGCCGGACTGCTGACGACGAGCAGCGGCACGGTCAAGGTGTTTGGCCAGCCGCTGCAAGGCATCAATACCCGCGCCGGCTACATGTTCCAGACCGAGAGCCTGATGCCCTGGCGCACGGCGCTGGGCAACGTGATGGCCGGGCTGGAATTCCGCGGCCTGCCCGAGGCCGAGGCGCGCCGCCAGGCCGAGGATTGGCTGAAGCGCGTGGGCCTGGGCGGCTTTGGCGACCGCTACCCGCACCAGCTTTCCGGCGGCATGCGCAAGCGAACCAGCCTGGCACAGACGCTGGCGCTGGACCCGGACATCATCCTGATGGACGAGCCCTTCTCGGCGCTGGACATCCAGACGCGGCAACTGATGGAAAACGAGGTGCTGGACCTTTGGGCCGCCAAGAAGAAGGCGGTGCTCTTCATCACCCACGACCTGGACGAGGCCATCGCGATGAGCGACCGGGTGGTGGTGCTGTCGGCCGGCCCGGCCTCGCACCCGATCGGTGAGTTCGCCATCGACCTGGCACGCCCGCGCGACGTGGCCGAGGTGCGCACCAGCCCGCGCTTCATTGAACTGCACCAGGCCATCTGGGACGTGCTGCGCGAAGAGGTGCTGAAGGGCTATCGGCAGCAGCTGGCGGCTTGAGCGGCGGCGTCCAAC
>JAGTRL010000120.1 GCA_018261815.1 Pseudomonadota bacterium
GTTGCCGCCGACCAGGGTGATGTTCTTGCCCATCAACTCGAACAGCGGCTTGATGCGTTCGAAGCTGGCTTCGGGGCCACCGACCATGATGGTCAAGGATGCGGCCTTGGCGCCGACCTCGCCGCCGGAGACGGGAGCGTCCAGGTAGTCGCAACCCAGGTCGTTGATCTTCTTCGCGAAGGCCTTGGTCTCGATCGGCGAGATCGAGCTCATGTCGACCACGGTCTTGCCTTTGCTCAGGCCCGCCGCCACACCTTCCTTGCCGAAGAGCACGGCCTCGACGTCGGGGGTGTCGGGCAGCATGGTGAAAATCACGTCGGCACGCTCGGCCACGTCCTTGGCGCTGCTGCATTGCGTGGCCGAACTCTCCGCGATCTGCGGGTGCAACTTGCTGCGCGTGTGCACGAACAGCGCGTGGCCGGCCTTGATCAAGTGCAGCGCCATCGGCGCGCCCATGATGCCCAGGCCGATGAAGCCCAGCTTCTGTGGTGAGGAAGTCATCTCGTCGTCTCCGTGGGATCAGCGGGCCAGCGCCTGAATCCAGCCCAGGCCATCTTCGGTGCGCGCAGCGGGTTTGTATTCGCAGCCGATCCAGCCCTTGTAACCGATGCGGTCGAGGTGCTTGAACAGGAAGGGGTAGTTGATCTCGCCCGTGCCGGGCTCGTTGCGCCCCGGGTTGTCGGCCAGCTGGATGTGACCAATGCGCGCCAGCTGAGCACTCATGGTGTTGGCCAGCTCGCCTTCCATGCGCTGCGCATGGTAGATGTCGTACTGCACGAAGGCGTTGTCGGCGCCCACCTCGTCCAGGATCGACAGTGCCTGCGCGGTGGTATTCAGATAGAAGCCGGGGATGTCGAAGCGGTTGATCGGTTCGATCAGCAGGTTCAGCTTGGCCTTCTTGAACTCCGCGGCCGCGTAGCGCAGGTTGGCGACGAAGGTGCGGCGCAGCGTGGCCTCGTCCACACCGGCCGGCGCCTTGCCGGCCAGGCAGTTGAGGTGCGGCACACCCAGTGCCGTGCCGTACTCGATGCCGCGGGCCACGCCGGCGCGAAACTCCTCGACCCGGTCGGGGTGGCAGGCCATGCCGCGGTCGCCGGCATCCCAGTCGCCGGCCGGCAGGTTGTGCAGCACGAGCTTCAGGCCGTGGGCCTTGAGCCGCTGCTGCAGCTCGGCGACCGGCCAGGCATAGGGGAAGAGGAACTCCACCGCCTTGAAGCCGGCCTGGGCGGCAGCTTCGAAGCGGTCGAGGAAGGGATGCTCGTTGAAGAGCATCGTCAGGTTGGCGGCAAACTGGGGCATGGGTGTGGTCTCGCTTGGTGTCTACGGCCGGAGCTTCGCACCTTAACCTGGCTGCGCCAAGTTGGGCTGCGACGCCAGCCCTTTGGGCTAGTCAAGAAGTCCGATGGCCGTGGGCGCATCGGCAATGCTGGCGGCAAGTTCCTCGAACTCGTTGATGGCGTCGATCTCGGTGCCCATGGAAATGTTGGTCACGCGCTCGAGCATCACCTCGATGACCACCGGCACCTTGAACTCGGCCATCCAGGCACTGGCCTGCTGGATGGCCGGTTTGATCTCCTCCTGCCGGTGCACGCGCACGAACTTGCAGCCCAGGCCCTCGACCACTTTCTGGTGGTCCACGCCGTAGCCCTGCAGCTCGGGGGCGTTGATGTTGTCGAAGCCCAGCTGCACGCAGTAGTCCATCGAAAAGCCACGCTGGCTCTGCCGGATCAGGCCCAGGTAGGAGTTGTTGACCACCATGTGGATGTAGGGCAGCTTGAACTGCGCGCCCACCGCCAGTTCTTCGATCAGGAACTGGAAGTCGTAGTCGCCCGACAACGCCACGATGGTACGGCTGGGGTCGGCCGCGCGCACGCCCAGGGCCGCGGGGATGGTCCAGCCCAGCGGGCCGGCCTGGCCGCAGTTGATCCACTGCCGTGGACCGAAGACATGCAGGAACTGCGCCCCGGCGATCTGGCTCAGGCCGATGGTCGACACATAGGTGGTGTCGCGCGGGAAGTTGTTGTTCATGCACTGGTAGACCCGCTGCGGCTTCATCGGCACCGCCTCGTAGTTGGTCTTGCGCAGCAGCGTGCGCTTGCGCTCGCGGCATTGTTCGACCCACTCGCTGCGGTCCTTCAGTTTGCCGGCGGCCTTCATATTGGTGGCGACCTGCACGAACAGCTGCAGCGCGGCCTTGGCGTCGGAGACGATGCCGAGGTCCGGCGTGAACACGCGGCCGATCTGCGTGGGTTCGATGTCCACGTGCACGAACGTGCGGCCCTTGCAGTACACCTCGGTGGAGCCGGTGTGGCGGTTGGCCCAGCGGTTGCCGATGCCGAGCACGAAGTCGCTGGCCAGCATGGTGGCGTTGCCGTAGCGGTGCGAAGTCTGCAGCCCGCACATGCCGGCCATCAGCCGGTGGTCATCGGGAATCGTGCCCCAGCCCATCAGCGTGGGGATCACCGGTACGTCCACCAGTTCGGCAAACTGCACCAGCAGGTCGGACGCATCGGCGTTGATGATGCCGCCACCGGCCACGATCAGCGGCCGCTCGGAGGCCTGCAGCATGGCGATGGCTTTCTCCACCTGCTTGCGCGTGGCCGCGGGCTTGTAGGCCGGCAACGGCTCGTAGGTATCGATGTCGAACTCGATCTCGGCCATCTGCACGTCGAAGGGCAGGTCGATCAGCACCGGGCCCGGACGGCCCGAGCGCATCAGGTGGAAGGCCTGCTGGAAGGCGCGCGGCACCTGCGCCGGCTCCAGCACCGTGGTCGCCCACTTGGTGACGGGCTTGACGATCGAAGTGATGTCCACCGCCTGGAAGTCCTCCTTGTGCATGCGCGCACGCGGCGCCTGGCCGGTGATGCACAGGATCGGGATGCTGTCGGCGCTGGCCGAATACAGCCCGGTGACCATGTCGGTGCCGGCCGGCCCGCTGGTGCCGATGCACACGCCGATATTGCCGGCCACTGCGCGCGTGTAGCCCTCGGCCATGTGCGATGCGCCCTCGACGTGGCGCGCCAGCACATGGGCGATGGTGCCGCGCTCGCGCAGCGCCGAGTACAGCGGGTTGATGGCCGCGCCGGGCACGCCGAAGGCCTGCGACACGCCTTCCTTCTCCATCACCTGCACCGCGGCCATGATGGCCTTCATCTTTGCCATGGAAGTCTCCTGCTTGGGGGGTTGCCTCAATGCTCGGGCCGCGGCCCGGGCTTGAGAAGACCCGCGCACAGATATCAGCTATTCCGTGGCGGAATGGCAAGGCACCAACCGGCCAGAGAGGGGTTGCGCCGGCAGGCGGCTTGCACTAGAAGTTCACAGTCCCCCAGCCGTCAGATCGGAGATCGTCATGGTTGCACCCTTGCACAGGCTGGCTCGGCTCGTCGCGCCAGCGCTCCTCACCTCCACGTTGCTGGCCGCCTGCGGCGGCGGTGCACTGCTGGTGCTCGGTTTCATCGGCTCGGCCGGTGGCGACTGGGTCCAGGACGACCGGCAGGACCTCGACGGCCTGCAGATTCGCAGCACCTGCGGCCCCACTGGCGACAGCGAGTGCCGCATCAACATCCAGCCGGTGGGTGGCCAGGATGTGTTCGCCTCCAGCTTTGCGCTCACCTACACCAGCAACCTGCCCGACGGCAGCTGCTCGGCGGGCGGCAACGGCAGCGCTGACGGGCGCCGGCTCGAGCTGAGTGGCTGCTTCAGTGGCGAATACGTCAACATCAATCAGGCAGTGTCGGACAACGGCACGGTGCGCATGTTCTTCAACTTCACGCCGCCGCTGAACCAAGGCATCTGGGTCGAGCTGCAGAACGAGCAGCGGCGCTTTGCCTTCAGCGACAACAGCACCGGCTGCGAACTGGGCACGCCGAACGTGCCGGTCGCGGTGAACATCGTGTCGGCGGACATCCGCAACCCGGCAGGCCCCTTCGAGACGACGATCCAGTCCTTCACCCTCCAGGGCGCCGCCGCCTGGAGCGGCAGATTCATTGGCGTGTCAGGCATGCGCCTGACTCGCGGCAACGACGTGCTGGAGCTCGAGCGCCGCCAGGGCAGCGCCACCTGCTGAGCCGCTTTCAGCGCAGCAGCGGAAAGAAGCGCTCGCGCCGCAGTTCGGCGCGATGCGACCCACCCTGGCGATAGACCTGCAAGGTGCAGGCCTCGCGACCGGCCAGAGACGCCCAGGCCTGCGGCACGCTCCACTGGCGTGCATCGGCGCCGTCGATGGCCTGCACCTGATCGCCCGCGGCCAGGCCGGCCGCGGCGGCCGGGCCGGTCTCGAACACCGCGCTCACCGTCAGTGAGCTACCGGCCTCCAAGCGCAAGCCGAAGCCGCCCGGCAGTGCCGGCGGCTCGGGCAAGCCGGGCAGCTCGACCATGAGTCGGTGGCCGGGGCCGTCGAGCGTGACCGCACCGGACTCGAACAAAGCCACGCCCAGGCTGCCGGCCAGGCGGTCGAAGTGCAGCCCGCGGCGGGCGGCAGGACCCGATTCCAGCGCCGCAGGCACCTGCCGGGCCACCCAGCCCGGCGCGCTCACCCGGTCCAGCCGCGCCAGCCGCGCGCGCACCACACCACCAAGCTCGCGCACCGCCGTCTCGGGCAGCGGCGGCGCGCCGGCGAGCAGCAACTCGGCGCGACGGGCAAACAGCAGCATCGCGCCGGCATTGCCGGTGTCGAAGACGAATTCGTCGGCCGAACGTTCGCTGAGGGCCAGCGACACCACCGGCAGACCCTCCTCCCAGCGCAGCGGCAATACCGCAACGCCATCGGGCGGGTCGGCGGACGGCCCGGCCCATTGCAGTGTGCCGCGCGCGAAATCGAAACGGGTGCGGCGCTCGCGCAGCCAGGGTGCGCCCAACGCGCCGTCGAGTGCGGCACCGGTGGTGCCCAGCAGCTGCTGCAGGTCCAGCACGATGGCGGGCGTGTCGCTGCCCATGCCGGCCCCCAGCAGCGGCGGCAACAGCGCGCGCTGCAAGGTCTGCACCCCGCCGGCCATGGCCACGCGCAGCGGCGGCAGCGGACGCAGCGCCAGGCGCTCGGCCAGCGCCGGCGAGAGCAGCGCCGCGCTGGCGCCGCTGTCGACCAGCCATCGGGTGGCCCGGCCCTGCAGATCGATCTCCACCCAGGGCAGGCCGCCCAGGTCACCGGTGCGCAGCAGCTGCAGCGGCAGCGTGGCGCCGGCGGCGCCGGCCGGCAAGGCGCAGGCCGCCAGCGGCCACTGCAGCAGGCGGCGGCGCGTCAGCGGCATCGCTCACTCCAGCTCGCTGTCCAGGTCGCCGATCAACTCGGCCACCTGCGCGCTCATCCGCTCGAGCGCGGCGCGGGCAGCCGCGTTCAGCGCCTCCTTCCGGGCATCTAGCTGCACGATCTCCTGCGGCGGCGCGCCGCCGCAGGCGTCGAGATGGTGGATCGACTCGATGACCTCGTTCAGCCGGAACATCGCTCCGCGATAGACATCGTTCTCGATCGAGGCCAGCACCTCGCGCACGTCCTCGCACAGGCTGCGGCGCTCGCGCCAGGCCGAGGTGATGCGGTCGCGGTGCAGCGCCAACCGCGGGATGAAGCGCTCGCACACCGCGTTGTAGGCCGCCACGCTGTCGCGCACATGGTCGAAGGCGGCCTGGTTGACCGACAGCACGGCCAGGCTGTTGCCCATCGAAGCCTGCCACCTGAAGGCCACCTGCTTGAACTCGGTGCTTTCCTCGGCCAGTTCGTCGAGCATGCGCCGGCGGTCGGCGCTGCGCAGCGTCTCGATCATCATGCTGCAGTGCTTGAACAGCTCGTCGGCCAGCGTGCGCGCGGCGGCGGCGATGCCCTCGTCGCTGTGGTCGGTGGCCTCCAGGTAGAGCATCTCCTCGGGGTCGATGCCCAGCGCCTTCATTTGCGCGCCCACGTCCTGCAGCAGCACCGGCAACACATAGGCGCGCTGCAACGCCTGCTGACGCTGCAACGCCAGCGCGGTCTCGCGCTTGACCCAGTCCGAGGCCAGCGCATGCTCGTCGATGAACACCAGCACGAAATCGCAGTCGTTGCGGATCGCCGACTCGATGCGCGGCGCGAAGCGCTGGCCCGGCGCCATGGCGTCGCGGTCGAGCCAGATCGACACGTGCGCGGGCAGCGGCTCGGTCAGCCGGCGCACCAGCGCCTTGCTCTCGCTCGCATGACTGAGGAAGATCTTCATCAGCGGCCCTTGTAGGGGCCACCCGGTGCGCTGTCAACATGGCGACCACGCCAGGACACCGCCGCCGCGGTGAGGCCTTGGCCACCCGTCGCGCAGTCGCCTCGGCCGCGCAGCGCGGGCAGGCAAGGTTCAGGCAACGAGCAACGATGCCAGCACGCGCACGTCATCGAGCTCGCCGAGGCGCTGCACCGCGTCGAGGAACCCGGCCAAACGCTGCGGCGCGGGCGGCCGTGGCGCATAGGCGATGCAATCGTCGAAGCGCGCGCGCTGCTGCGTGTCGCTGAGCGGGTGGTCGGGGAAGCCCGGCGCAATGTCCAGCGAACGCGTGTGCGTTCGCCCGTCGTCGGTGCGCAGCCAAACGTCCACGGCCGTGTGGCCGCGGGCATTGAGCGCCGCGTCGGGCTCGACCGTGATCCGCTCGATCAGCCGGCCCACTGCCGCGTCGCGCACCGCCTCCACCCGAAAGTGCGGCAAGGTCGAGCCGCGCCGCACGATGGCATTGGCCACGCAGTACTGCGCGCTGAACTGCGCATCGACGCGCGGGTTCTCGCCGATGCGCCAGGGCTGACCCACCAGCTTGAACGAGTACGGCGGCAGCACCACGCGCACCGCCCTCACCTGCTCGGGCCGCAGGTCCAGCTCGGCCACCAGTTGCAGCACCAACTCGGTCATGCCCTGGGTGGCGCCGCAGCTGGGGTACTTCTTGAACATCATGCGCAGCAGCCGCCACTGGCTGCCCAGCCCATCGGCCAGCGCGTGCACGTCGAGTTCGCCGCGTCCGTACAGATAGCCATAGCCGTAGAGGCCGCCCAGAAAGTTCACCGGGCCGGTGAAGCCGCGCCGCGCCATCTGCGCGCAGACCACGCCGGTCTCGGCCACCCAGCCCTGGATCGCGCGCACCGCCAGCGAGCCGTCGATGTTGCTCTGGAAGCTGCCGCCGCAGCGGTTGAAGGCCAGCGCCAGCGCATGCAACGTCTGCTGCGGCGTGAGCTCGAGGATTCGTGCCGCGGCTGCCGTGGGCGCGAAGACCACGGCAATGCCGGTCGGGTCGAAGCCGTCGTACATGGCCTCGCTGAGGTTCAGCCGCGAGCTGATCTCGGCGCCCACCGCCAGCGCGGCCAGGAACTCCGCACCGGTGCAGCCGCCGGCCGCCTCGGCCGCGGCCAACGCGGCCGGGACCAGCGACGAGCCGATGTGGATGCCCGGCGCCATCGCGTCGCAATAGTCGAGCGCGCGGCACATGGTGCCGTTCAGTTGCGCGGCGCTGGACGCCGGCAGCTTGTCGCCGTAGACGAAGCTGGTGGCCTGCGCCGTGCCGCCGCGTTCCAGCAACAGTTCGCGCAGCGGCTCGATGCCGTCCTCGGCCGCGCCGGCCACCGCCGCGCCGGTGGCCGCCAGCAGCACCAGTCGCAAGATGCGCTGCGCGTCGGGCGGCACGTCGCGGGCCTGCAGCGTGCAGACGAATTCGGCAAGGCGTTGTTCGACGTTCATCGCCGGGTTCCCTCAGGGCGCGGCTGCGCCGGGTGTGACCGGCGTGGCCGCCTGTTGCTCGACCCAGCGCGCCAGCTCGCTGACGCTGACGCCCGGCCCGGCGGCCAGCGCGGCGGCACGCCACAGCTGCTGGCCCAGGCCCGAAAGTGGCATCGGCACCTGCGATTCGCGCCCCAGCTCCAGCGCGATGCCAATGTCCTTGAGCATCAGCTCGAGCTTGAAGGGGTCGTCGAAGCTGCGGCTGAGCACGCGCTGGCGGATGTGGTTGCGCGTGATCCACGAACCACCGGTCGACTCATCCAGCACGTCGACCATGGCCGCCGGGTCCAGGCCCAGGCGCTTGCCCAGCACCAGGCCCTCCATCGTGGCGCTGAAGGTCATCGACGTGATCAGGTTGTTGATGCACTTCATCGCATGCCCCGCACCCAGCGCACCGACGTGGAACACCGCGCGGCCCATCAGGTCGAGCAGCGCGCGCACGCGCGCCACGTCGGCCACGTCGCCGCCGACCATGAACACCAGCTTGGCCTCCTGCGCGCCCCACTGCGCACCGGACACCGGCGCGTCGACCATGGCCACGCCGCGCGCGGCCAGCGCGGCGGCAGTCTGCCGAGTCAGCCAGGGCTCGGAAGACGAGGTATCGAGCAGCAACGCGCCGGGCTTCAGGCCGTGGAGCAGGCCTTGCTCGCCCAGCGCCACCTGCTGCACCACCTGGCCGTTGGGCAGCATGGTGACGACGATGTCGCAGCCTTCGGCCAGCGCCGCCGGCGTGCCGGCCGTACGCGCCGCGCCACCCAGCGTGCCGGCCAGCGCCGCAGCCACGGCCGCATCGGCATCGTGCAGGCGCAGCCGATGGCCGGCGTGCGCCAGGTGCGTGGCCATCGGCTGGCCCATGACGCCCAAGCCGATGAAACCGATGTCCAAGGTCTGCATGCCCAAGTCTCCGTGGTGGTGCCTTGCGTGCAGCTTAGCCGGTTGGCACCGACCGGCGCTGGCGTCGGCGACTCAAGATCGCCTCCCGGCGACCGAAAGCCACGACATGGAACGGCTCGACCCCGGTGCCCTGATCAGCTCGCTCGCGTCCCCGGGCGCGGCCGGCTTGCAGCTGTCGGAGCTGATCGGCGCGTTGAGCCATGCACTGGACATCACCGAAGGCCAGCCCAAGGGGCATTGCGTGCGCTGCTGCTGGATTGGCATGCACATCGGCCAGGACATCGGCCTGGACGAGCGTCAGAGCTGGGAGCTGTACTACACGCTGCTGCTCAAGGACCTGGGCTGCAGCAGCAATGCAGCGCGCATCTGCGAGCTGTACCTGGCCGACGACCTGCAGTTCAAGCACGACTACAAGAGCGTCGGCGACAGCCTGCCGCAGGTGCTGCGCTTCGTCTTCAGCCACACTGGCCTGGGTGCCGGCATGACGCAGCGGCTGCGTGCCATCCTGAGCATCATGCGCAACGGCTCGCAGATCGCGCACGAGCTGACGCTGACGCGCTGCACCCGCGGCGCCGACATCGCGCGGCAGCTGTGCTTTCCCGACGCGGTGGCCGAGGGCATTCACAGCCTGGATGAGCACTGGAACGGCCGCGGCAGGCCTCACGGCCTGGCCGGCGAATCGATTCCGCTGTATGCACGCATCGCGCTGCTGGCACAGGTGGTGGATGTGTTCCGCACGGCCGACGGTCCCCAGGCCGCGCTGCGTGAGGTGCGCGGCCGCGCCGGCCAGTGGTTCGACCCGGTACTGGTGTCGGCCTTCGAACGGGTGGCTGCCAAGCCGCAGTTCTGGTCGGCGCTGGCCTCGCCGACCATCAACCCCGCGGTGCTGGCGCTGGAGCCGGGCCGGCTGCGCGTGGCGCTGGACGACGGCTACCTCGACGACATCGCCACGGCCTTCGGCCAGGTGGTGGATTCGAAAAGCCCCTTCACCAGCGGGCACAGCACGCGCGTGGCGCAGTACGTGGACCAGGTGGCCGCCGTGCTGGGCCTGTCGGCGATGCGCCGGCGGTGGCTGAAGCGCGGCGCGCTGCTGCACGACGTGGGCAAGCTGGGCGTGAGCAACGCCGTGCTCGACAAGCCGGGCAAGCTGGACAAGCTGGAATGGGAGCAGGTGCGCGCCCATGCGCAGCACACCCAGACCATCCTGTCGCGCATCGGCGCGTTCAGCGAACTGGCCCAGGTGGCCTCGGCCCACCACGAGCGACTCGACGGCGCCGGCTACCCGAACGGGCTGTCCGGCGATGCGATCGCGCTGGAGACACGCATCATCACCGTGGCCGACGACTTCGACGCGATTTCGGCCGACCGACCCTACCGCGCGGCCGTGCCGGTGCCGCAGACGCTGGACATCATGGCCCGCAGCGTAGGCACGGCCATCGACGCGCTGTGCTTCGAGGCGCTGAAGCAGGTGCTTGCCGAAACCTAGCGGAACACGCCGTCCCAGGGCCCCGGATCCAGGATGGCCTGCAGCCCGTCGTCGCTGGCCAGCGGCCGGTTCATCGTGAACAGCGACTCGGGCGTGAGCACCGAATAGTCCATGTAGCCCAGCCGGGCCAGCGGCCGCATCTCTGCGGTTTGCACCAGGCCGTCCTTGATGAAGGCATCGTCGATGTAGACGCCGACCACGGTGCCGAGGACCATCGTGTAGGCCGAGGTTCCGCCCGGCCGCGCCGGCGGCAATGGCAACAGTTGCCACAGCTTGCATTCGAAAGCCGCAGGTGCCTCGGCCACGCGCGGCGGCTTGACGGCACGCGATGGCGCCTTGGTCAGCCCGGCCAGCTCGAACTCGTCGACGCCAGCGGCCACCGGCGCCGAGCTCAGGTTCATGGCCTCGCGCAGCGCCCAGCTGGCGATCGAGCAGGTGAACTCGCCGGTGTCCTCGATGTTGCGCAGGCTGTCCTTGGTGCCACCGCTGCTGAACATCACCATCGGCGGCCGGTCGCTCACCGCGTTGAAGAAGCTGTAGGGCGCGAGGTTGGCCACGCCGTCCTTGCCGAGCGTGGCGATCCAGCCGATCGGCCGCGGCACCACCAGGGCCTTGAAGGGGTCGTGCGGCAGGCCATGGTCGCGGCGGGCAGTGTCGTAGTGCATGGCCCGAGCTTATCCGAGCGCTACAGTTGCCGCATGGACACCGTGGCCGGGCTGCAGCTTTTCATCCGCGTGGTCGAGACCGGCAGCTTCAGCAAGGCCTCGGCCGACCTGGGCATCACCCAGCCCACCGCCACCAAGCACGTGGCGGCGCTTGAGGCGCGGCTGGGCGCCAGGCTGTTCCACCGCAGCACGCGCGGCGTCTCGCCCACCGAGGTGGGCGCGGCCTATTACGACAAGGCCAAGGCCATCGCGCGCGAACTGGAAGACGCCGACAACCTGGCTGCACTGATGCAGTCGCGCGTGCAAGGCACCTTGCGCATCAGCACCTCGGTGGCCTTCGGCCGGCGCGTGATGACGCCGCTGGTGCTGCGCTTCATGCAGCGGCACCCGGGGCTGCAGATCGACCTGAGCTTCGACGACCGCTACGTCAACCTGGTCGAGCAGGGCATCGATCTGGCGATCCGCATGGGCCGCCTGGCCGACTCCTCGCTGGGAGCGCGCTACCTGGGCATGAACCCGTGGGTGCTGGTGGCTTCGGCCGACTATCTGCAGCGCCGCGGCACGCCGGCCGAGCCGGCCGAACTGAGCACGCACGACGCGCTGATCTACAGCAGCGTGCAGGGCGACGAGCGCTGGCACTTCAGCGGGCCCGACGGCCAGGCGCAGCACGTGCCGGTGAAGGGCCCGCTGCGCAGCAACAACCTGTCGGCGCTGCTGGCCGCGGCCCGTGCCGGCTTCGGCCTGGCCGCGCTGCCCTGGTACGTGGCCCACGACTCGGTGCGCGATGGCACGGTGCAGCCGCTGCTGACCGGCTGGACACTGCCGGCGCAGGAGATCCACGCGGTGTTCAGTTCACCGCGACTGGTGCCCACCAAGGTGAGCGGCTTCGTCGATTTCCTGCAGCAGCGCTTCGACGGCGA
>JAGTRL010000121.1 GCA_018261815.1 Pseudomonadota bacterium
CCGCCCACGCCGACAGCACCAATGACATCGTTGCCCACCTTCACCGGCACGCCGCCACCCAGCAGCAGGAAGCCAGGGATGTGCACCAGGTTGGCCGCGGCCGGATTCTTTTGTGCGGTCTCCATCATCGCCAGCGTGTTGTTCTTGGCCGAGGCCGAAGTGAAGGCCTTCGCCTGCGCGGCTTCTAGCGTGTGTGGTCCGGCGTTGTCGGCGCGCTGCAGAGCGCGCAGCTGGCCGGCGCGGTCAACCACTGCGGCGGTGACGTTGTAGCCACCGGCCATGCACGACGCCACCGTGGCGGCGGCCAGCTGGTTGGCCAGTTCGAGTGACATGTTGCGTTCGGTGCGAACAGCCTGGGCCTGGGCATTGAAAACGGCGCTGGCGGCCAGAGCGGCGAATGTCAGGGAAGCGATGCGAGTGGTCTTCATGGGTGTCTCGTTGGGATAAGCGGTGGCGTGGAACTGGGCTGGCCCTGCTCGGCAGCGTGGCTTCAACCGTGCAGGCATTCTTGCGAAGCGACCCGGAGCGCACCATCCGCACGCACCGCGCGCGGCATCCGTGGGTTTACGGATGGGTGGGCGCAGCGGTCAGGCCTGTGGCGGCGCCGGCCTCGCCGCCGCTTCTTCATCCACAAGTTGAGCGTAGGTGCGAATCATCTGCGCCAGCGTATGCACCTGCAGCTTGGCGCACAGGTGCGCGCGGTGCGTTTCCACGGTACGCGGCGACAGCACCAGCGCGCGGCCGATCTCCTTGTTCGTCAGTCCCGCCACGACCAGCGACAACACCTCGCGTTCGCGGGGCGACAGCAGTCCATAGCGTTCGCGCGCATCGCGTCCGGCAGCGTCGCGCTGGCGCGTGCGCACATGCTCTCGCACAGCGTTATGCACGGCTTCCAGCAGGGCCTCGTCGTCCACCGGCTTTTCCAGGAACTCCGCCGCGCCAGCCTTGAAGGCACGCCGGCACATGTCCACAGTGCCGTGGCCTGTCAGCATCACCACAGGCTGATCCACGCCCTGTTGGCGCAGCAGGTCCAGCACCGTCAGGCCCGACAGGCCCGGCATGCGCACATCCAGCACGATGGCGCCGACGGCGTGGCGGTCGAAGCCTTCCAGAAACGCCTGCGGGTGCGCCCATTCCTGCACCCGCAGACCCACGGTGCCGATCAACAGCGCCAGCGCTTGGCGCACGGCTTCGTCATCGTCCACCAGGTGGATCAGCGGCGATACCGCGGAGAGCGGGCTTGGTGCGGCAGCAGGCAGGGTCATGGGTCGATGCTCTTGGGTCAGGACGCGGCGTGGGCCACCGGCGCGGCGCCAACCAGCGGTAGCGTCAGCACCAGTTCGGCGCCAGTGGCGCCGCCGCCGGCCGGACCAACGTTGCGTGCCTGCAGGCTGCCGCCCAGCGCCTGGGCCAGGGTTTCGCACAGCGGCAGCCCCAGACCCAGGCCACCCGTGCGGGTGCTGAAGAACGGCTCGAACACGCGGCCCAGGGATTCGGGCGCAAAGCCCGGACCGTTGTCGCGCACCAGCAGCAGCACCTGTGCTTGATCCGGAAAGTGCTGCAGCACCAGAGAGATGGTGGGTGATGGGGTCGCCGCGCCCTCCAGCGCCTGCATTGCATTGATCACCAAGTTGTGCACGATCTGCTCCAGCATCACCGGGTCTGCCCACAGCGTCGGCACGCTGCCGCTGACCGAAGCGTTGATGCCGCGCCGCTGCAGTTCGGGGCCCAGCAGGTACAGCATCTGCCCGCACAGAACATGAATGCCAACGTGTTGCGGCACCGAACCCCGCGTGGGATCCTGCGCCAGCCGGCGCAGGCGGCTCAGCACGTCGGAGGCGCGCCGCGCCTGGGCTGCCGCCAGGCCCAGCGCTTGACGTACTGCAGGCAGGTCGGGATCGGCTTCGCCGAGTTCTCGCAGGGCCGCTGACTCGTTGTGTTGCAGCAGGCGCTGTGCGGCCTGGGTGCTGGCCAGCACGGCGGCCAGGGGCTGGTTGAGCTCATGCGCCATGCCGGCGGCCAATTCACCCAAGGTGTTCAGGCGCGCTGTCTGTGCCATGCGCACCAGTTCGGCATTGCGGCGCTGCGCGTCGCGCGCGCGTTGCAGAGCCCACAGCGCGGCGATGGTCGCTGCAAAGGTTGCCGCCCAGACCAGCAGCCAGCCCCACGGCCATTGCGCCGGGCCCGTGGCGCGCTGCAGGCGCAATTCGAACGGCTGGCTGGGTGTGGCCAGTACCTTGGCGAAGGTGAAGCCCGGCGTCAGGCCTGCCGGCTGCTGTGCCTCGGGTGCACCTGGGTGCAGCAGCAGCGTGAGGGCGTCGACCACTAGCACCGCGCGCACCGGCCCGTTGTCGGGCAGCGGCCACTCCTCGGCGGGGACCAGGCGCTTAGCGTCCACCCGCAGCGCCCAGCTTGCCGGGTTGCCGGCCAAGACCACGGAGTAGTGCATACGCACCGGGTCCACCGCGGCAAGCACGGCCTGGCGCTGGCCACCGGCCAGCGCGCGCGACTGCGCCTCGGCGGTGGCCAGAGCGGTATCGGGCCAAGGGTGCTGCGCATCGCTGCGCTGCACCGCCAGCACCGCGGGCCACAGCGCCGGCAACCGCGCCGCCACTTCTTGGGCATCCGCGGCAGGTGCCACCAATACAAGGGTTGCCAACACGGCGTCCAGTTGGGCCGCTCGCTGGCTCAACAGGCGATGGGCGATACGTGCATCCACGGCAAAAGCCTCGCGCCGGACCGCGATGTCCCAGCGAACGATGGCGGTTGCGCCCAGCAACACCAGAAACACCGCCGCTGCCAGTTTGGCCACGCTGCGGCGTGGCATGCGTTGCAGCCACTGGCGCCACTTGAGGAGTGCGGCAGCGTTGCTTGCGGTCGTGGCGGGCCATGAACCGGTAGACGGCATGGTTCGATTCTCCACGGTCGACCGCCGAGCGTCACAGGTTGGTGTTTGCGCCGCGCCTCCTCTTACTTTGGCGCGGACAAGCAGTGCACAACGCCGCAGTGGCCGCGGGGCGACTCCTGCTCGAGCTGGCGCAGCGAGGTGCCAACGACACTTCGGCTGTAATTTTTCAAGCGCCGGCGCTAGGTGCAAACCGCAAACCTAGGGCTTGACCGCTGACCCGCATGTGCGGATCAGCGGTCCAGGCTCAGTCGTCGATCTTGATGCGCGTGGCGCGGTGGCTGGTGCCGCTGGACGTGACCTCACCCACGCTCTTCACCTCGACCGTTTTGCCGTCGAGCGTCGCGCCGCTCAGGCCGTCCCTGAACTCGGTGCCGGCGTCGTAGCTAACGGTGACGCCCTTCACCGTGAAGGTCCCGCTGGTGGCCCCGCAGCTGACGCAGGCCGCAGTGCCCTTAAACTCGAACTCCTGCGACCCGCCCGAGACGTCGTCGTCATCGCCGTCGTCGTCGTCGTCACGCGACTTGAACTCGAGCTTCGTGACCACCAGCACGCCGTTGTCGATGCTGCCTTTCGCCTCGACACGGATGCCGTTCTTCAGGTCGGCGGCGACACCATCGTCGTAAGCCACGCCCTCGCCCAGCCGTACCGCGTAGCCGGCGACCCGGAAGGCACTGGCAGCACTGATGAAGTCACTTACGTAGCCCTCGACTTCGCCTTCGGCTGCCGACGAAGAATCGTCATAGCTCGCGGTGCGGACCTTAAGCCGCTCGGCCAGGTAGCTGCCGTCACCCCGCTGCGCCGGGTTCAGCCTGACGCTGACCGAGACGCCGTTGGCCGTCGTGCCGTCGAATTCGGTGCTGAAGTCGGTGTGGATCGCGACGCCGCGCAGCGTGAAGGCGTAGGCCGGGCTCGACCCGCTCAGGCCGGCCACCGCACCGCGCAGGCGGTACTCGCCGTCGCCGGCCACGAAGGCCGCCACGCTGGTGGCTTCGCGCTCGACATAGGTCGCGACGATGCGGCCGTTGGTGTCGGGCTGGCCATGCACCTCAACCACATTGCCCGTCGCCAGCGTGGCCACGCCGCCGAAGTTGTCGTAGACGGTGGTCGCGTTGGTGCGCACTGTGATGCCGAACACGTCGAAAGTGCCGGCGGCCACCTCGACCGCGGTCACCGGCCCCTTGATCTCAGCGCCGTAAGCAATTTGTGTCGCGGTGCGTACGGTGCCACTGTCGTCGACGCGGCCGTTCACCTCGACGACCATGCCCAGCCTCAGCGGGTTGTCGTCAGTGCCCAGCACCTTGACCGTACCGTCGTCGTCGACCAGGCGCGTGCCGTTGTCCTCATAGCGCACGCCGTTGACGAAGACCGAGCCGAAGCCGGTGACCGTGCCGACGCTGAACGACCCGGTGCCGCCGGTGCCGACCCCGGCGGTGTCACCGCCACCGCCGCCGCAGGCGCCCAGCAGCGCGGCCGTGCCGAGCACCAGTCCGCCAGCCAGCACACGCCAGATGCCGGATGTGGCTGGCCTACAGTCAGCCGATTGCGCGTGGGGTGTCATGAGCGTGCTCCTTTGGAACGTTTGGATCGAGGAAGGTTGGTGGACGGACCCACCGTGGTGTCGGTTGGCGCGGCGGGGACCGTGGGCTGCGGCACGCGTTCGCTGTAGCTGAACAGGCCCACGCGCAGACGCTGGTCCTGCCGCCGGCCGGCAGTGCGGTCGGCGTCGATCAGTTTCTCGAGCTGCGGCACCAGCGTGGCATGAATCGCCCGCCACTGAGCCGCGATCGATTCGCGCATGGACACGATCGATTGCTCCGACAGTTCGTCGGCGAACACCGCCTGTTCGAAGTGCTGGCGTCCGTCGGCGAGCACGTTGGCCACTGCGGCACCGAGATGGTCGCCCACGTTGTGGCCCAGGAAACCGAGCATGCGCTCGGTATCGCCGCGGGGCACGAACGCATCGTGCACCAGCTCCACGGTGTCGTGAGCCGGGTCAGTGGCCGCCAGGCCCAGCCGAACCAATTCGTCGAGCAGGCTGCGCGGGTGAACATCGCGCGTCACCGACTGCGCCAGCGTCTCGAAGCTGGGGGCTTCGCCCTGGCGCGGCAGTTTGCGCGGCCGGCCGCGCGTGTCTCGGTACTTCGGCTCGCTGGCCCACCGCGCAAACACTTCGGCAGACAGTGGACGCCGGCGCGGCGCGGCATCCACAGCCTGCGTCAGCCGCGTGACCTCCCTGCGGCTCAGACCCGTGGCGGTGGCGATGCGGCTGACCATGCGGTGTGGCGGCAGGTTCAGGTGCGCATGTTGCGCCGCGTTCACGAAGGCCTGCCGCAGCAGGCCCTCCACCACCGCACATGGCATGCCCTTGGCGACGGCCAACTGCGCCAGAGGGCGCAGCAGCGTGTTCACTGCGTTCAGCAGGGCATCGGCGTCAGCACTCGCCGCAACAGGGGCAGCCTGTCCTGACGAGATAACGATGGGAGAGCGCATGCGAACATCATAAATGTGCTTTGTGCACATTTCAAGAGGCAATCGCATGAATCTTGTTGCTGCTCGCAAAAGCCGATGTCGCCGGCCCCGTACGACACTAACTGCGCACGCGGCAGACGACCGTGACGACCGGCGTCACGCGGGCACCGCTGGCGTTGACCAAGTAGCCCTTGACGCGGCCGTCGACGATGAAATTGGAAGCAATAGCGGTGGCGCCCTCGGCGATGTCGCCGGCGCGGCTGTCGAAGTCGAATTCGACCTCGTCGCCGGCTGTGGTCGCGAAATCGCTGGTGGCCGTGCGCGTGCCCGACTTGGCGACCGCGCGATACGAACCGCTGGCCAGATTGTTGCCATCGATGGAGATCTTCGAGCGGTTGCTGCGCTTCTCGCAGCTGACTTGCACGTCAGCCGCGTGGGCGGCGAAGGCGAACGTCGAGAGGGCGGCAATGGCGGCGAGGCGCAGATGCGGGAGGAAGGACATGGTGGCTCTCCTGAGATGGATGGGTTCGAGGGTTTCAGCGTGCAGATATCGCAACGCTGGTCTTGTTGATGCATCCGCCGTGCCAAACGGGTCTCGTCCTCGACCGGCCACGTAAATGCCTGTCACAAATGGACAATTTGCCCAGATTGATCAGAGTCAACCTGCGGCCACCTATTGCCGATGGGGCAGATCCCCCAGTGGGTGGGGCAAATCCCCCGCCGCCGCGGGCGCTTCGCTATCCGGAGACGCCGTCGCCCCGAAGGTCAAGGCGCTCGAGTCGGTAGCGCAGCGTGTCGCGCGAGATGCCGAGCAGCCGCGCCGCCTGGGTGACGTTGCCGTCGCTACGCGCCATCGCCGTCTCGATCAGCCGGCGCGCGGTGCGCTCGAGATCGAGATCACCGCTGTCCACTGCGGCACCCGCGCCGGCGTGTGCCACCGTGCCCGGCTCCAGCAGCGACAGGTCGCGTGCGCCGATCACCGGCCCGGCGCTCATCAGCACCGCCTGCTCGATGACGTTGCGCAACTCACGCACGTTGCCCGGCCAAGCGTGGCGCAGCAGTGTCTCCTCGGCATCGGGCGCAAGCCGCAGCGCACCGCGGCGGTAGCGCTGCGCCTGCGCGGCCAGGAAATGCCTGGCCAGTTCGAGCACGTCGCGGCCTCGCTCGCGTAGTGGCGGGATTCGCAGCTCGACGACGCGCAGCCTGTACAGCAGGTCGGCGCGGAAGCGCGCGGCGCGCACCAGTTCATCCAGCGGCCGGTGCGTCGCACTGACGATGCGTACGTCGACCTGCTGCTCGCGCACGCTGCCGATTCGGCGGAAGCGCTTGTCCTCCAGCAGCTTGAGCAGCCGAATCTGCGTCGACGGCTCGGCCTCGCCAATCTCGTCGAGAAACAATGTACCGTGGTCTGCAGTCTCTACCAGACCGACCTTCCGCTCGCGGGCATCGGTAAAGGCCCCCTTCTCATGGCCGAAGAGCTCGGCCTCGACCAAGTGGGCCGGCAACGCGCCGCAGTTGAGCTCGACAAAGGGCCCGGCGGCCCGGCGCCGGGCATCGAAGTGAAGCGCGCGCGCCACCAGTTCCTTGCCGGTGCCGGTCTCGCCAAGGATCAGCACCGTCGGCGCCTCGCCTTCGGGCAGCCGTTGTTCAGTCTCGAGCAGCCGCGCGATGCGGGCGCGCAACTCGACCATCGCTGGCGAGCGACCGATGATCTTGTCGAGCCCGCTGCCGCCAGCCTCGCGGTCACGGTAGTAGCGAACCGTGCTCGCGAGACGGCTATGGTCGAGCAAGCGATCGATGATGAGCTTGACGCCCGACAGCGACAGCGGCTTGGTCAGGTAATCGCGTGCGCCCGCCTTCATCGCGTCGACCGCCAGCTCGACGCCGCCGAACCCCGTCATCATCACCACACAGGCCTCGGGATCGACTTGGCGCAGACGGACAAGCGCTTCGAGCCCGGTCATGCCCGGCAGGTTGTGGTCGAGCAACACGATGTCGGGCCGGAATTCGGCATAGGCAGCAAGCCCAGCCTCGGCGCTCTCGCATACGCGCACCTCGAAGCCCAGACGCTCGACATAGACGGCGAGATTGCGGGCAAGCGTCTGCTCGTCGTCAACGATGAGGATGGCGCGGCTCATAGGGCATGCAGCGGTGATGACGTTCAGCGGACGGGCAGTTCGAGACGCGCCACGGTACCGCGACCGGCGGCCGGCTCGAGCGTGATGCGGCCATCCAGTCGCCGTACCACGCGCTTCACCAGCGCAAGACCCATGCCCAGTCCTCGGGGCTTGGTGGTGTAGAAGGGTTTGAAGACTTGGTCAGTGCCAGCTTCGCCGACGCCACGGCCCGCGTCGCGCACCTCGACGATGGTGCGCGTGCCCTCGCGGCGCGCCACGAGTTGGATTGCCTCACCGGCGACCGTGGCCTCGCCGGCATTGGCGAGAAGTGAATCGAGCACCTGCGCCATCAGCACCGGATCGGCGGCGACGCAGCCGAGCGGCCCCTTCACCGTCACCGCGAAGGGCTTGCCTTGAGTGCCAAATTCGGTCTCGAATCGCAGCTGCGCTGCGGCAATGACGGTGTCAAGGTCGGCGCTGGCCGCGTGCTCGGTCGGATCGGCGGCATAGTTGAGCAGCGTGCTGACCAGCACGTCGACGCGGTCGACACCACGCATGATCTCGCCCATCGCCGCCCGGTCGGCGCCAAGCTCGAGCTGCAGTTCGGCCGTGCTGCGGATCGAGCCCAGCGGGTTGCGGATGCTGTGCGCCACCGCAGCCGAAACCTCGCCGACGATGGCCAGCGCCTCGGCCTCGACGAGCCGCCCCTGCTGCTCGCGCAGCGCGCGCTCGGCACGGCGCACGAACCAGATCAGCGTGGCGAACAGGAACAGTCCGCCCGCCACCGAACCCGCCCAGACCAAACGCCGACCGTCGCGGATCGCGGCGAACAGCACCGCCTGGTTACGGTAGAGCTCGACGACGGCGACGAGTCGACGTACGCCGGCCTCCTCGTCGTACACCGGCAGGTAGTTCTCGACATAGCCGTCGCCGCGCACGGTGATGCCCATGTGCTCCGGCTTGCCGGGTGCCGTGCCTGGAGCGGCGGCACGGTGCACGACGACGCGGCCGGCCAGTGCCTGGTCGAGTTCGTCGTTGTCGGCAAAACGCTGCCCGATCAGTTCGGCACGGCTGGACCACAGCACCGTGCGATCGGCGGAATAGACATTGGTGCGCAGCACGCCCGGAATTGCGGCCACGTGAGCGACAAACTCGAGAAACTCGGCGCGCCCGGGGGCACTCGGGTCGGCGAGTGACTGCGCCAGACGCTGCGTCGCGGCGATGCTCTGCACGAAGTCGCGGCTGACTTCTGCGTCGTTCGCGAGCATGCGCGCGTCGATGAAGGCGCCGAGCACGAGCGCCATCGCAACGCTGAATAGCCCGATCGCCGCCGCGCCCGAGAGCGCGAACCAGCGCATGAGCCGCAGGTCACTGTGGCGAGCGCGGCGTGTATCGGCTCCAAGCATGATGCGATGCTAATCCCGCCCTGCTGCCATCGGCGAGTCACGATCGCGCGCTTGTCCGCTGAAGGCTCACATAGATCCGAGTCACCTCATGACCGCCTAGCCGCTGGCTCCGAATACCACGACTGCGACGCCATCATCCCGGGTGCCAGAGGCCTGGTCGTGCTGCTCAATGCGCTGATGCGATCGGTATCGCACGGCGTACTGCACGCGTCGGAATGTTGTGCTCGACCGCCGCCTGCTCGATGTGCCCGAAGAGCTCGAACCCGGACGCAATGCGCCCGAGGTAGACCAGCCTTGTGCCCGAGTGGACTGGCGTCAGCACAAGTAGTTGCTTGTGAGGGATCGTAAGCTGCCCGCAACGGCCCGCGATTGCAGCCCGTTCGGGGGATCCTCGTTAACCTCGAAAGTCACCTGGACGGGCATCTTCAACAGCCAGAGGAGGGCAAAGCCAGATTGCTCGACAGTGACTTTGGAGCCACTTCGGGCGACGACTTGGCTGCGCTGCAGATCGGGAATGAATTCGGCGTACCGATCGTATTCGGTCAGCACGCGCCAAGCCGTCGCGGTGTCGGCATTCACTGTGGCGCTCGCCTGGACGTCGATGGTCTCGACACCGCGAACCACGTTGAAGGCAATCTTAGCGGCTGCAACAGGTAATGCCGCCGCCACCGTGGCAGCGAGTGCAAACGCTGAGCCCAGGCGCATCGCCGTGGTGCCGAGCGATCGGCAGGCGCACCGCATGGATCAGTCCACCGCGACATCGACATCACCTCACAGCGATGCAAGGACGCCCGCGTGGGGCGGTCGCCGTCGACGGCACCAGATGTGCCGAGAGCTCAGCGTTCCAACTGTCCATAGACTTCACGCGCCAGCGCTTGCATGTCGGGCCCGTTCACATTGCCGCTGAGGGCGTAGCCGAACCGATCCTCGATCCAGTAGAACGCCTCTTCATCACCCACCCGCGCCGAACGGAACGAGGTGGAGTCCGGAGCCTGACCAGGCTCGAACACGGCAACATACAGCGTGACACGCAAGCCCTGCGCGTTCTCGTACATGAACTGTGCGCGGGGCGTTCCTTCCCCCGGCAGCAGGCGGCCGCCCAACAACTGGTAACCGTGCTTGGCCAGCGACGGCACCTTCAAGGGCGAGCCCAGGCGACGGCTTAGCCACTGTACGAGGTGCGCTTCGTCCGACGCCGCCACCTCCACCGGGTGACGCTTCTCCGGAACGAAGACCGCGTGCGCCAGCACTGCCTCGCGCACGAAGTCTGGCGAAGCGGCCATCATCGCGGTCTCGTCTGGATCCGCCGCCTGGCCCCAGTAGCGCCCGCCGGTCACGCCCGCCGCGACGAGCAGCAGTACCGCCGCCGCCTGCTGCCAGGCGCCGCGTCGCCTCGCACCCGCCGCAGCCTTTGCCACGACCTCGGTTAGGGCCGCAGGCGTCTCGCCGACATCGACCGCTCGTGCCAGTTGCCGAAGCTGCACCCGTTGCGCCTGCCATTGCAGCACCCGTGCGGCATCCGCGGGGTTGGCCTGCAGCCAGGCCAGCATCGCCGGCAGACGTGACGGGTCGATCTGTGCATCGACGAAGGCGTGCAGTTCGTCGTCGTCGACGCGGTCCGTGGGCTCTCTCATCGCTTCACCAGTTGGAGGGGCATTGGGCGCCTGACCTGGCCGTTGTCCATCATCAGCTTGCGCAAGCGCTCCCTGGCGCGGTGTAGCCGCGACATCACCGTTCCGACCGGCACACCAAGGATGTCTGCGGTCTCGGCATAGGTGTACTCCTCGACGGTCACGAGCAGCAGTACCTCGCGCATCGGCGGCGGCAGTGCGGCCAGCGCTTGCCGCAGGTCCATGCGTTCGGCTGCCTCGGCCGTGGGATCGTGCGCCGACTCCGGGGCGTCTTCGAGTGCGGCGTGGCCGTCGTCGTGGCGCCAGTCGCGCAGGTGGTTCATGTGCAGGTTGTGCATCAGTGACAGCAGCCAGCTGCGCAGCACCGAGCCAGGTTGCCAGAGCGCCCACTTGACGCAGGCCCGCTCCAGTGTGTCCTGCACCAGATCGTCAGCCCGCGTGGCGTCGCCCGTCAGCAGCCGGGCATACCGGCGCAGCGCCGGGATGTGGCCGAGGACTTGCTCGACGCCCACGCGGTGCCGTGCGGTCAGGGGCGGGCGAGACGCCAGGCGCCATTGAATCCGTCACCGGTACGGTCGCCCGGCTTCTGGTCCTTGGCCCAGAAGTACACCGGCTTGCCCTTGTAGGCCCACTGCTTGCCGCCGTCGTCACGGGTGACGATGCTCCAGTCGCCGCTGGCCGTCGCACCGGAGGCGGCCATCAACGGCGGCCAGTTGGTGGCACAAGGCCCATTGCAAGCGCTCTTGCCGGGGACGGAATCACGATCGAACGTATACAGCGCCATGCCATTGGCGCCGACGAGCACCCCATCGGCAGCCTTTGCCGGGGCATCGCTGCCCATCGACGCGCAGCCGGCGGCCAGCAGACTGGCGAAGACGAGGGCAGACACAGACAGTTTGCGGAACATGGTCGGATCTCCGATGTAAAGGGTTGTACATCGGTAAACACGGGATTGGCCCGAACTATTCCTTCGGGCTTGTTGAGACTCCGGCGCTGCCGACCCTGGTGGGCGGCTCTGCGCCAATCTCTATCGCGCGTGCGGGACAGGGTAGCCAACAAGCTTGCCGACCAGTCGCTGCGGCAGAAGACGAGGCCGCCACGGTTGCGTCCGCTAGA
>JAGTRL010000122.1 GCA_018261815.1 Pseudomonadota bacterium
GCAGCCATTGCCGCGTCGCTGCTCGGCGCCGAACGCAAGGCACTGCTGCTGGGCAATGCCGCCGCGCAGCATCCGCGCGCGTCGGAGCTGCTGGCGCTGGCACAGTGGATCGCCGAGCACACGGGAGCCAGCGTCGGTTACCTGAGCGAGGCGGCCAATAGCGTGGGCGCGCAGCTGGTGGGCGTGCTGCCCGGCGCCGGGGGCCTGAATGCCGGCCAGATGCTGTCGCAAGGCATGAAGGCGCTGCTGCTGCTGAACGTCGAGCCCGAGCTCGATGCCGCCGACGCGCCGGCCGCGCGTGCGGCGCTGCAGCGCAGCGGGCTGGTCGTCGCGCTGACGGCTTTCAAGGACGCGATGGTTGAAAACGCCGACGTGCTGCTGCCGATCGCGCCCTTCACCGAAACCGCCGGCAGCTTCGTCAACGCCGAGGGCCGGCTGCAGACCTTTACCGGGGTGGTGCCGCCGCTGGGCGACAGCCGTCCGGCCTGGAAGGTGCTGCGCGTGCTGGGCAACCTGCTCGGACTGTCGGGCTTCCAGCAGGACAACGCCGAGCAGGTGCGCACCGAGGCGATCGGTGACCCGTCCGGCCTGGTCGCACGGCTGGACAACCGCAGCGCGGCGTTGCCGCCGTCTGCCAGCGCGGAACAGCCGGCACTGGAGCGCATTGCCGATGTGCCCATCTATGCGGCCGACGCGCTGGTTCGCCGCGCCGAATCGCTGCAACTGACTGCCGATGCGCGTGCGCCGCTGGCCAGCCTGCCGAGCGCGCTGTGGGCCGAGCTCGGCCTGAAGCCCGGCGATGCGGTGCGGATTGCGCAGGGTGAACAAGTGCTGAACATTGCCGCGGTCGAGGACCCGAGACTGGCGAGTGGCGTGGTGCGCGTACCTGCCGGCCACGCCGACACGGCCGCGCTCGGCGCGATGTTCGGCCCGCTCGTCGTGACCCGAGTCTGAGGAAGCGCAATGCTCGAAGCCGTCAACCAGTTCGGTGTGTCGCTGATGGGGCCGACGCTGTGGGCCGTCGTCTGGAGCCTGATCAAGATTGTCGCGCTGCTGCTGCCGCTGATGGGCAGCGTCGCTTACCTGACGCTGTGGGAGCGCAAGGGCATCGGCTTCACCCAGCTTCGTCCGGGCCCGAACCGCGTCGGCCCCTTTGGCCTGCTGACGCCGATCGCCGACGCGGTGAAGCTGATCTTCAAGGAGATCATCCGCCCGACCGCGGCCAACAAGCCGTTGTTCTTCCTCGGCCCGGTGATGACCATCATGCCGGCGCTGGCCGCCTGGGTGGTGATCCCCTTCGGCCCCGAGGTGGCGCTGGCCAACATCAACGCCGGGCTGCTGTTCCTGATGGCCATCACCTCGCTCGAGGTCTATGGCGTGATCATCGCCGGCTGGGCCAGCAACTCGAAGTACGCCTTCCTCGGCGCGCTGCGCGCGTCGGCGCAGATGGTCAGCTACGAGATCGCGATGGGCTTCGCGCTGGTGGTGGTGCTGATGGTCTCGGCCAGCATGAACATGAGCGACATCGTGCTCGCGCAGGACAAGGGCCGCTTCGCCGAGATGGGGCTGAACTTCCTGTCCTGGAACTGGCTGCCGCTGCTGCCGATCTTCGTCGTGTACTTCATCTCCGGCCTGGCCGAGACCAACCGGCACCCCTTCGACGTGGTCGAAGGCGAATCCGAGATCGTCGCCGGCCACATGATCGAGTACTCGGGCATGTCCTTCGCCATGTTCTTCCTGGCCGAGTACGCGAACATGATCCTGGTGTCGATGCTCGCGGTGCTGCTGTTCCTGGGCGGCTGGCTGCCGCCCGTCGACATCGCACCCTTCAACTGGCTGCCGGGCTGGGGCTGGCTGATCCTGAAGACCTTCGTCGTGGTGACGATGTTCCTCTGGGTGCGCGCCACCTTCCCGCGTTACCGCTACGACCAGATCATGCGCCTGGGCTGGAAGATCTTCATCCCCATCACCTTGGTATGGCTGGTGGTGGTGGGGCTGTGGATCCAGTCTCCGCTCAACATCTGGAACTGAACTGATATGGACCACCCCCTACGCGCTTCGCGCGCCCCCTCGAGGGGGCACCGCCAGCGGATCGGCAAAGCCGGATCCGCGGCGGTTGCTCGGCGCGGGTTTCCCGATACGCAGCGGAGTAACTGACATGTCAGCCGTCACGTCGATCAAGGAACTGATGTCCAGCTTCATGCTGGCCGAGTTGTTCAAGGGCCTGCGCATCACCGGCAAGTACTTCCTGGCGCGCAAGATCACCGTGCAGTACCCGGAAGAGAAGACACCGCTGAGCCCGCGCTTCCGCGGCCTGCATGCGCTGCGCCGCTACGAGAATGGCGAGGAGCGCTGCATCGCCTGCAAGCTGTGCGAGGCGGTGTGCCCGGCGATGGCCATCACCATCGAATCCGAGGTGCGCGATGATGGTTCGCGGCGCACCACGCGCTACGACATCGACCTGACCAAGTGCATCTTCTGCGGTTTCTGCGAAGAAAGCTGCCCAGTCGATTCGATCGTCGAAACCCACATCCTCGAATACCACGGCGAGAAGCGCGGCGACCTGTACTTCACCAAGGACATGCTGCTGGCAGTGGGCGACCGCTACGAAAAAGAAATCGCTGCCGCAAAGGAGGCCGACGCCAAGTACCGCTAGTCCGCAGCGGGCCTTCGGGCGCCACCCAACAACATGTCGAGCGCGCTGTTCTACCTCTTCTCCTTCGTGCTGCTGTTCGCAGCCTTTCGCGTCATCACCGCGCGCAGCACCGTGCATGCGGCGCTGTTCCTGGTGCTGTCCTTCGCCACCGCGTCATGCATCTGGATGCTGCTGCGCGCCGAGTTCCTGGCGATCGCGCTGGTGCTGGTCTATGTCGGCGCGGTGATGGTGCTGTTCCTGTTCGTGGTGATGATGCTCGACGTCGATGCCGACGCGGTGCGCCAGGGCTTCTGGAAACACTTCCCGCTGGCCGGATTCGTCGGCGCGTTGATTGCGCTGGAGATGGCGCTGGTGCTGATGGGCGGCTTCCGCCTTACCGAAGCACCGCCGCCCGACCCGCGCGCGCTCGAGCTGGGCAACAGCAAGATGCTGGGCATCGAGATCTACACCCACTATCTGTACCCGCTGCAGGTGGCGGCGGTGCTGCTGCTGGTGGCCATCATCGCGGCCATCGCGCTGACGCTGCGCCAGCGCAAGGACAGCCGCCGCATGGACCCGAGCCTGCAGGTCCGGGCGAAGAAGGCCGATCGAGTGCGCCTGGTGCCGATGCGCCCGACGCTCGAACTGCCCTCGGCGCCGAAGAGCGAGGGGAAAGAGGCATGAACCAGCGCAGGGCCGCCAACGGCCAGAGGCCAATGGCCTTCGGCAGGCGACAGACAGTCCGCAGGGACTGTCTGCGTCCGGCCTCAGTCCCAAGCTGGTTTGCGACCCCTTGGGGGGCCGGCGCCGCGGGCGCCTGGGGGGCACTATGAGCTTCGGTACGGTCACACTCGGCCACTTCCTGTCGCTGGGCGGCATCCTGTTCGCGCTGTCGGTGGTGGGCATCTTCCTCAACCGGCGCAACCTGATCGTGCTGCTGATGGCCATCGAACTGATGCTGCTGGCGGTGAACCTGAACTTCATCGCCTTCTCGCACTTCCTCGGCGACATGGCCGGACAGGTGTTCGTGTTCTTCATCCTCACCGTCGCCGCGGCCGAGTCGGCCATCGGCCTGGCGATCCTGGTGGTGCTGTTCCGCAACCGCGCCACGATCAACGTCGACGAGCTCGACGCACTCAAAGGCTAGGGCCTGTCGACATGAGCACAGTCCTGAACGCGCCGCTCCTGCTGATCATCGCGCTGGCCCCGTTGGCCGGCGCGCTGGTGGCCGGGCTGGCCGGCAAGGCCATCGGCCGCCGCGGCGCGCACTCGGTCACGATCCTGGGCGTGCTGGTGTCCTTCCTGGGCTCCGCCGCGGTACTCAACGACGTCGCCAACCACGGCGCGCGCTTCAACGCCACCATCTACGAATGGATGGTCGTCGGCGGCCTGAAGATGGAGATCGGCTTCCTCATCGACGGCCTGTCCGCGATGATGATGTGCGTGGTGACCTTCGTGTCGCTGATGGTGCACATCTACACCATCGGCTACATGGCCGACGACGACACCTCGCCGGGCGGGTACCAGCGCTTCTTCAGCTACATCTCGCTGTTCACCTTCAGCATGCTGATGCTGGTGATGAGCAACAACTTCCTGCAGCTGTTCTTCGGCTGGGAGGCGGTGGGCCTGGTGTCCTACCTGCTGATCGGCTACTACTACGCCAAGCCGACGGCGATCTTCGCCAACATGAAGGCCTTCTTGGTCAACCGCGTTGGCGACTTCGGCTTCATCCTCGGCATCGGCTTGATCGCTGCCTACGCCGGCACGCTGAACTACGGCGAGACCTTCGCCAAGGCCGACGAGCTGGGCAAGCTGAGCTTCCCGGGCAACGACTGGATGCTGATCACGGTGATCTGCATCTGCCTGTTCATTGGTGCGATGGGCAAGAGCGCGCAGGTGCCTCTGCACGTGTGGCTGCCCGACTCGATGGAAGGCCCGACGCCGATCTCGGCGCTGATCCATGCCGCCACCATGGTCACCGCCGGCATCTTCATGGTGGCGCGCATGTCGCCGCTGTTCGAGCTTTCGGACACGGCGCTGAACCTGGTGCTGATCATCGGTGCGATCACCGCGCTGTTCATGGGCTTCCTGGGCGTGATCCAGAACGACATCAAGCGCGTGGTCGCCTACTCGACGCTCTCGCAGCTGGGCTACATGACGGTGGCGCTTGGCGCCTCGGCCTATTCGGTGGCGGTGTTCCACCTGATGACGCATGCCTTCTTCAAGGCGCTGCTGTTCCTCGGCGCCGGCTCGGTGATCCTGGGCATGCACCACGACCAGGACATCCGCAACATGGGCGGGCTGCGCAAGTACATGCCCATCACCTGGATCACCTCGCTGCTCGGCTCGATGGCGCTGATCGCGGTGCCTTTCTTCGCCGGCTTCTACTCCAAGGACAGCATCATCGAGGCGGTGCATTTCAGCCACCTGCCGGGCTCGGGCTTCGCCTACTTCGCGGTCACGGCCAGCGTCTTCGTCACCGCGCTGTACAGCTTCCGCATGTACTTCCTGGTGTTCCACGGGCCGGAGCGCTTCCGCCACAAGCCCTTCCCGGGCGAGCATGACCACGCCGACGAGCACGGCCATGTGCATGTGCACGAGCCGCACGAGTCACCGCTGGTCGTGACCCTGCCGCTGGTGCTGCTGGCCATCGCCTCGGTGGGCATCGGCTACCTGATGATCCAGCCGATGCTCTACGGTGGCTTCTTCAAGGACTCGATCGTCGTGCTGTCGGCCCATCCGGCCATGGGCGAGATGGCGCGCGAATTCCGCGGCGCCTGGGGCATGGCGATGCATGCGGTGAGCACGCTGCCGTTCTGGCTGATGGTGGCCGGCGTGCTGGTGGCCTATGTGCTGTACATCCTGAAGCCCGGGGTGCCGGCGGCGATCCGCTCGCGCTTCGACTTCGTCTACCGCGTGCTCGACAACAAGTACTACTTCGACTGGTTCAACGAGAAGGTGCTGGCGCCGCTGGCACGCGGCATGGGCCAGGGCCTTTGGAAGGGCGGCGACCAGGCGCTGATCGACGGGCTGATCAACGGCTCGGCGCGCGCGGTCGGTGGTCTGGGCGCAGCCGTGCGCCTGCTGCAGACGGGCTTCATCTACTGGTATGCGCTGGTCATGGTGCTCGGCGTCTTCGCCTTGCTGAGCTGGCAGCTTTGGCCTTACCTGTCGGGCCTGGTCGGCCGCTGACGCCCAAAGCCGCCACGGAGAACAACAAAATGGGTCTTCTGAGTGTCGCCATCTGGCTGCCGATCATTGCCGGGGCCTTGTTGCTGGCGTTGGGCCGGGACGATCAGGCCGGCATCGTGCGCTGGACGGCGCTGCTGGCGGCCCTGGCGGCCTTCCTGGTCACCATCCCGCTGATCACCGGCTTCGACACCACCACGGCGGCCATGCAGTTCCAGGAGAACCTGCCCTGGATCTCGCGCTTCAACGTGCGCTACCACCTCGGCGTCGATGGCATCTCGGTGTGGTTCGTGCTGCTCACCGCGTTCATCACCGTGATCGTGGTCATCGCCGGCTGGGAGGTCATCACCCACCGCGTCAACCAGTACATGGGAGCCTTCCTGCTGCTGTCCGGGCTGATGGTGGGCGTGTTCAGCGCCGTCGACGGGCTGCTGTTCTATGTCTTCTTCGAGGCCACTCTGATCCCGATGTACATCATCATCGGCGTGTGGGGCGGGCCCAATCGCGTGTACGCGGCCTTCAAGTTCTTCCTCTACACGCTTCTGGGTTCGCTGCTGATGCTGGTGGCGCTGGTCTACCTGTACATCCAGTCCGGCGGCAGCTTCGACATCCTCGCCTGGCACAAGCTGCCATTGCCGGCGCATGCGCAGGTGTTGCTGTTCTTCGCCTTCTTCGCTGCCTTCTCGGTCAAGGTGCCGATGTGGCCGGTGCACACCTGGCTGCCCGACGCCCACGTCGAGGCGCCCACCGGCGGCTCGGTGGTGCTGGCGGCCATCATGCTCAAGCTCGGCGCCTACGGCTTCCTGCGTTTCTCGATGCCGATCGCGCCCGACGCCAGCCGCGAATGGGCCGCCTTCATCATCGCTTTGAGCCTGATCGCGGTCATCTACATCGGCCTGGTGGCGCTGGTGCAGCAGGACATGAAGAAGCTGGTCGCCTACTCGTCGATCGCACACATGGGCTTCGTCACGCTGGGCTTCTTTATCTTCAACGAGCTCGGTGTGTCCGGCGGCATCGTCCAGATGATCAGCCACGGCTTCGTCTCGGGCGCCATGTTCCTGTGCATCGGCGTGCTCTACGACCGCATGCATTCGCGCCAGATCGCCGACTACGGCGGCGTGGTCAACACCATGCCCAGGTTCACCGCCTTCGCGGTGTTGTTCGCGATGGCCAACTGCGGCCTGCCCGGCACCGCCGGGTTTGTCGGCGAATGGATGGTCATCCTCGGCACGGTCCAGGCCAACTTCTGGCTGGCGGCGCTGGCGGCCACGGCACTGGTCTTCGGCGCGGCCTACACGCTGTGGATGGTCAAGCGCGTGTACTTCGGCGCGGTGGCCAACGAGCATGTCAAGGAGCTGACCGACATCAACAGCCGCGAGTTCCTGATGCTGTCGATTCTGGCGCTGGCCGTGCTGTGGATGGGCGTGTACCCGAAGCCCTTCACCGACGTGATGCAGGTGTCGGTGAGCGAACTGCTCAAGCACGTGGCCGTCTCGAAGCTGAACTAGGGTCGCGATGAACCTGAGCCCCATGAACGCGATGAACTGGCCGACGGTCTACCCCGAGGTCGTGCTGCTGGCGATGGCCTGCCTGATCACGCTGGTGGACCTGTGGGTCCGTGACGAACAGCGCCGCCTGACCTTCTGGCTGACACAGGCCACGCTGGCGGCGGTGGCATTCATGCACCTGAACGACTTCAACGCCGGGCTCACGCTGTACGGCATGCAGTCGATGGTGGTGGCGGACCCGATGGGCCACCTGCTGGCCTTCTTCGCGGCACTGGCGATGATGGTCAGCGTGGCCTATGCGCAGGCCTACCTGGCCGCGCGCGACATGCTCAAGGGCGAGTTCTTCACCTTGTCGCTGTTCGTCTACCTGGGCATCTCGGTGATGGTCTCGGCGAACAACTTCCTGGTGATCTATCTCGGCCTGGAGCTGATGAGCCTGTCGCTGTATGCGTTGACGGCCCTGCGCCGCGACCATCCGGTGGCTACCGAGGCGGCGATGAAATACTTCATGCTCGGCGCGCTGGCCAGCGGCTTTCTGCTCTACGGCCTGTCGATGATGTACGGCGCCACCGGCTCGCTGGAGCTGGGCGAGGTCTTCAAGGCCATTGCCGGCGGCCGCATCAACAAGGAAGTGCTGACCTTCGGCGTCGTCTTCGTCGTCGCCGGCCTGGCCTTCAAGCTCGGCGTTGTGCCCTTCCACATGTGGGTGCCCGATGTCTACCAGGGCGCGCCCACGGCGGTCACGCTGCTGATCGGCGGCGCGCCGAAGCTGGCTGCCTTTGCCATCACCATCCGGCTGCTGGTCGAAGGCATGTCCGGCCTGGCAGTGGACTGGCAGCAGATGTTGATCGTGCTGGCGGTGGGCTCGCTGCTGGTGGGCAACCTGGCGGCCATTGCGCAGACCAACCTGAAGCGCATGCTGGCCTATTCCACCATCGCGCAGATGGGCTTCGTGCTGCTCGGCATGAGCGTGGGCGTGGTCAACGGCAGCACGCTGTCCGCGGGCAATGCCTACAGCTCGGCGATGTTCTACGTGGTCACCTACGTGCTCACCACGCTGGGCACCTTTGGGTTGATCCTGTACCTGTCGTCGCAGGGCTTCGAAAGCGAGGAGATCACCGATCTGTCTGGCCTGGCGCAGCGCAGCCCGTGGCTCGCCGGCGTGATGACGGTGTTCATGTTCTCTCTGGCCGGTGTGCCTCCGCTGGTGGGCTTCTATGCCAAGCTGTCGATCCTGCAGGCGTTGGTGTCCACCGGCATGGGAGTGCATATCTGGCTGGCGGTGTTCGCGGTGCTGATGTCGCTGGTCGGCGCGTACTACTACCTTCGGGTCGTCAAGGTCATGTACTTCGACAAGGCTTCGCGCAGCGAAAGCCTGGAGCGCGGTCCGGGTGTCAGCGCACTGCTGGCACTCAACGGCGCAGCCGTGCTGGTGTTCGGCCTGCTGCCCGGCGGCCTGATGAACCTGTGCCGCGACGCCATCATCAAGGCTCTGGCCAATTGAAGCCTGCCCCGCGGGCATGACAGGACGGGGCCGTCCCATGGGCGAACCTGCGCGTGCGCCGCACGACGCTTCGCCGCTGAGCGATCCTCACCTGCGCGAGCACGGACTGGGCGGCGTCGTGCTGTCCAGGGGCCGCTTCCTTGAGGTGCGGCGCGACGACGTGCTTCTGCCCGACGGCAACCAGGCCACGCGCGAATACGTCGTGCACCCCGGCGCCGTGGCCATCGTGCCGATGCTGGACGATGGACGTCTGGTCCTGGAGCGGCAGTTCCGTTATCCGGTGGGACGGGTGCTGCTCGAGTTCCCGGCCGGCAAGATCGATCCGGGCGAGGACACGCTGGCCTGCGCCCGGCGTGAGTTGCTCGAGGAGACCGGCTACCACGCAAGCCAGTGGGCGCGTGCCGGCGTCGTGCACAACGCCGCGGCCTATTCCACCGAGGGCATCGAAATCTGGTTCGCGCGCGGCCTGAGCCTTGGTACCCAGCGTCTGGACGCGGGTGAGTTCCTTGAACTGTGCCTGATGGACGAATCCGAGCTGGAACAGCAAGCCGCCAGCGGCGAGTTGACCGACGTGAAGACCTTGATCGGCCTGCTGTGGCTGCAGAAGTGGCGCGCCGGCCTGTGGCCATTGGACTGGGTGGATGCGGGATCGGCAGCGCCGGAGATAATCAATCGATGAAGGTGCTGAACCTGCGTTGCGCCAACGGCCACGGTTTCGAAGGCTGGTTTGCCTCCGACGACGAGTACATGTCGCAGAACGGCCGTGGGCTGATCGAATGCCCGCTGTGCGCCGACCGCATCATCAGCCGCATGCCCACCGCGCCGCGTCTCAACCTGTCGGGTCAGCGCGAGCCGGTCGCACCTGCCCCGGCGCCGGCTCCCGAAGCCGCGGTGCCCTTGCAGGTGCAGTGGGTCGACGCGGTGCGCCGCATGCTCGACAACACCGACGACGTCGGCGAGCGCTTCCCTGAGGAAGCGCGCCGCATCCACTACGGCGAGATCGAGGCGCGCGGCATTCGCGGCCAGGCCACACCGGAGGAGCGCCGCGCGCTGCTCGAGGAGGGCATCGAGATCATGTCGCTGCCCATGCCGGCGGCCTTGAAGGGGCCGGTGCAGTAGTTGATGCCCTGGCGTCAGGCCGGCGACAGCGCCCGCACGGCGCCTGCTCCAGATCGGCATCCTTCGGCCGCATTGGCCGCGAAGTTTGAACCGCGGCGCGCGGCCGGCTGCCGGCTGCCCATCCAGCGATTCGGAGGGCATCCACTGCGGTGACGTAGGCCCGCCCCAACGGGTCCTCAAGCGGCGGCCCGTGCTGCCAGCGGCTCGGCGGGCATGCACCCGGCTGTCGAGCGCATGCAAGATGTGCATTCGTCGTCTGCCACCCGCCTCAGGGCTCTACAACGGGTTGACAGCAGACTTCTGCTGCACCGGACACCGTTCAAACGGTATTCCTGAATGGGTTGCATGCGAGTAGGGCATGCGACGCCGACGCGAAGCCGCCAGCACGACCGCCACCGCTGGATCAGCTCGAAGCCTTCGCGGCCGCCTCGCGGCACCTGAACTTCCCCCGCGCCGCCGACGAGCGGGCGCTGACGCAGCCCGCCGTGAGCCGCCAGGGCGGCCCTGGAAGTCTTCTTCGGCGTGCCCCTGTTCCAGCGCTTGCACCGTGCGCTGCGCTCAGCGACCCAGGCCAGTTGCTGCAGCGCACCGTGGTCGGATAGATCGTTGAACTCGCGCTGCGCTCCACTCGACATTCGGTGCATTGAATGGCGGCAGATCCTGCGCAGACGTAGGCGCGGGTTCAGTTGCCGGTCTGGATTTGAGCGTCCAAAGATCCCGCGCGAAATTGCCGTGTGCTTCGCCAAATCTTGCCGGCGTCAAATGCTTCGCGACACTGCTGCGGTGAATCAGTCCAACATTCTCGGCAACTGTGAAGGCGACTCTTTCCTGCCTGGTTGCGCTGTGCGAATTGACGGTCTTGGCAGGTTGCGGTGGCGGCAGCGGTGGCCCGTCTGTACCAGCACCACTTTCCGAGAGCCCCGCGCCGACTCCTGAGACCGCGTCGGACCCAGCGCCAACACAAGTAACGGCGGGCACGCGCGCCACTTGCAACCTTGCCAACTTCCAGGCAGAGATGCTGGAACTGGTCAACAGCTACCGCGCAGCAGGAGCGTCGTGTGACAGCCAGGGCAGCTTTGCCGCCGCGACGTCCATCGCGTGGAACGCCGCGCTGACCCAGGCCGCACTCGTGCACAGCGACGACATGGCGTCCGCCAACTTTTTCGGCCACACAGGGTCGGATGGCAGCACTGCGAGTCAGCGTGCCACCGAAGCGGGCTATGTATGGCGGGCCTTCGGTGAAAACGTCGCGGCCGGACAGCCCGACGTGGCGGCGGTGATGTCCAGTTGGATGGCGAGTGCCGGCCATTGCGCGAACATCATGCACACGAACTTCCGCGACACCGGCGTTGCCTGTGTCAACGGCGGCGCCGGCAGCACGTACCGCACCTATTGGACGATGGCTCTGGGATTGGCGCGCTGAGCGCGCAGCGCGCAGCCTTTCCGCGCCCTGTTACGCTCGGACCTTGGCACCGGATCGACAAGCGGCATGCGCACGCGCGACTCGACCCGCACGAACAGCACCAGAAGCGCTACGCCGCCAGCCGAATGCCGCCCGTGCGGGACAGGATCCCCTGCATCGACGTGTTTGCTCGATTGAACCGCTGAGCATTCCGATGGAGCGTCCAGCCTTCCTGCCATCGCTGGCACATCGGTGCCTTCCGGGCGTCC
>JAGTRL010000123.1 GCA_018261815.1 Pseudomonadota bacterium
GGGCTTGGGAATCAGCGCGGCCATCGCGCCAGCGATGAAGAACGCCGGCACCAGGCACAGCAACACATGGGCAGCCAGGTAGGCCGCCAGATTGCCGGCGCCGCCGTTCATCAAATGCAAAAACGTGTCCACGAGATCCTGTCGTCACAGCAAGTGCCACGCTGTTTGGCTATGGGAACAGAGCTGCACACATCGAGCATTGATAGCGCTCAAGTCCGAAGCAGCATCGCGGCTTCTATCGCCCGACTTCATGCTGCCGTCGCCAGCCGGCGAGCGAGCAAAGCGCCTGCGCGCACCGCCACCAGTTCGCCATCAGCCAACGGCTGCCAGGCGTCTTGCGTGAGCGGCACGCTGGCAACCCAGACCACCGTCTGGCCCGCCTGGGTGATGGATGCGCCACCGGCATGTTCTGGCGCGGCATCGGCCGGCGGACAGAGCCGCTGCCTTGTCCAAAGCCCTGGCGGCTCCGCGCGACCAGTGGTCTGCATCCGCCGATGGCCGTGCGCAAAAAGTGCATCGCCGTCGGCATAGAGGAAGTTGGCCGGCCCGAGCGCGCGCAACTCGTGCGCGAACTCGCTCAGCACCGACAGGCGGAGATCCAGCGCCGGCGGGCTCTGCGTTTGCCACAGCGGGCTCAATCGCGACAGCAGCGCGCAGAAGGCATGCTCCGAATCGGTCTGCCCGACCGGACGATAGCGATCGAGCGCCAGCGCCGCGCTTCGGTAAATGCCCGGCAGGTTGCCGTTGTGGGCGAACACATGTCTTCGGCCACCCAACTCGCGCACAAAGGGTTGGGTGTTCGCCAGCGACAGCTCACCCTGGGTGGCGTGACGGATGTGCGAGATCGCCAGTTCCGTTGCCGGCCCGCTTGATTCGAGAAAGCGCACCAGCGCGCTGTCCGCGGCTGCGGCCGGTTCGCGGAACAGCGCCACGTCGTGCCCCTGGTAGAAGGCGACGCCCCAGCCGTCATGCGCGCGGCCTGTCGTGCCGCCGCGCGCTGCCAGGGCCTGCAGCGAAAAGTTCAGCCGAACCGGCTGTGAACTGGACAGTGCCAGCAGCTCACACATGATCGATGACGGCGCACAGGTTCATTTGCAGTCAGCTTGCGAAGCCGCCCGAGCTTCGGTGACGTCATGGCCTACACGATGCATTTCGCCACTCGGCAGCGGTGCACAACCGTTGCAGAACGCCTCGCGTACCACCTGCAGCGTGACGTGGCGGATCTCGAAGTGCTCGTGCAACTCGTCGGTGGCATGCTGCAGGAACGCGTCGTCGCCCCCGCCCTCGGGCATCACCAGGTGGGCGGTCATCGCGATCTCCGATGTGCCCATGGCCCAGACATGCAGGTCGTGCACCTGCGTCACGCCGGGCAGCGCCTCGAGCAGGGCCTGCACCGCATGCAGGTCCACGCTGTCGGGCACACCGTCGAAGAGCAGGTGCAGCGATTGCCTGAACAGGCTCCAGGTGCCGGCGACGATGATTGCGGCGATGACCAGGCTGACCACCGGATCGAGCCAGGCCCAGCCGAACACGAGCGCCAAGCCGCCGGCCACCACCACGCCAGCCGAGACGAGCGCGTCGGCCGCCATGTGCAGGAAGGCGCCGCGGATGTTGAGGTCGCTGTCGCGGCCGCGCATGAACAGCAGCGCGGTGGCGGTGTTGACGACGATGCCGATGCCGGCCACGACCATGATGGTCAGGCCTTCGACGGCCTGCGGTGACTGCAGCCGGTGCAGCGCCTCCCAGGCCAGTGAGCCCATGGCCACCAGCAGCAGCAGCGCGTTCATGAAGGCCGCCAGGATGCTGGCGCGTTTCCAGCCATAGGTGTGGCGCGCATCCGGCCGCAACTTGCCTGCCAGTACCCCGCCCCAGGCCAGCACCAGGCCGATGACATCGCTCAGGTTGTGGCCGGCGTCGGCCAGCAGCGCCAGCGAGTCGATCTTCCAGCCATAGAAGGCCTCGACAGCGACGAATGCGATGTTCAGGCCGATGCCGATCGCGAAGGCGGCGTTGTAGCTGGCCGGCGCGTGATGGTGGTCGTGGCCTGCGCTCAAGGGGATTCGCTCTTTCGGTGCAGCACGCCGCTCAGTTCGGTGCCGGGGGCCACGGTGTTGAAGACGGTGCCGTACTTGCGTACGTTGTCGTGCAGCAGCTCGAGTCGTCGATCGGGCTCGTCGCTGTCCACGACGATCTCGTAGCGAATCGATTCCAGCCGGGGTGGAACGTCCTGGCGCACGCCATGCACATGCACCTCAACGCCGCGCAACTGGAATTTCAGCAGCGGCGTGACACGCTCGATGCTCTTGATCATGCAGGCCGACAACGCGGCCAGCAGCAGCTCGGCGGGGTTGAAGGCCAGCGGGTTGCCGGCCAAGTCGGTGTCGAGCGCGATCGCGGCCTGCTTGCAGCGCGCTTCGCTGGCGTGGGCCGACACGCGCAGCGAGACCACATCGAAGTGCAGTTTCGCTTGCGGCGCGGTGCTCATGGCGATCTCCCGCTTGGGTCGGAGCTGAGTTTCATGAGGTTGAAGCCTCGGACTCGAACAGCATGGCTCGCATGCGCTGGCGTTCGGCCGGCGTCGGCCAGCCTGAATCCGCGGGCGCAGCTGCCGATTCGAAATGGCCCTGGGCGTCGACGTGCAGTAGCTGGTAGGTCTCGTTGATCACCGCCTCGGGTTCGCCGTCCTTCAGACGCACGTACCAGTCGGCCAGACGCAATTCCTGGCCGGCCAGCAGCGGCGCACTGGCTTCATGGCGCGCCAGCGTCAGGTACAGCGCATGCGGCAGCGCCTGCACATTGCTGCTGTCGTCGAGCAGGAACACATACGACGCATGGTCGCCGTCACCCTGACGCAGCGCGTGCCCGGAGGCATCGACGCTGCTGTACACCGGCGCGAAGCCGCCACCCGGCGTGCGGAAGTTGGTGGTCTGGCCCTGGTACAGGCGCGCCGCCACCCACTGCAGCTGGCCGGCGTAGACGTAGGCGCGCAGGTCGAACTTCATGGCCTGCGCGCTGGCGTCGTCGATACGCCGCTCGCCCGGCGGCGCGAGAGCCTGCGCCACGTAGTCGCCATCCAGGATCTCCTGCCACACGCGTTTGGTCAGCTTGTCGCCGCGATAAGTCGCGCGGCTGCCGAAGCCGGCCACCGGCTTGAAGAACAGGGCGCGGCGTGCGGCCCACAGGCGTTCGGCGTCGGCGGGATTGACCACTTCGGTGTGCGGCACATGGTCCAGCAGCAGCTGTCGCGTGGTTTCGTCAAAGCCCAGCGCCTGCAGCCTTTGCGCATCGCTGAACAACGCCAGGTGCCGCTTGTCAGCGTACAGCGCATGCGCCTGCGGGTGCGGCGTCAGCACCACGGCCTGCGCCAGCCAGGCCTCGCGCAGCGCTGCGCTGGCGGGCAGTTCGAGGTAGAAGTCGGTGAGCCGGTTGTAGACCAGGTCGATGGCCAGATCCTCGTGCCAGAGCCTGCCGTCGTGCCAGTGCAGCGCGGTCGGGTCGGCGACCACCGCGCGCAGGCCGTGGCGCTCGAAAAGCCGCTGGAAGAGCAGGAACTCAGGGTAAAGGTACTGCGCCGATGGGTTCTCGTCGACGATGGCGATGCTGTGTAGCGGTGCCTCGTGGCCGGCCAGCCGCCATTCGTGCCGGAACATGTCGACCAGCCGCTGCTCGAAGGCGGCCACGTTGGCGCGCGTGGGCACCATCGCATCCATCGCCGCGCAGCAGCTGCGCTGCGCACGCGCCAGCGCGGCGTTGAGCATCGCGCCGCCGGCGTTGGTGTTGACCTCGATCAGCCCGAGCCGGCCCTGGTCGAGATGGAAGTCATAGCCGAAGAACACGCCGCGCGGGCCGCCCGCGGCGGGCACGCGGGCGATCGCCGGGGCTGATGCCAGCACTTGCTCGCGGTACGCCGGCAACGCGACCACCGATTCGACCGCGCGCACCACCTGTGCCATGCGTTGCAGGTGTTGCGGCGCCACGAACACCGGCTGCGCGGCGAACAGCGTCGGGCAGCGCTCGTGCATCAGCGCCGCCAGACCCGGCGTGCCCAGCTCGGCATCGAGCGCGTGCGCCAGGGCGTCGCGGTCGAGGCTGAAGCAGAAGCAGTCGCTGTTGAGGGCGTCGATGCCGTGGGAAGAGGACGTGCGACTCATCTCGAGCTCTCCCGCGCCAGCATCGCTGGCGATTGCGCGGACGCCGCATCGCTGCTGCGCAACAACAACAGCGCCAGAAATGCCGTGAAGCCCAGTCCGGCCGTGAACCACAGCGCGCCGGCCTGCAGGCGATCCAGGATCACACCAAAGAGGAACGGCGCCAGCGCCTGCATCACCCGCGCGGGCATCATCAGCCAACCCTGGCGCGCGCCGTAGCCCTGCGGGCCGAACAGCACCAGCGGCAGCGTGCCCTTGGCGATGGTGAGGATGCCATTGCCCGCGCCATGCAGCACCGCAAACAGCGGCGCCAGTGCCGGCCCGCCGAGCAGCAGCGCGACGGCCCCCAGCGGGTGGGCCAGCGCTGCCAGGCGTGCCGACAGCAGCGGATGCACGCGGCGCAGCAGGCCGAACTCGAGCAGCCGGCCCGCCACCTGTGCGGGCCCGATCAGCGCGCCCACGGCCACCGCGACGGCGAGCGTCGTGCCGGCGGCCTGCATCATGCCCGGCAGGTGGGCGGCCATGGCGGTGCTGATGAACCAGGTGGCTGCAAAGACGAAAGCCAGCAGCACGGTGGTCCGCGTGGCAGACCGCGCATCGGTCGTCGCGTCGGCGGCAGGCCGGGTCGCCGTGGCCTCGGGCACATCGGCATGCGGCGTCGGGTGCGAACCGGCGCGCGGCAGCCAGGCGTTGAGCGGCAGCCCGACCATCAAGTGCAGGCCGGCCCAGGCGAAACATGCGCCGCGCCAGCCGTAGTGCGATTCCAGCCAGGCCGACAACGGCCAGCCGACCGTGCTGGCAAAACCCGCCATCAGCGTGATGCCGGTGATCGCATTGCGTGAGCCGTGACCGTACAGCCGCACCAGCGCCGCGAATGCGGCCTCGTACAAACCACTGCCCATCGCGATGCCCATCAAGGCCCAGGCTGCAAACAACGTCGTCACGCTGTCTGCCATGCCGAGCGCGGCCAGCCCGGCGGCGAACAGCAGGCTGGTGCCGATCAGCACCGGCCGGCCACCATGCCGGTCGATGAATCGGCCCGACCAGGGCCCGACGCAGGCTGACACCACCAGCGCCACCGAGAAGGCAGCGAAGACCGTCGGTGTGGCGATGCCCAGATCGCGTGCCATCGGCGCGGCGAGCATCGCCGGCAGGTAGTAGGACGAGGCCCAGGCCAGCGTCTGGGCCAGGCCCAGCGGAACCACGGCGCGGGCCTGGGCGCTCGTCTTCATCGTGGTGCTGGAGCCGTCCGTCTATCAGGCCGGTGCCAGCACCCGTACTGCCGCGCTGCGGTTGACCAGCCAGCACAGCGACAGCATCACCGGCACCTCGACCAGGACCCCCACCACCGTGGCCAGCGCCGCACCGGAGTTCAGCCCGAACAGCGAGATGGCGACCGCCACCGCCAGCTCGAAGAAGTTGGAGGTACCGATCAAACAGGCCGGGCCGGCGATGTCGTGCGGCAGCCGCATCAGCTTCGCACCGACCCAGCCGATCGCGAAGATGCCGTAGCTCTGCAGTACCAGCGGCACCGCGATCATGGCGATGACCAGCGGCTGCGCGACGATGGTGCCGGCCTGGAAGCCGAACAGCAGCACCACGGTGGCGATCAGCCCGAGCACCGACCAGGGCTTCAGCTTGGCAACGAAGTCGCTGACCGCCCGCGGCGAGCGTTTGGCGAGCACGTGGCGCGTGGCCATGCCGGCCCCCAGCGGCAGCACCACATAGAGCACGGTCGACAGCACCAGCGTTTCCCAGGGCACGACGATGTTGGTGACGCCGAGCAGGAAGGCGGCGATCGGCGCGAACGCGACAACCATGATCAGGTCGTTCACCGTCACCTGCACCAGCGTGTAGTTGGCGTCGCCCTTCACCAGCTGGCTCCACACGAAGACCATGGCGGTGCAGGGCGCCACGCCGAGCAGGATCATGCCCGCGATGTACTCGCGCGCCGACTGCGGGTCGACCCAGGATGCGAACACATGCTCGAAGAACAGCACGCCCAGCAGCGCCATCGTGAAGGGCTTGATCAACCAGTTGACCACCAGCGTCAGCACCAGACCGCCCGGGCGGCGGCGCACGTCCTTCACCGCCGACCAGTCGATCTGGATCATCATCGGGTAGATCATCACCCAGATGAACACCGCCACCACCAGGTTGACGTGCGCGACTTCGAGCGCGGCGATGGCCTGGAAGGCGCCGGGCATCAACAGGCCCAGGCCGACGCCGGCAAGCATGCCCAGGCCTACCCAGACGGTGAGGAACCGCTCGAAGAGACCCATGACCGTGCCTTCAGCGGCGGCCGATGGTCAGGCGCGTCGGCTCACGCGCCGACTCGCCCGTGCAGACGCACGGCACGCGGTAACGCTTATCGGACATGGCGCCTTCAGCAGCAGGAGTTCGATGCCTTGACGGCAATGCCCACCGGCTTGCCGCGAGTCGTGGGCGCGCAGCAGGCCGAGGCGGCCTCGACCTTGGGTCCTTCGCTGAAGACGGGGATGTTGCCGAGCGTGTGGAATTGCTCCCATGCGACGCCTTGCGGGTCGGTGACCCAGTGCTTGTCGCTGCGCGCATAACAGCAGGTGGTTTCGCCTTCGTCGAGCAGCGCCATGTCTGCAGCCTCGGCGCGCGCCTTCAGCGTAGCCAGTTCGTCGGCGTCGTCCGTCTGGAAGCCCAGGTGGTCGATGCCGGCCTTGGCACCGCGCGTCGAGATCGCGAAGTTGAGGCGCGGGTCGTCGAGCATCCACTTGGCGTAGTCGCCCTCGACGCGCGCCGGCTCGGCGGCGAACAGGTGGGAATAGAAGGCGATGCTCTTGGCGAGATCATCGACATGCAAGTGGACGTGGAAGCGTTTCATGGTGGGATTCCTTCGGTCAACAAGAGGCGCGGCGCTTGGCGCCGCGGGGTGAACAGGGCTGGCCCATGCAGCAGTGGTCGGTGAGGTAGGCGAGCAGGTCGTTCATACGCGCGATGGCCGGTCGGTAGTGCAGGTTGCGGCCCTCGCGTTCGGCGCTGACCAGGCCGGCATGCACCAACTCCTTCAAATGGAAGGACAGCGTCGAGTTCGGGATGTCAAGCATCGCCGACAGCGCGCCCGGCGTCATGCCCGCTGGGCCGGCGCCAACCAGCGCACGGAAGACGCGCAGGCGGGCATCCTGGGCCAGTGCGGCGAGAGAAGTGACGGCGGCTTTTTCGTCCATGTTTCCAAGTTTATAGAAAAATATGCCGCAGTCAAGTTTGTGCAGTGCGTGACAGCTCAGGCGGGCGCACATCGCGCGTGGACAGGGTCAGCGTGTTCCGATGTCCCTGATCTCGCGCTGGATGGACATCTTGTCCAGTGACGCGAGGGGCAGCGAGAGCATCAGTTCAATGCGGCGCTTGAGAATCACTGCGGTGTCCCAGAAGACCTTGGTCTTTTCTTCGTCCGTGCCCTTGAATGCTGCCGGATCGGGCACGCCCCAGTGGGCCGTCATCGGCTGGCCCGGCCATACCGGGCACACCTCGCCGGCGGCCTTGTCGCAGACGGTGAACACGAAGTCGAGTTCGGGGGCACCGGGCTCGGCGAATTCGTCCCAGTCCTTGCTGCGGTAGCCGTCGCTGGGAATGCGCAGCCTGGCCAGGGTCTTCAGTGCAAAGGGGTTGACCGTTCCCCCCGGTTGGCTGCCCGCAGACCAGGCCTTGAAGTGGTCCTTGCCCAGGCTGTTCATCAGTCCCTCGGCCATGATGGAACGGGCCGAGTTGTGGGTGCAGACGAACAGCACGTTGTAGACCTTGGCGGGGGTGTTGTCGATCATGGCGACTCCAGAATTGATCGGGGTTTGTTGAAGAACCTGCAAGTCAGCAGGTCGTGCGTCCGGGCGTGGCGCCGACTTGACAAGTGGCGTCGTCTGCCGCCTGGCAGCAGTGCGCGGTGAGGTAGACCAACAGCGCATCCATCTGCTCGAGCGATGGGCGATAGATGAGATTCCGGCCGTCGCGTTCCTGGGACACCATACGGGCGTGCATCAGCTCCTTCAGGTGGAAGGACAGCGTCGAACCCGGAACGTCGAGCGTTGCGGCCAGGGCTCCGGGCGTGAGGCCTTGCGGACCGGCGCCGACCAGCGCGCGAAAGATGCGCAGGCGCATGCCCTGGGCCAGTGCAGCGAGCGACGCGACGGCGCTTTGCTCATCCATCAGCCGTTTGCGCGTGCGCTGGGTTGCCATTGCCCTTCTCCGTCGCTCGGGTCAGGCGCGGGCTTTGACGCTTGCCGCGTCTGGCAATGCTTGGCCGCCCGCGCGTCGAAGCTGCACCGGCAATGCCAGGGTGACCAGCCAGCACACCGTCAACATGGCGGCTGACCCGATCAGCGAGAACAGCAGTCCACCCCACTGGTACAGCAAGCCCGACAACAGCGTGCCGATGAATCGCCCCAGCGCGTTGGCCGAGTAGTAGAAGCCCACGTCCTCGGCCGCCTTCTCTGAACCGGCATAGGCGAGGACCAGGTACGAATGCACCGACGAGTTGACCGCGAAGGCGAAGCCGAAGAGGCTGAGCCCGGCGACGACCACCCATTCCAGGTTGGGCACCTGCATCGCCACGAGCACGGCCAGCCCGATGGGCACGACGGTCAGCAGCGCCGACCACAGTCGTGCGGCCGGCACCTCGGCGCTCAGGCCGTCGTCGCTGCGCCGCACGATGGCCGGCGCGACCGCCTGCACCAAGCCGTAGCCGATGGTCCACAGTGCCACGAAGCCGCTGACCATCGTGAACGTCCAGCCCGACGCGTACAGGAACACCGGCACGCCGACCACGAACCACACGTCGCGCGCCCCGAACAGCGCCACGCGCGCCGCGGCCAGCAGATTGATGCCGCGGTTCTTGGCGAACAGTTCCTTGGCCGACTTTGACGCCTTGCTCTTGCCCATCAGCGGCGGCACGAAGGCGACGACACCGATGAACACGATGGCCAGCAGGCCCGCCATGGCCCACAGCGCTGCCTGGAAGCCCAATGTCTGCAGCAGCAGGCCGCCGAGGAAGAAGCCCACGCCCTTCATGGCGTTCTTGCTGCCGGTGAAGAAGGCCACCCACTTGAACAGCTGGCCCGATGCGTCGCCGGCGGTCGCCTTGATGGCGGACTTGCTGGCGGTCTTGGTCAGGTCCTTGGCAATGCCGCAGATGCCCTGTGCGCCGACGACCCAGGCCACCGACAGCGCGACCGACCATGATGGCGACAGCGCCGACATCAGCAGGAAGCCCGTGATCTCCAGGAAGAGGCCGACGCTCAGCATGCGCTTGATGCCGTAGCGAGTTGCCAGCCAGCCACCGATGAGGTTGGCGACCACACCCATTGCCTCGTAGAGCAGGAACAGGAAGGCCAGCGTGAAGGGCGAATAGCCGAGGCGGTAGAAATGCAGCAGCACCAGCATGCGCAGCGCGCCGTCGGTGAGTGTGAAGCCCCAGTAGGCGGCCGTGACGATCGCGTAATTGCGTGTGCCGCTGTTCATGGGCCTGTCAGCCGTTCAGATGCCTTGCTGCTGCATGTGGCAGGCCAGGTCGACCATGCGGCAGGCATAGCCCATCTCGTTGTCGTACCAGGCATAGACCTTCAGCAGCGTGCCATCGGTCACCATGGTGGACAGTGCATCGACGATGCTGCTGCGTGTGTCGCGGGCATAGTCGGCACTGACCAGTGGGCGCTCTTCGTAGCCGAGGATGCCGGCCAGCGAGCGCTGGGCTGCTTCGGCGAACAGGCGGTTCACCTCCTCGGCCGAGGTCTCGCGTTTGAGCTCGAAGACGCAGTCGGTCAGCGAGGCGTTCAGCACCGGCGCGCGCACCGCGTGGCCGTTCAGCTTGCCCTTCAGTTCGGGGTAGATCAGTGCGATGGCGGTGGCGCTGCCCGTGGTCGTCGGCTCCAGGCTCAACATCGCGCTGCGCGCACGGCGCAGGTCCTTGTGTGGCGCGTCGACCATCAGGTTGGTGTTGGTCGGGTCGTGGATCGTGGTGATCTGGCCGTGGCGGATGCCGATGCCTTCATGGATCACCTTCACGACGGGAGCCAGGCAGTTGGTGGTGCACGACGCGGCCGTGACGATGCGGTTCTTCGCCGGGTCGTAGAGGTGGTGGTTGACGCCGACCACGATGTTCAGCACATCGCCCACCTTGACCGGTGCGGCCACGATGACGCGCTTGGCTCCTCGGTCGAGATGGCTCTGAAGCGTCTCGGGGGTGAGGAACTTACCGGTGCATTCGAGGACCAGTTCCACGCCCAGGTCACCCCAAGGAATCTCGCCCGACGTGGCGTGTGACGAGAAGCCGAGATTGCGGTCATTGATTCGAATCGCTGACTCGCTCTCGGCGGCAATGTCGGCGCGCCAGCGGCCCTGCACGCTGTCGAACTGCACAAGGTGCGCGGTGGTGGCGGCGCCGCCTTTGAGTTCGTTGAGGTGCACCACGTCCAGGCGGTTGTCCGCGCGCGGGTCGTCCGTCTGCCGCTCGGCAGCGCCCATCGCAGCGCGCAATGCCAGGCGGCCGATGCGGCCCATGCCGTTGATGCCCACTTTCATAGTGCGTATCCCTCTGATGAACTGAGGAGACTCAAAGTATTCCAAGAATGTAGAAATCTATGCCGAATGGATGACGGTTTTGTGACGCCGCGTCCGGCGCCGGCCTCCCGCCCGCCGGCTAACATCATTGGCCATGCAGACGCTTCGCGGTCGTAATCCTTTGCCCCGCCCGCCCCCCGTGCCAATATGACCTGCTGCACCTACCCCTGAGAGATCAGTGAGTAACGAGGTAGGTATGACCAAGATCCATCAACCCAAGGTATCCATGCACGCAGTGCACTCTTTGCCCGATCCGGGTGCATCGCAAGGAGCGCGTAGCGCGACTGAAGATGCGCCCGGATCGGCGCCGCCGGCTGTGCCGCCTGGCAGCTCCTCGGAGGTCGTGCCGCAGGCTCGGCGTCGGCATTTCTCCAACGCTGACAAGCGTCGCATCTTGGCCGCGGCCGACCGTTGCACCAGGCCTGGCGAGATCGGCGCTTTGCTGCGCCGCGAGGGCGTGTATTCGTCTTCCTTGAGCACCTGGCGAGGCCAGCGCGAGGCGGCCGACCTGGCGGCACTGACGCCGCAAAGACGCGGGCCCAAGGCGGACCCGAGCCGCGCCGACGCGCTGCGGATCGCGCAACTCACGCGCGACAACCTGCGACTGCAGAGCAATCTGGACAAGGCGCATCTGGTGATCGAGGTCCAAAAGAAACTTGCCTTGCTGCTGGGCTTGGCTACACCCGACGACAAGCCCGGGAGCACGTGATGGCCAGCGTGCAAGAACTCCAGCCAACGCTTGGCGCCGCGGCGGCCTGCCGGG
>JAGTRL010000124.1 GCA_018261815.1 Pseudomonadota bacterium
ACCACGAAGACCTGCCAGCGCGCCCCGGGGCAGCAGATCTTCGGTAGGGCGGTGCGCACAACACCCGCACGACGCGGGCGCTACTTTCTCGCCTCGAGCACGAGGTTGAAGGGCGTCTCGGTCGCACGGCGGAAGCTGGCGAAACCCGCCTCGGCGAAGACATGCCGCAGCCGGCGTTCACCAGCCTGGGCACCCAGCCCCAACCCGACCTCCTGCGACAGCGAGTTGGGCGTGCAGATGCAGGTCGACGCTGCGTAGTACATCCGGCCTATGGGATTGAGGTTCTGGTCGAGATCGTCGTTGGCGAAGGGTTCAACCAGCAGCACGACTCCTCCTGGCTTCAGCACTTCGTGCGCGTGTCGGGCAGCGCCCACCGGGTCGCCCATATCGTGCAGGCAGTCGAAGAAGCACACCAGGTCGAAGTCCCTGCCGGGGAAATCGCGCGCCGATGCCTGGCTGAATTGCACTCGGTCGCTCACGGCCGCATCCGCTGCGCGCTGGCGCGCCTGTTCGATCGAGCGGCCATGAAAGTCGAAGCCATGAAAGCTCGACTTCGGATAGGCCTGCGCCATGATCACCGTCGACGCGCCATGGCCGCAACCGACGTCGGCCACCTTGGCGCCCTGCTCGAGGCGAGGCACCACGCCATCAAGTGCCGGCAGCCACGCACTGACCAGGTTGGCGCGATAGCCTGGCCGGAAGAAGCGCTCGGTGCCGGAGAAGAGGCAGGGGTGGTGATCGGCCCACGACAGCGCCCCATCGCCGCGCATCGCGGCGACCAGCTTGTCCTTGTCCAGGTACATGCTGGCCAGCACGACCGCTCCACCGGCCACATAGACCGGCGAGTCCTCGTTCGCCAGTGCCATCGCCTGCTCTTCGGGCAACGTGAACCGGCCCTGGTCGTGTTCGACGTACCCGCTCGCCGCCTGTCCGCTGAGCCACTCGCGCACGAGCCTGGAGTTGCAGCCAGTGCGCTTGGCCAGTTCCTCCGGCGTGACCGGGTTGCCATCGGCCATCGCGCGGTACAACCCCAGTTCCTCACCGAGGATCACGTTGGCCATGATGGCGGCGCCACCCATATCGCCCACCAGCCTGCCCATGAACTCATGAAGCTTGACTTCGTCCATCACGTCGTCCCCCGGCGGGCTGGAAGACACGATCGGCGCGGGTAGCCCGCATCGCGGCCGCCGCGCGCACCACCCGGTGCACGTCCGCGGATCTTCGTACTCTTCAGATGAGCGGTCAACGGAGGTTGGCAGCACGCCCGGGACGAGCCATGCAGCCAGAGGACGTTGCGATGCCGCTCCGCGGAAGGGCTGCACGCGCTGGCCAGAACGGGAAGCGCTGTGCGGCCGATCAGGCGGCTTGTTGGGGATGGGGCATTGCCGTCCTCGTGAGGGTCGGCCGGGAATCAGCCCACGGCGCGCAGCACGATCAGAAGGTCCTTGGCCTGCACCCGGTCGCCGGGGGCGATGTGCAGCGCCTCGACCACCGCATCGCGGTCGGCGGTGACGTGGGTCTCCATCTTCATCGCCTCCAGCGACAGCAGCGTGCTGCCGGCGCCGATGCGTTGGCCCTCGGCTACGGCCACGTTGACGATCGCGCCGGGCATCGGTGCCGCCACATGCCAGGGGTTGGTGGCATCGGCCACCGGCCGCGCGCCGGCGCGGGCCGCACCTTCGCGCATGACGCGCACCGTGCGCGACTGGCCGTTCAGCTCGAACTGAACCTTGTGCGCGCTCTCGCCGTCGGGCGTGATCGACTGCAGCGCCACCAGCAGCGTCTTGCCCGGGTCGATCTCCACCGCGATCTCCTGCTGCGGCTGCGCGCCGTAGAAGAACACCGGCGTCGGCAGCATCGAGGTGTCGCCGTGCGCGCGCACATGGGCGCAGTAGTCGCGCATCACCTTCGGGTACATCAGGTACGAGGACAGCTGCTGTTCGTCCAGCGGCATCTCGCATTCGGCCTCACCCTGTTTTCGTGCGCCTTCCAGATCCACCGGCGCGATGCGGTCGCCGGGGCGGTAGGGGGCGGGCGGTGCGTCGCCGGGCCCGAGCTTCAGCACCTTGCGGCTGATGTCTTCGGGGAAGCCGTCGGGCGGGAAGCCGACCTCGCCGCGGAACAGCGCCACCACCGACTCGGGGAAGGCGATCTCGCGCGCCGGGTCCATCACGTCGGCGGCCTTCAGGTCGCTGGCCACCATCATCAGCGCCATGTCGCCGACCACCTTGGAGGTGGGCGTCACCTTGGTCACGTCGCCGAAGAGCTTGTTGACGTCGGCGTAGGTCTGCGACACCGCGGTCCAGCGGTGGGCCAGGCCCAGCGCTCGTGCCTGTTCGCGCAGGTTGGTGTACTGGCCGCCGGGCATCTCGTGGCGGTAGACGTCGGCGGTGCCGGAGCGGATGTCGGACTCGAAGGGCGAGTAGAAACGGCGCACGCCCTCCCAGTACATCGACGCGGCATGCAGCGCGTCGGCCGGCAGGCTCGGGTCGCGCGCGGTGCCTTGCAGCGCGGCGACGATGGCCGACAGGTTGGGCTGCGAGGTCAGCCCGCTCATCGCGTCGAGCGCGCCGTCCACCGCGTCGCAGCCGGCCTCGATGGCGGCCAGCACCGACGCGGCCCCCGCGCCGCTGGTGTCGTGGGTGTGGAAGTGCAGCGGCAGACCGGTCTCCTCCTTCAGCGCCTTGATCAGCGTCGCCGCGGCGCGCGGTCGGCACACGCCGGCCATGTCCTTGAGGCTGAGGATGTGCACGCCGGCAGCCTGCAGTTCCTTGGCGATGCCCAGGTAGTACTTAAGGCCGTACTTCGGACGCGACTCGTCGAACAGGTCGGCGCTGTAGCAGATGGCGCCTTCGCAGAGCATGCCGGTCTCCAGTACCGCGTCGATGGCCACGCGCATGTTCTTCACCCAGTTGAGCGAATCGAAGACGCGAAACAGGTCGATGCCGCCCGCCGCCGCCTGCTGCACGAAGTGGCGCACCACGTTGTCTGCATAGTTGGTGTAGCCCACCGCGTTGGAGCCGCGCAGTAGCATCTGGAACAACACATTGGGCACGCGCTCGCGCAACTGCGCCAGGCGCGCCCACGGGTCTTCCTTCAGGAAGCGCAGTGCCACGTCGAAGGTGGCACCGCCCCAGCATTCCAGCGAGAACAGGCCCGACAACTCGCGCGCGTAATAGGGTGCGATCGGCAGCAGGTCGGCCGTGCGCATGCGCGTGGCCAGCAGCGACTGGTGCGCGTCGCGCATCGTGGTGTCGGTGACCAGCACGTGTTTCTGCGCCAGCATCCACTGCGCGAAGCCGGCCGGGCCCAGCGCCTGCAGCCGCTGGCGTGTGCCGTCGGGAATGGGTGCGTCCATGCCCACCGCCGGCAGCACCGGCTTGGGCAAGGGCAGGGCGGGCAGCGTGCGCCCGGAAACCTCGGGGTTGCCGTGCACCGCCACCTCGGCCAGGAAGCGCAGCATCTTGCTGGCCCGGTCGCGGCGCGCGGCAAAGGCCAGCAGCTCGGGCGTGTTCTCGATGAAGCGCGTGGTCAGCTCGTTCTTCTGGTCGTCGACGAAGGCCGGGTGGTTGATGAGGTTTTCCAGGAACTGCAGATTGGTGGCCACGCCGCGGATGCGGAATTCGCGCAGCGCGCGGTCCATGCGCGCGATGGTTTCCGTGGCGGTCGGCGCCCAGGCCGTGACCTTGACCAGCAGCGAGTCGTAGTAGGGCGTGATCACCGCGCCGCCATAGGCCGTGCCGGCGTCCAGCCGGATGCCGAAGCCGGCCGCACTGCGGTAGGCCGCGAGCCGGCCGTAGTCGGGCAGGAAGCCGTTTTCCGGGTCTTCGGTGGTGACGCGGCATTGCAGCGCGTGGCCGTTGAGCGGGATCTTCGATTGCTCGGGCACGCCGGTGGAATGGCGGTAGCCGTCCGTGCCGGCCGGCGTGCCGTCACCTTGTGTGACACCGATGACGCCGCCTTCGGTGATGCGGATCTGCGCCTTGACGATGTCCACGCCGGTGATCATCTCGGTGACGGTGTGCTCCACCTGGATGCGCGGATTGACCTCGATGAAGTAGCACTGGCCGTCGTCGGCATCCATCAGGAACTCGACCGTGCCGGCATGGGTGTAGCCCACCGATGCCATCAACTTCAGCGCGCTGCCGCACAGCGCGGCACGTCCTGCCGCGTCCAGGTAGGGCGCCGGGGCGCGTTCCACCACCTTTTGGTTGCGCCTCTGCACGGTGCAGTCGCGCTCGTGCAGATGCACCAGATTGCCGTGTTGGTCGCCCAGGATCTGCACCTCGACGTGGCGTGCGCGGCGGATCAGCTTCTCGAAATAGACCTCGTCGTTGCCGAAGGCGGCCAGCGCCTCGCGCCGCGAGGCTTCCAGCGCCGCCGGCAGCTCGGCTGCGGATTCGATGACACGCATGCCGCGGCCGCCGCCGCCCCAGCTGGCCTTGAGCATGACCGGGAAGCCGATGCCGGCTGCGAGCGCGGCGCAAGCCGCATCGTCATAAGGCAGCGGCGGCGTCGCCGGCATCACCGCCACGCCGGCCGCCACCGCGGCATGGCGCGCCGCCACCTTGTTGCCCAGCGTGCGCATCACTTCGGGGCGCGGGCCGATCCAACGCAGCCCGGCGGCGATGACCTTCTCGGCAAAGTCCGGGTTCTCCGACAGGAAGCCGTAGCCGGGGTGGATGGCGTCGACGCCGGCGCGCCTGGCGATGCGCAGGATGTCGTCGCCGTCCAGGTAGGCCGCCAGCGGTTTTTGGCCCTCGCCGACCAGGTAGCTCTCGTCGGCCTTGAAGCGGTGCAGCGCCTGACGGTCCTGCTGCGAATAGATCGCGACGGTGCGGATGCGCATCTCGGCGGCGGCGCGCATCACCCGGATGGCGATCTCGGAGCGGTTCGCGATCAGGATCGAGCGGATGAAGGTGGGTGTCATGGAGGGGCTCCAGTGCCGGTGGCTTCGGGCCATGCATGGATCGTGCTAGCCCGTGCCCAGACTACCGAGGTCGTCGGGACCGTTCGGCCATGATTGCGCTCAAACCTGGGACGCACCGGCCGTAGTAGAAACGAAGCCTGCCCAGCGGGACAGCACAGGGGGTGGTGGCGTGGACATCAGGCTTGGACGGCCGTACTCAGGGCGGGCCCTGAGGTGGGTGGTGCTGGGCCTGGCGATGGCTGCGGCAGCGACGGTGGTGGTCGGCCAGGCCGTGCTGCCGGCTGGCGGCGTGCAGGCCGATCCGAGGGCGGCTGCAAAGTCGCGCCTCGGGCAGTTGCTGTTCGAGGACGTGAACCTGTCCGACCCGCCGGGTCAAGCCTGCGCGAGCTGCCACGCGATGGGCGCCGGTCTTGCCGATCCCGATCGCCGCACTCCCACCTCCAAGGGGGTGCGCACGGGGCTGTTCGGCGACCGCAACACGCCGTCGGCGGCTTACATGGCGTTCAGCCCGCCCTTCCACTTCGACAAGACCGAGCAGCACTACGTCGGTGGGCAGTTCTGGGACGGCCGCGCCGCCACGCTGGAAGAGCAGGCCCTGCAACCTTTCCTGAATCCGGTGGAGATGGCCAACGGCAACGCCGCGCAGGTGGTGGCCAAGGTGCAGGCAGCACCCTATGCGCCGCTGTTCAAGGAGATCTTTGGCAGCGATTCCTTCGCCGACCCCGATACGGCCTTCAAGCACATCGCCGAGGCGATTGCCGCGTTCGAGCGCACACCCGCGTTCCAGCCCTTCAGCTCGAAGTACGATGCCTGGCTCGCCGGCCGTGCGCGGCTCACGCTGCAGGAACAGCGCGGCCTGAAGCTCTTCGAGCGCGAAGACAAGGGCAACTGTGCCGCCTGCCATCCGGTGGCCCGGGACTCCCGGGGCCGCGGCGGCCTGGGCACCGATTTCACCTATGACAACCTGGGCGTGCCGAAGAATCCCGACCACCCGTTCTACCGTTTGCCCGAGGCCTACAACCCGGTGGGCCGGAACTTCGTCGACCGCGGGCTCGGCGGTGTGGTCGGGCAGGCCGGCGAGTACGGCAAGTTCAAGGTGCCCACGGTGCGCAATGTCGAGCTCACTGCGCCGTATATGCACAACGGCTACTTCAGCTCGCTGCGCGCGGTGGTCGACTTCTACAACACCCGCGACGCCAAGCCTCGCTGCGAAGAGGAGTTCGTCGCCGAGGCCGAGGCCGTGGCACGGGGTTGCTGGCCGCGCCCCGAAATGGTCGCCAACGTGAACAGCGACGAATTGGGCCATCTGCGATTGAGCGCGCGCGAAGTCGACGACATCGTCGCCTTCATGCTGACGCTGACTGACGGCTGGGAACGGCGCGCCGCCCGCTGACGCCCCCGGGTTTTTCTGACAAAGCCGCCGCGGGCGTCAGGCCTCGCCGTCGTCCGGACGGCGCGCTTCCGGCGCGCTGACGGGCGGCGAGTGCCAGCCGGCGCGCGCCTGCCGCTCGCTCTGCTGCTGTCGCTGCGCCGCCCATTGCGCCTCCAACTGCTCGCGCCCCTGCTTGGACAGCGCGATCAGCTTCTTCTCGTCGCCGAAGTGGGGCGCCATGCGCTCCATCAGCTCGATGCTGTGCTGGCGGAAGCGCAGCGCCTGATTGCGCGCGGTGTGGCGCTGCCAGCCCATTAGCTCGAGCACGCTGCGCGCGCTCATCAAGGCCGAATCCAGCGTCTCGCGCTCGATCAGTGTCACACCCAGCTCGCGCAGCCGGTAGTAGTGGGTGACGTTGCGCGCTCGGGCCACCACCTGCAGCTGCGGGAAATGTTCGCGCGCCAGCCGGGCCACGGCCACGCTCTGGTCGATGTCGTCGATGGCCAGCACCAGCACGCGCGCCTTGCCGGCACCGGCGGTGCGCAGCAGGTCCAGCCGCGTGGCGTCGCCGTAGAACACCGGCCAGCCGAAGCGGCGCACGGTTTCCACCTGGTCGGCATCGTGCTCCAGCACGGTGGCGCTCAGGCCGTTGGCATTGAGCAGCCGGCCGATGATCTGGCCATAGCGGCCGAAGCCGGCGATGATGATCGGTGCCTGCTGCGGCTCGCTGATCTCGGCAGGGCGCTGCGCTGCACCGGCGCGTGCCAGCCGCGGCGTCAGCCAGCGGTCGACCAGCACCAGCAGCAGCGGCGTCAGCAGCATAGACAGCGCCACCGCCGCCACCAGCAGCGACGCCGCCTCGGCGTCGATCGCGCCGGACGACGAGGCCGCCTGGAAGACGACGAAGCCGAACTCGCCCCCTTGGGCCAGCAGCACCACGAACACCGGCCGCTCGGCCAGCGGTACCGGCAGCAGCCGCGCCATGCCCAGCAGCACCAGCGCCTTCAGCAGCAGGAAGCCGGCGACCACGGCCGCCACCAGGCCGGGTCGGGCCAGCACGACCGCGAAGTCGATGCTCATGCCCACCGCAATGAAGAACAGCCCGAGCAGCAGGCCCTTGAACGGCTCCAGGTCGGTTTCCAGCTCGCGCCGGTATTCGCTCTCGGCCAGCAGCACGCCGGCCAGGAAGGCGCCCAGCGCCATCGACAGGCCCACCGATTCCATCAGCGCGGCGGTGGCCACCACCAGCAGCAGCGAGGCAGCGGTGAAGATCTCCGGCGTGTCGCTGCGCGCGATCCAGCGCAACGCCGGGCGCAGCGCCAGCCGGCCGCCGAGCACGATCAGCGCGACCACGCCCACCGCCTTGGCTGCGCCCCACCAGCCGCTGCCGGCCTCGGTTGCAGCGCCGGCGGACACCGCCAAAAGCGGCAGCAGCGCCAAGATCGGAATGGCAGCGATGTCCTGCAGCAGCGCCACGCTGAGCACGCTCTGCCCCGCGCCGGTGGCCATCAGGTTGCGCTCGTTCAGCACGCCCAGGCCGATGGCGGTGGATGACAGTGCCAGGCCGAGGGCGGCCACCAGCGCCAGCCGCCAGTCGGCGCCGAAGGCCATGCCCGCGGCCAGGATCAGCAGCGTCGAGCCGGCCATCTGCACGCTGCCCCAGCCGAAGATCGGCCGGCGCAGCGCCCACAGCCGCTTCGGCTCCAGTTCCAGCCCCACCATGAACAGCATCAGCACCACGCCGAATTCGGCAAAGTGCAGGATCGTGGCTGCGTCGGTGACCAGCTTCAGCCCCCAGGGCCCGATGGCGATGCCGGCCGCCAGGTAGCCGATGATCGACCCCAGCCCCAGCAGCCGGGCCAGCGGCACGGCCAGCACCGCCGCGCCCAGGTACACCAGGCTCATCTGCAACCACGGGGTGCCGTGTTCCATGCTTCAGTCCGCAGGCCGTGCGTCGGACGGCACTTCGCACGGCGCGCAGGGTTCCAGCGCGTCGATTTCCGGCCAGTCGGGGTACTGGGCCAGGCGCTGCACGTAGAGCTCGGCATGCGCTGCCAGTTCGGCTTCGCCGACGCGATGCGCGCCGTGCAGCAGCAGCGGCGGCAGGAAGCGCATGCCGGCCAGCGCGGCGGTCTGCTCGTAGGGCGGCAGGAAGGCGTCGAAGAAGTAGCGGTTGTGGCCGTCGGGCCGGTAGGACTCGGCCGCCCCGCCGGTCGAGGTGACGAGCCACAGGTCCTTGCCGCGCAGCCGGTCGCCGCCGGGGCCGTAGGCCCAGCCGAAAGCGAATACCTCGTCGAGCCACAGCTTCAGCAGCGGCGGCATGCCGTACCAGTGAATCGGGTGCTGCCACACCACCAGGCGGGCCGCCGCCAGCGCGGCCTGCTCGGCCTGCACGTCGATCAGGTAGTCGGGGTACAGCGCATACAGGTCGCGCAGCTCGACCCGGGCCTGGCCGCTGCGCTGCACGGCTTGCAGCAGCGTGCGGTTGACGCTGGAATGCTCGTTCTGCGGGTGGGCCACCAGGATGACGATGTCGGGCATGAGCGGCAGGCGTGACGGTGTAGGGCGCGCTTGGGTTTGCCCGGTGCAAGGCGCGCCGGCGGGCCATTACCATAACCCGATCGTCCTTTGTTGGAGTCGCGCATGCCTGTGATCGTGGTCGCCAACCCCAAGGGTGGGGTCGGAAAGAGCACGCTGGCCACCAACGTGGCCGGGGCGCTGGCTCGGGCGGGGCATGCGGTGATGCTCGGTGACGTCGACCGGCAGCAATCGTCACGTCAATGGCTGGCGATGCGTCCGGCCCATCTGCCGCCGATCCAGGGCTGGGAGGTCAGCCACCACGACATCGTTCGCCCGCCCAAGGGCACCACGCACGTGGTGCTGGACACGCCCGCCGGACTGCACGGCAAGCGGCTCGATGCGGTGCTGCGCATCGCGCAAAAGATGCTGATCCCGCTGCAGCCCAGCCTGTTCGACATCCAGGCCACGCATGCCTTCCTGGGCGCGTTGCGCGCCCAGCCGCGCGCCGCCGAGATCGAACTGGGGCTGGTGGGCATGCGCGTGCGCGAGCACACCCTCGCCAATGACCAGCTGCACCAGTACCTGGCCACGCTGAACGTGCCGGTGGTGGCCTGGCTGCGCGATACCCAGAACTACGTGCAGCTGGCCGCCCGCGGCCTGACGCTGTGGGATGTGGCGCCGAGCCGCGTGGAACGCGACCTCGAACAATGGCTTCCGTTGAAGGACTGGATATCCCGATGAGACACTTCGAGCACTTGAAGGACCTGCAGGCCCTGGTCGGCCAGGAGATCGGTGTCAGCGAGTGGATTGGCGTCGACCAGAAGCGCATCGACCAGTTCGCCGAAGCCACCGGCGACCACCAGTGGATCCACGTCGACCCGGAGCGTGCCGCCAAGGGGCCCTTCGGCAAGACCATCGCACACGGCTTTCTCACGCTGAGCCTGGTGCCGGAGCTGTTTGCCACGGCCTTCGACATCGGCGACGTGCGCATGGGCGTCAACTACGGCCTCAACAAGGTGCGATTCACCGCGCCAGTGCCCAGCGGCAGCCGCGTGCGCGGGCATTTCGTGCTCAAGTCCTACGAGCCTATCGAAGGCGGCGCGCAGCTGGCGGTGGAGGTGCGTGTCGAGCTGGAAGGTTCGGCCAAGCCGGCTTGCGTGGCCGAGACGCTGTCGCGCCGCTTCGTCTGAGCAAGGGCTGCACTACCATTGCTGGTATGCAAGGAGGTAGGGGACCACAAGATGAAGGTGCTGCTGGTCGATGACCACCCGCTGATCCTGTCGGCACTGCAGACGGTGATCAAGGGCCTGGGCGACGATGTGGCCGTCCTCGGCGCCCACAGCGCCGCCGAGGCGCGTGCGGCGCTGGAGAAGGACCCTGAGTTCGACCTGGTGCTGCTCGACCTGGCGCTGGGCGATGCCGACGGCTTCGAGGTGCTGACCGAGCTGCGCGCCGCCTATCCGTCGCTGCCGGTGGTGGTGGTGTCGGCCTCCGACCGCACCAGCGACGTCATCCGCGCCATCGACCTGGGCGCGATGGGCTTCGTGCCCAAGCGCTCGTCCAACGACCAGCTGTTCGACGCGCTGCGCATGGTCATGTCCGGCGGGCTGTACGTGCCGCCGATGATGCTGGGCCTGGACGCGCCGCTGTCCGAGGGCGACACCGTGCCCGACGTGATGCGTCCGGTGGGCAACGTCAGCAGCCAGGCCGACTACCAGCGAACGCCGCTTTCGCTCGAATCGGTGGGCCTGACGCCGCGGCAGAGCGACGTGCTGGCGCTGCTGCTGCAGGGCAAGCCGAACAAGCTGATCGCGCGCGAGCTCAACGTGTCGGTCGAGACCGTCAAGGATCACGTGGCCGCCGTGCTGCGCGCGCTGGGCGTCAACTCGCGCACGCAGGCGGTGCTGGCGGTGAGCCAGATGCAGCAGCAGGCCGCGCTGAGCGCCCGCCAGCCCGCGAGCCCCGACACGCGATGAGCGTGCCGCCGGCCGCGGCGCTGGAGCTGCCCACCACGGCGGCGCTGCCGCAGGCCCGGCGCTTCGACCATGTGCGCGCGCTGTTCGTGCAGACGCCGGCCTCGCTGATCGGCTACCTGATCGGCTGGAGCCTTATGGTGGCCATGTACTGGCCGCTGGCGCCGCGCGGCCCGATGCTGGCCTGGAGCGGCGTGCTGGCCGTGTTGCTGGGCGTGCGCCTGGCGCACTACCTGCGCTTTCGCCGCAACCCCGACGCCGACGAGGCCACGCTGCACGAGTGGCGGCGCAGCTGGAAGGTGCTGGTGCTGCTGCAGGCCTCCACCTGGGCGGTGGCGGTGTGGCTGTTCTGGGACCTGGGCACGCCGTATCACCGCACCGCGCTGATGCTGGTGATCTTCAGCCTGGGGCTGGCCTCGGTGCAGCTGCTGGCCACGCAGCAGCGCCTGTACATCGCCTTCGTGGGCCTGCTGATGGTGCCGGCCATCGTGCGAATCGCCACCGACGACCGCCAGCCCTGGCACTGGCAATTGGCCGGCATCCTGGTGCTGCAGTTCATCGCGCTGCTGGTCATGGGGCGGGTGCAGCGCAGCGCGCTCGACCAGGTGATCCGCCTCAAGGCGCACAGCGAGAAGCTGGCCGTGCAACTGCATGCCGAGATGGGCGTGTCGGAGCAGGCGC
>JAGTRL010000125.1 GCA_018261815.1 Pseudomonadota bacterium
GCCGCCGTCCACTCTGCCACGACGAAGGCACCGGGGGTGACACGCAGTGTTTCTTCGGCGCGATTTGCGGCAGTGGGCCGATTACTACGCTCATACCTCGTTGGACAAGACTCCGGGTCGCCGCGTGCCAGGCCTCAGCGGTTAAGGTAGGCACCCCACAACCGCCGCAGGAGCGCGCCATGCCGGTCGAATTCATCAACCCGTCGGAACTGAACCAGGGCACCTATTCGCACGTCGCCGCGGTCAGCGGCGGCGGCCGCACGCTTTACGTTTCGGGCCAGGTGGCCATGGACGCGGCAGGCAAGGTGGTGGGCCAGACTTTTGCGCAACAGGCCGAACAGGTGCTGCGCAACCTGGGCCTGGCGCTAGCTGCTGGCGGCGCGCAGTTCCACCACATCGTGAAGATGAACGTCTACGTGCGCGACCTCACCACCGAGAAGGTGAAGACGCTGCGTGCGATCCGCCAACGCAACTTCGGCGGCCACCAGCCGGCCAGCACGCTGGTCGGCACCACCGCGCTGGTGCACGAGGACCTGATGCTCGAGATCGAGTGTGTCGCGGTGATCGACTGAGCGGGCTTCAGCCGGGCTGCTTGCCTGCAGCGCGACGCACGCGTTCGATCAGCGCGAGTGCCTGCTGCTCGCTGGCCAGCGACTGCTCCAACGGAGAGCGGCACAACCCGGCGTGCCGGTAGTTCAGGTTCTCGTACAACTCGGCCGCGGACGGAAAGGCATCGAGCAGTTTCGTCAGCCCAGCATCGGACTGCAACTCGTCGAATTCCTCGGCCAGATGGCGCACGACGGACAGGTACTGTTCGGCGCCGACGGGCACGGCACTGCGGTCCAGCCGCTCCAGCAACTGGGACAGCAGCACCGCCACCGCAAACTTCGCGGCCGATCCGGAGGTGGATTGCGTGGTATTCATCCCCTTCAACTGGGGCCGTTCTTCCAGTCTGCAAGAGACCAGGGCGCGCGCGATCAGCCTGCCCGCGCCGGCAGCACCGTACCGCGGCATTCGCCGAAACCGATGCGCCGCGCACTGGCGCGCTCGCAGTGCGCGCGCAGGATCAGGCAATCACCGTCCTGCAGGAAGGTGCGGGTCTCGCCGTTGGGCAGCTTCAGCGGCTGCTTGCCACCGGACGACAGCTCCAGCAGCGACCCACCCTGCCCAGGTTCGGGCCCCGACTGCGTGCCGGTGCCAAGCAAGTCACCGGTGCGCATATTGCAGCCACCGCTGCTGTGGTGCGCCAGCATCTGCGCCACGCTCCAGTAGGCATCGCGGAAGTTCGAGCGGCTCAGCTCGGCCGGCGCCAGGCCCTGGTCGCGCATCGTCTTCGTCTGCAACAGCACCTGCAGCGCGATGTCGATCTGGCCGCTCTCGCGGTTGACCGCTGAGTCCAGATAGGGCAGCGGCTGCGGGTCGCCCGCAGCACGAGTGAAGGGCATACGGAAGGGCTCCAGCGCCTCGCGCGTGACAATCCACGGCGAGATGGTGGTGGCGAAGTTCTTCGCCAGGAAGGGGCCCAGCGGCTGGTACTCCCAGGTCTGGATATCGCGCGCCGACCAGTCGTTGAGCAGCACGATGCCGAACCAGTCGTCCTCGGCCTGCTCCATGCCCATCGGCCGGCCCAGGGCGTTGCCCCCGCCGACGAAGACGCCCAGTTCCAGCTCGTAGTCCAGCCGCTGGCAGGGGCCGAACTTCGGCTCGGTGGCACCGGCCGGCAGCGTCTGGCCGTTCGGCCGCACGAAGGCCTGCGGGCTGATGCCGATGCTCGACGCACGCCCGTGGTAGGCGATCGGCACCCACTTGTAGTTGGGCAGCAAGGGGTTGTCGGGGCGAAACAGCTTGCCCACCGCGGTGGCATGGTGGATGCCGGTGAAGAAGTCGGTGTAGTCGCCAATGGCGCAGGGCAGTGCCATCTCGGCCCGCGCCTGCGGCACAAGACAAAGCTCCAGGAACGGCGCCTGGTCGCTGCCTTCGGCCAGCGCCAGCGACAGTGCGCCGCGCAGCGTGCGCCGCAGCGCCGGCGTGGCACCCATCAGCGGCTTCAGGTCCCCCTCGGCCAGCGGCGCCAGCAACTCGTCGATGCCCGAGCCCCAGGGGCATTGCGCGCGGGCCAGCTGCAGGTCCAGCACCTGATCGCCGATGGCCACGCCGATGCGCAAGGGCTCGTCGGAGCCTTTGCGGCGGAACGCACCGAAGGGCAGGTTCTGCACCGGAAAGTCGCTGCCCAGCGCGTTGGCCGATTCGACCCAGCTGCGCAGTGCGGCGTCGTGTGTGTGATCCAGCATGCTCATGATTTGAAGTGGTCCTGCAGCCCCGCCCAGCAGTCGGCATAGCGCTCGTCGCGCGCACCGGCGCGCTGCGCCCATTCGGTGAGGTGGAAGCGCCAGCGGCTTTCGAACATGAAGGCCAGCGTGTGGTCCAGCTTGTGCGGCGCCAGTTCAGCCGCGGAGGCGCGCTCGAAAGCCTCGGCATCGGGGCCGTGCGGCACCATGCAGTTGTGCAGCGAGGCCCCGCCGGGCTTGAAGCCTTCGGGCTTGGCGTCGTACTGGCCGTGCACCAGGCCCATGAACTCGCTCATCAGGTTGCGGTGGAACCAGGGCGGTCGGAAGGTGTCCTCGGCCACCAGCCAGCGCGGCGGGAAGATGACGAAATCGCAGTTCGCCGTGCCGGGGGTGTCGCTGGGCGAGGTCAGCACGGTGAAGATGCTCGGATCGGGGTGGTCGAAGCTGATCGAGCCGAGGGTGTTGAAGTGCCGCGTGTCGTAACGCAGCGGCGCCAGCGTGCCGTGCCACGCCACCACGTCGAAGGGCGAATGCGCTTGCGTCGCCGCCCACAGCGCACCGCCGTAGCGCTTGACCATCTGGTACGGGCCTTCGTCGGCTTCGAAGGCCGCCACCGGCGCCTGGAAATCGCGCGCATTGGCCAGGCCGTTGGAGCCGATCGGCCCCAGCTCCGGTAGCTTGAACGGCGCGCCGTAGTTCTCGCAGACATAGGCGATGGCCGGCCCGGACACGTCGACCTTGAAGGCCAGGCCGCGCGGCAGCAGCAGCACCTCGCCCGGGCCAGCCTGCAGCACGCCCAATTCGGTGCTCACATGGAGCTGGCCCTGCTGCGGCACGATCAGCATCTCGCCGTCGGCATTGACCAGCGCGCGCCGGCCCATCGGCCGATTCATCAGCACCAGGTGGGCGGCCATGCCGGTCTGCGCGTCGGCATCGCCGTTGACGACCATCGTGCGCAGGCCGTCGATGAAATCCAGCGGTTCCTCCGGCACCGCCGTGGGGTGCCAGCGCATCGGATTGGGCGGCGCGGCCGTGCCGTCCCTGGCGCCGGTCTTCCAGAACGCATGCGCCAGCGGCGCGTAGCTGCCAGTCACCAACGAGGGGCGGCGGCGGTACATCCAGCTGCGCCGGTTTTCGGCGCGGGGCGCGGTGAAGGCGCTGCCCGACAGCAACTCGGCATACAGGCCGTGCGCCACGCGCTGCGGGCTGTTGCGGCCCACCGGCAGCGTGCCGGGCTCGGCTTCGGTGGCGAAGTGGTTGCCGAAGCCGACTTGGTAGTTCAGGCTGTCCATGCGGCCATTATTGGGCCGCCGCGGCATGCGCCAGGGTGTTGTCCCTGGCCAGCGCAAGGGCCTCGCGCAGCACCTCGCGATCGCCCACGTGGTTGGCCAGGATCAGCACCAGCTTGGCCAGCAGCATCTCGGCCTGGGCGTCGCTCAAGCCACGCTGGCTTTCGATCAGCTCCTGGTAGAAGCCGTCGGAGTCGGCGATGTGGGGTTGGCGGTTCAGCGGCATGGGTGCGGCTCCCTCAATGGACGGCGATGCAGCGGCGCAGCGCGGCGCGCACCTTGCCGGCGTCAAGTGCGCGCCAGCGCGCGGCCACGTGCTGGTCGGGGCGGATCAGGTAGACCGTGCCGGGCTGGGCGTCGTAGCGCTGGGCCAGCAGGCCTTCGGCATCGTCGACATCGCCGCCCACCGACAGCACGCGCGCGACGACGCCGCCTTCGGCCACGCTTTCGAAGGCCGGTCGATCACCAAAGGCCAGCAGCGTGAAGCCGCCGCCCGGGCCGTGCAGCGTGTTCAGCACGTTCAGCAGCCAGGCCGGCTGGCCCTGATGGCGCAGCGGCGCGTCGGCGCAGTTGGTACCAGGCTTCATCGGCCCGGCGAAGACCTCTTCGTCCGGCGTGTTCAGCGACGAGTTCAGGTACGGCGTGGGCGTCGACAGCCGGCCGCTGTTGATCAGCGGCCGCGCGAAGGGCTGATCGGCGGCCAGTTCCAGCACCGCGTTGCGCAGGCGCAGGCTGACGGCGCTCTTCGGCGAGATGAAGTCGGTGGCGCGGGTGGAGTTGAGCAGGTTGTCGTCGGCGGCAAAGGCGCGTTCCTCGTGGTAGCTGTCGATCAGCGCCTCGGGCGCCACGCCGTCGAGCACCAGCTTGAGCTTCCAGGCCAGATTGTCGGCATCCTGCACGCCGGTATTGGCACCGCGCGCGCCAAAGGGCGAGACCTGGTGCGCGGCATCGCCGGCGAAGATCACGCGGCCGTAGCGCAGCTTGTCGATGCGCCGGCAGGCGAACTGGTACACCGACACCCATTCCAGCTCGAAGGGCAGCTCGGGCCCCAGCATCGCCTGGATGCGCGGGATCACGCGCTCGGGGCGCTTCTCGGCTTCTTGGTCGGCATCGCGGCCGAGCTGGAAGTCGATGCGCCAGACATCGTCGCACTGCTTGTGCAGCAGCACGCTCTGGCCGCGGTGGAAGGGCGGGTCGAACCAGAACCAGCGCTCGGGCTCGCTGCCCAGCCGCTGCGCGCCCTGCGCCGGCGCCAGCACGCCGGGCTTGAGCACCACGTCGGCGATGAGGAAGCGGTCTTCGAAGAACTGGCCGGTGAACTGCGCACCGACCATCTTGCGCGTGTCGCTGTTGGCGCCGTCGCAGGCAATCACCCAGTCGGCCAGCAGATCGAAGCTGCCGTCGGGTGTCTGCACGGTCAGCCGCGCATGGTCGCCCTGCTGCTGCAGCGCCACCAGCTTGTGCTTCCAGCTCACCACCACCTTGGGATGCGCCTCGCAGGCATCGACCAGCGTCTGCTCGACGTAGTACTGCTGCAGGTTGATCATCGCCGGCATCTTGTGGCCGCCTTCGGGCAGCAGATCGAACTGGTAGACCTGCTTGTCCTCGAGGAAGACCTTGCCCACCTGCCAGCGCACGCCCTTGTCCACCAATGGCGAGGCCACGCCAAGCCGGTCCCAGATCTCCAGCGGGCGCTTGGCGTAGCACACCGCGCGCGAGCCGACGCTGACGGTGTTGTTGTCGTCGAGCAGCAGCACCGGGATGCCGCGCTGCGCGCAGTCCAGCGCCACGCTCAGCCCGATGGGACCGGCGCCGATGACCACCAGCGGGTGGCGTTCGACCCGGCCTTCGCGCTGCGCCGCACTCTGCCGGTACGGAAACTCAGGGTAGGTGTAGCTCTTGGACATGCTCACTCCGCGAGTTCAGCCTCGTGCATCCAGTGCGCATGCTTGGGCGCGCGCTTGGTGCGCGACCACTCCTCCAGCATCGCCCACTTCACGTCGTCCAGCTTCTGGTACATGTCCGGCGTGCCGGTGTCGCAGGCCAGCTCCAGGCGGTGGCCGTTCGGGTCGAAGAAATAGATCGACTTGAAGATGGTGTGGTCGGTGATGCCGACCACGTCGATGCCCGCGGCCTGCAGCCGCGCCTTGGTCTCTTCCAGCTCCTTGACGCTGCCCACCTTGAAGGCAATGTGCTGCACCCAGTCGGGGGTGTTGGCATCGCGGCCCATCGGCGGCGAATTGGGCAGCTCGAAGAAAGCCATGATGTTGCCGTTGCCGGCGTCCATGAACAGATGCATGTACGGGTCGGGCGCATGCGTCGAGGGCACCTTGTCCTCGGCGATGGCCAGCACGAACTCCATGCCCAGGTGCTTGCGGTACCACTCCACCGTTTCCTTGGCGTCGCGGCAGCGGTAGGCCACGTGATGGATGCGTTCGATCTTCATATCGTCTCCTTTGTCATGCGCCTTCAAGGCCGGCGGGTGCTGTGGGTCAGGCCCTTGCAGCGAACGCCGCGGAACCGGCTTGGCCGGGCCACAGGCGTTGCCCCCTCGGGGGAGCGCCGCAGGCGCTTCGGGGGGTCAAGTCTCCAGCGATTTCCACATCTCGATGTCGCGCTCGGCCGTCCAGATACGCGGGTCGGGGTACTGCGTGGCCTCGTCGTAGGCACGGGTCACGTCGAAGGGCATGCAGTGGTTGAAGATGACCCATTGGCCGTACTTCGGCTGCAGCTTGTCGAAGGTCTCCTTGTAGACGCTGCGCAGGTCCTTGCCTGCGGCGGCGCCGGCCTTGACGCTGGCGTACAACTCGCTGACGAAGGCACGCGTGCCTTCCAGGCCGCGCGCGACGTCGGCCGCGCCCTGCAGCGCCGCGCCGCGGCCCGGCACCAAGGCCTGAGGCTTGAGCGCGGCAATGTTGTCCAGCGTCTTCGGCCAGTCCTGGAAATACGCGTCGCCGGCATAGGGCGTGGCGTCGAACTCCACCAGGTCGCCGCTGAACAGCACCTTGTCCTGCGGCAACCAGACGACGGTGTCGCCCTTGGTGTGGCCGCGGCCCAGCTGGATCAGCTGCACCTCGAGCTTGCCCAGCCACAGCGTCATCTTGCCAGTGAAGGTGATGGTCGGCCAGGTCATGCCCGGCGGTACCGATTCGACGTTACGGAACAGGCGCGGGAAGCGGCCGATCTCGCTGGCCTTGTCCTGCTCGCCGCGCTCGACGATCAGGTCGCGTGTGTCCTGGCTGGCGATGATGTGCTCGGGCTGGTAGGCCGCCGCGCCGAGCACGCGCACCGCGTGGTAGTGGCTGAGCACCACGTACTTGATGGCTTTGTCGGTGACCTCGCGGATGCGGCGGATGACGTCCTGCGCCATCGCCGGCGTGGCCTGGGTGTCGATGACCATGACCGCGTCGTCGCCGATGACGATGCCGCTGTTCGGGTCGCCTTCGGCCGTGTAGGCGTAAGCATGCTCGGACAGCTTGCTGAAGCTGACGGTCTTTTCTTCCAGGTCGGCCTGGCTGGCGAAGGCTTTGCTCATGCAGTCTCCAAGATTCGGTTTAGTTGAACACGTTTGCGTTAGTGTAACTACGGACTTGATTCTAATCAAGCGTTTCGTTAATGTCTAACGCCTTCGCTTCAGTAGAAACCCGGACCATGGCCACTCCCCGCAAGTCTCTCAGCGCCGCGCCGCGAGTCGAGCCACCCCGGCTGCAGCGCGGCATCCAGAGCGTGGAAGTCGGTGGCCAGCTGCTGCGTGCGCTGGCGCATCAGGGCCGGCCGATGGCGCTGAAGGACCTGGCGCGCGAAGCCGGCATGAGCGCGGCCAAGGCCCACCCCTACCTGGTGAGCTTCGGCAAGCTCGGGCTGATCGAGCAGGATCCGCAGTCCGGCCGCTACGGCCTGGGCCCGCTGGCCATGCAGCTGGGGCTGATCAGCCTGCAGCAGTACGACCCGGTGCGCCTGGCCACGCCGCTGATTGGCGAGCTGGCGCGCACGCTGGGCCACACCGTAGGCGTGGCGGTGTGGGGCAACCGCGGACCGACCATGGTGCGCATCGAGGAAGCGCCGTCTGCCGTGCACGTGAACATGCGCCACGGCACGGTGATGAGCCTGCGCGGCACCGCCTCGGGCTTGCTGTTCTGTGCCCACCTGCCGCGCACCACCGTGCTGCCGCTGCTGGCCGCCGAACACGACGGCGGCAAGCGTGCAGCAGGGTTCGATGCCGCCTTGCAGGCCCAGCTGGCGCGGGTGCGCGAGGTCGGCCTGGCCGTGGCAGTGGATGCCTCGGTGCCCGGCATCAGTGCCATGGCCGCACCGGTGTTCGATGTCAGCGACCACCTCGTCATGAGCCTGACGGCCATCGGCCCGAGCGCGATCTTCGACGTGCGCACCGACGGCGCGGTGGCGCGCGTGCTGCGCCACAGCGCACACGAACTGTCGCGTCAGCTCGGCGCCGGCCTGGCCGCGGCCTGATCCGCCGCCGGCGCGGGAGTGCCGCCGCCGATGCGCCACTGCACCAGCTTGCGCAGGTTGCCCATCGACACCAGGTGCGCGTACACCAGGCCCATGACGCCGTTGCGGTGCAGCGCCAGCAGGTCGGCGTCGCCCAGCTTGGCCAGCTGCTTTTCGTCGACGCTGAGGAAGCCGTTGACCTTGAGCTTCTGGCCGTCGGGCAGTTCGGCGTCGAAGCGCATCTCGCGCAGCAGGTCCTTTTCGACCAGCAGCCGGCCGATCTCGCGCGTGCGCTGCACCTCCAACTCGAACTGCTCGAGCTGCCGGGTCATGGTCTTGAGCTGCTCGCCGGGCTCGCCCTGCTCATCGAAAAAGCGCCAGGCCCTCGGTCTGCGACAGCCCCGCCCAGCCGATGTCGATGGACAGCTCCGCGCGCTGATCGGTGCCGGCGCGGCCGATGGCGAAGGGATAGGCACGCAGCAGCGCCGGGAGGTACAGCGCGCGCCACGCCTTGCCCTGCAGAAACAGGTTTTCGCGCGGCGCCAGGCCCAGCGCGGCGATCGGCGCCACCTGCGGCTTGCCCTGCGGGTCGGTGCCGGCGCGCACGAACAGGGTTGGGTACTCGCGGCACACCTCGCCGAACTCGACGCCAGCCACGAAGATGGCGTTCAGCTCCGCAGCCACCGACCAATCCATCTGCGGCTGGTGGATCGTCAGCTTGCGGTGCAGGCTACGGTCCAGCGCCACCACCTGCCGGTGCAGGTTGCCGATGATCATGTTCGCCCCTCTTCGTTCTCGCCGGTGCGCTGCACCAGCAGCTTGTCGACGCGCTTGCCGTCCAGGTCCACCACTTCGAAACGCCAGCCTTCCCATTCGACACTGTCGCCAGTGCCGGGCAGCCGGCCCAGCAGCAGCATCACCATGCCGGCCAGCGTGTTGTAGCGCCCGCGCTCTTCCTCGGGCACGTCCTTCAGTTCCAGCCGGTCCTTCAGCTCGGGGATCGGGATCAGCCCATCCATCAGCCAGCTGCCGTCGGCGCGCTGCGTGGCCCAGGCCTCCTCGCCGGGGTCGACACCGACGAACTCCCCGGTGATGGCCTCCAGCAGGTCGCGCTCGGTGATCACGCCCTGCACGGCGCCGTATTCGTCGACCACGAACACCATGTCGGCGCTGGTCTGGCGGAAGTGCTCCAGCAGCTCCATGCCCGACAGCGTCTCTGGCACGAACACCGGCGGCTTCAGGTGCTCGTTGAGATCGGGCTTCAGGCCCTGCGCCAGCGGCGGCAGCAGCGTGTGCGCGGCCACCACGCCGATGACATCGTCCAGGCTGCCCCGGCACACCGGGTAGCGCGAGCGGCCGGCGTGCATCATGCGCTCGAGCATCTGCTCGATCGGCGCACCGGCGTCGAGCCAGACGATGTCGGCGCGCGGGATCATCATCGAGCCGATCTGCCGGTCGTCGAGGCGGAACACGTTGCGCACCATCTGGTGCTCCTGGGCCTCGATCACGCCGGCATCGACGCCCTCTTCCAGGCTGGCGGCGATCTCTTCCTCGGTGACGCTGCGCGACGGGCCGCCACGGATGCCTAGCAGCCGCAAGGCCGCCTCGGTGCTGGCGCCGAGCAGCCAGACGAAGGGCCGGGTCGCCGTGGAAAGCCAGTTCATCGGCCGTGCCACCAGACGCGCCACGGTTTCCGGGTACATCTGGCCCAGGCGCTTGGGCACCAGCTCGCCGAAGATGATGGTCAGGTAGGTGATGGTGGCCACGACGAGTGCAGTGGCACTGTAGGCCGCCATCTTGGGCGTGATCGGCAACACGCCCTGCAGCCAGCGCGAGAAGGGCTCGGCAAAGGCCGCCTCGCCGACGATGCCGTTGAGCACGCCGATCGAGGTGATGCCGATCTGCACCGTCGACAACCATTTCGTCGGGTGCTCGTGCAGGTCCATCGCCGCCCGCGCGCCGGGCTCGTCGCCTTCGACCATGACCTGCAGCCGCGCCTTGCGGCTGGCGGTGAGCGCCATCTCGGACATGGCGAACACGCCGTTCAGCAGAATGAGAAAGACCAGAAGCGCGACGTCCATGCACGGCCGCCTGAGCAGGCAGCAAGCCGGGAAAAGGCCTGCAGCGTAGCAGAATCGGCCTATGGATTACCTCGTGGGCGACGTGCAGGGCTGCTGCGATGCACTGGACCGGCTGCTGGCCGAGATTGGCTTTTCGCCCTCGCGCGACCACCTGGCGCTGGTGGGCGACCTGGTCAACCGCGGGCCCGGCTCGCTGGCCACGCTGAAGCGGCTGCGCGGCCTGGGCAACGCCGCCACCTGCCTGCTGGGCAACCACGACCTGCACCTGTTGGCCGTGGCGCAGGGCGTGCGCAAGCCGCGCAAGGACGACACACTGGACGACATCCTCGGCTCGAAGAAGCGCGATGGATGGCTCGACTGGGTGCGCCACCGGCGCATGGCCCATGTGATCGACGGCTGGCTGCTGGTGCATGCCGGCGTGGTGCCGCAGTGGGACGCCGCCGCCACGCTGGCGCTGGCTGGCGAGATCGAATCGGTGCTGCGCGGGAGCGACCTGCCCGAGCTGCTGCAGCAGATGTACGGCAACGAACCGGCACAGTGGAGCGATGCGCTGCGCGGCGCCGAGCGCTGGCGCTTCGTCGTCAACGTGCTGACGCGCATCCGCTTCTGCACGCCCGACGGCCGGCTGGAGCTGAAAAGCAAGGAAGGCGCAGGCGCCGCGCCGCCGGGCTTCAAGCCCTGGTTCGACATCCCCGGCCGGGGTACCGAAGGCACGCCGATGGCCTTCGGTCACTGGTCCACGCTCGGCCGCATCGACCGGCCCGACCTGCTGGCGCTGGACACCGGCTGCGTGTGGGGCGGCCAGCTCAGCGCGGTGCGCATCGACGGCGGCCGGCGCGAATGGGTGCAGGTGGCGTGTGAACAGGCGCAGGTGCCGGGCTGAAGCACGCGCCTAGAATCCTGCGCACACCGGAAGCGTGGCAGAGTGGTCGATTGCACCGGTCTTGAAAACCGGCGACCCGCAAGGGTCCGTGAGTTCGAATCTCACCGCTTCCGCCAGGGCTCGGCCACCGCCTGCTGGTGCGCACCGGGCGCGGTGTCCCGCCCGGCGGGCCAGTCGACTTCGTCGCCCGAACGATCGCCGAGCAGCTCGGCAAGGAGCTGGGCCAGAACGTCATCATCGACAACAAGGCTGGCGCCAACGGCGCCATCGGTGCCAGCGATGTCATGCGCTCGCCGCCGGACGGCCAGACGCTGTGGCTCACCAGCGTGGGTGCTGCGGCCATCAACACGTCGCTGTACGAGAAGCTGGCCTACAACATGCAGCGTGATTTCGTGCCGGTGGCG
>JAGTRL010000126.1 GCA_018261815.1 Pseudomonadota bacterium
AACTTCCGGTGCTGATTGCCGGCGGCGGCGTGGTCATGGGCGAGGCCTGGGACGAATGCATCGCGCTGGCCGAGCGCCTGGGCTGCCCGGTCGTCAACAGCTACCAGCACAACGACAGCTTCCCGGCCAGCCACCCGCAGTGGTGCGGACCGCTGGGTTACCAGGGCAGCAAGGCGGGCATGAAGCTCATCAGCCAGGCCGACGTGGTGATCGCTCTGGGCTCGCGGCTCGGGCCCTTCGGCACGCTGCCGCAGTACGGCATGGACTACTGGCCGAAGAACGCCAAGATCGTGCAGATCGATGCCGACCACAAGATGCTCGGCCTGGTGAAGAAGATCGACGTGGGCATCTGCGGCGATGCCAAGGCCGCCGCCGCCGCGCTGCTGGCGCTGCTGAGCACGCGCACGCTGGACAGCGATGCCACGCGCGCCGAACGCGCCGCCAAGATCGCCGAAGAGAAGGCCGCCTGGGAGAAGGAACTGGCGGAGTGGACGCACGAGCGTGACGCCTACAGCCTGGACATGATCGAAGAGGCCAAGACCGAAGGCGGCGTCGGCGACAAGGGCTGGCTGCACCCGCGCCAGGTGCTGCGCGAGCTGGAAAAGGCCATGCCCGCCGACGTGATGGTGTCCACCGACATCGGCAACATCAACAGCGTGGCGCACAGCTACCTGCGATTCGAGAGGCCGCGCAGCTTCTTCGCGCCGATGAGCTTCGGCAACTGCGGTTATGCGCTGCCGACGATCATCGGCGCCAAGGTGGCGGCGCCGCAGCGCCCGGCCATCAGCTACGCCGGCGACGGCGCCTGGGGCATGAGTATGAGCGAGATCATGACCTGCGTGCGCCACGGCATCCCGGTGACCGCGGTGGTCTTCCACAACCGCCAATGGGGCGCGGAGAAGAAGAACCAGGTCGATTTCTACAACCGCCGCTTCGTCGCCGGCGAGCTGGACAACCAGAGCTTCGCCGGCATCGCCCGCGCGATGGGCGCCGAGGGCATCGTCGTCGACAAGCTCGCCGACGTGGGCCCGGCGTTGAAGCGCGCCATCGACCTGCAGATGAACCAGGGCAAGACCTGCGTCATCGAGATCATGTGCACGCGCGAACTGGGCGACCCCTTCCGCCGCGACGCGCTGGCCAAGCCGGTGCGCTTTCTGGAGAAGTACAAGGACTACGTGTAGACCTTGGGATACAGTGCCTCGGCAAGTGCGAAACACAAGGAGACCCACGATGACGATCCACCGACCCCTTGTGCACCGCAGCCTGCTGCGCGGCGTCGTCGGCACCGCGCTGCTGGCCGCCGCGGCCGGCAGTTTTGCCCAGACCTATCCGAGCAGGCCGGTGACGCTGATCGTGCCCTGGCCGGCGGGCGGTTCCACCGACCGGCACCTGCGCGGGCTGGCCGAAATCGCCTCGAAGCACCTGGGGCAGAACATCGTGGTCGAGAACAAACCCGGTGGCGGGGGCACGATCGGGCCGAGTCAGATGGCGCTGTCGGCCAAGCCCGACGGCTACACCATTTCGCAGTTCCCGCTGGGCATGCTGCGCATCCCGCACATGCAGAAGTCGGCCTGGAACCCGCTGACCGACTTCAGCTACATCATCGGCGTCACCGGCTACACCTTCGGCCTGACGGTGCGCGCCGATTCGCCCTACAAGAGCTTCAACGACTACATCGAGGCCGCGCGCAAGGCGCCCGGCAAGATCGACTATGCGTCCACCGGCATCGGCACCACGCCGCACCTGAACATCGAGGAAGTGGCGATCAATGCCAAGGTCACGCTGAACCACGTGCCCTTCAAGGGCAATGCCGATTCGACGCAGGCGCTGCTGGGCGGCCACGTGATGGCGCAAAGCGATGCCACCGGCTGGGACAAGTATGTCGACGGCGGGCAGATGCGGCTGCTGGTGACCTTCGGCGAGACGCGCACCAAGCGCTGGCCCAACGTGCCCACCGCCAAGGAGCTGGGCTACGGTGTGGTGTCCACCTCGCCCTACGGCATCGCCGGGCCGAAGGGCATGGACCCGGCGGTGGTGAAGACCTTGCACGACGCCTTCAAGAAGGCCATCGACGACCCCAAGCACCTCGAGTTGCTGGCGCAGCTGAGCCAGGACGTGTGGTACCTGAACAGCGAGGACTACACGAAATGGGTGCGCGACACCTTCGGCAAGGAAAAGGCGCTGATCGACCGCCTGGGTCTGGGCGCCAAGTAGCCGGCGCGCGCCCTCAGGCCAGCGCCAGCGGCCCCGGCGCCACCTTCAGCGTGACGCGGCCCTCGTGCCAGGCGCGGTCGAAGTCGCCTTCGATGTGGCGCAGCTCCGGCGGGCTTTGGGCGTTGGCGGCCACAATGCCGACCGCACGGTTGCGGCCCTGGTTCTTGGCGGTGTACAGCGCCATGTCGGCCAGGTTGATGGCCTGTTCCCAAGCCACGGGCAAGGTATTGGGCGGCAGCGGGAAGCGCGCATAGCCGATCGACACCGTCACCCGCACCGCCTCGCCCTGCACCACCACCGGCCGCTCGCCGATGCTGAGCAGCACGCGCTCGGCCAGCATCTCGACCTGCTCGGCCGGCACCTGCAGCGCCAGCACCAGGAATTCCTCGCCGCCCCAGCGCACCACCAGGTCGTCACCGCGCACCGCCTCGTTGAGCCGCTTGGCCACCTCGCACAGCACCAGGTCGCCTGTGGCATGGCCGTGGCCGTCGTTGACATGTTTGAAGTGGTCGATGTCCACCAGCAGCAGCGCCCCGTCGAAACCCTGCCTGTCCGGTCCGAGCGCGCGCTGGGTCTGCATCACCGACAGGAAGTGGCGCCGGTTGGCCAGGTTGGTGAGCGGGTCGCGCTCGCTCTGCACGCGCAGCCTGGCCTGGCTCGACACCAGCAGCCGCTGCGTGCTGCGCACCCGCCGGAACAGCCAGGCCACCACCATGGCCGACAGCAGCAGTGCCAGCGCGGCCACGCTCCACACGCGCCGCATCAGCTCGCGATTGGCCAGCGCCGCGGCCTTGAGCCGGTTGTCGCGCTCCAGCAGCTCGATGTCGCGTTGCTGGCGCTCGCGATCATTGCGCTGACGCAGCTGCTTCAGCACCGCGTCGCGGTTCTGCCTCAGCACCTCGGCATTGAGCGCGCGCTCGCGGTGCAACAGCGCCAGCGCGCCCCGCGCGTCGCCGGCGGCGGCCAGCGCCTCGTCGTATTCGCGCAGCACCTCGGCGCGCAGCGCGTCCAGCCCGGCGGACCGGGCCAGCTCTTCGACGCGCGCCAGATCGCGCAGGCCCTCGGCGCTGCGCTTCAGTCCGATCTTGGCCAGCCCGGCATTGTTGGTCAGCGCCAGTTCGATGCGCCGGTCCTGGTGACGGCGCACGATCGGCAGGCCGCGCTCGGCCGCCCGCAGCGCGTCGGCCGGCCGGCCCAGCTTGGCATAGGCATCGCTGAGGAAAGTCAGCACGCTGGCTTCAAGCCGTGGCGAACCTGCCTGCCGCGCCAGCGGCAGCGCCTGCTCGGCCAAGCGGCTCACACTCTCCACGTCAGCGCGCTGCGCGGCCATCTTGGCTTCCGCCAGCTTGACGCGCGCCAGCAGCGAGGGGTCGCCCGAACGCTGCGCCAGCCGCTGTGACTGCTGCAACAGCGGCAGCGCGGCGTCGATGCTGTCGCTGCGCGCCGTGAGCCAGGCCAGGTCGCCGGTGCTCCAGGCCTGGCGCTGCAGGTCGTCGGCAGCCGCAGCCAGGTCGCGCGCCAAGCGTGCATGCTGGGTGGCACCGACCCAGTCCCCGGTATCGATGGCATGGTGCTGCAGCAGGAGCAAGGCGCTCCACGCGGCACGGTGATCGCAACGCACTGGCGCCTCGGGCAAGCCGGCCGGCTCGGCCACCGCCGTGCTGCGCATGCCGTTGACGGCCTGCTCGCTCAGCGGCGGGCAATAGGGCTGCAGGCCGTCGCGCGCGCCTCGAGCCAGTCCGGCTGCCACGTCCAAGCGGCCGGCATTGTGCGCGCCAAGCGCCTTGACCAGTTCGGCAGCCGCCTCGGCCTGGGCGTCGCGCTGCGTGCGCGCATGCGTACGCAAGGCGCCGGCCCAGCCTTGGGCTTCGCTGTCGCGGCCGCTCTGTGCCAGCACCATGCCGCGCGCCAGCAGCAGCAGTCGCTGCGCGCCGATATCGCCAGGCGGCGGCTCAAGCGTGCGCAATTCGGCCAGTGCCGCGTCGGGTTGGTCATGGCCCAGGCGCAACAGGGCGTCGATGCGCTCGTCGAATCGCTCCTGTGCCGACGCACCCAGCGTCAGGCACGCCAAGGCGGCCAGCACGGCGCCACGCCAGGATCGGCCCTTCAATCTACTCATGCGGCCTCGGCCATGGCGCGTTCGGCCGACGCCGCGGCATTGCCCGGGCCGCGCAGCGGCGTCAGCGTCACCTCGCCGGCCAGCCAGGCAGTTTCCAGCGCGCGGCCGACGGCCTCGAGCTGCTGCTCGTCCTGCGCCTGCAGCATGCGCACGCCGTAGGCGCGATTGCGACCATGGGCCTTGGCCAGGTACATGGCGGTGTCGACCAGCCCGATGGCGCGCTCCCAGCTCACCGACAGCAGGCCCGGCTCGATCGGAAAGGTGGCATAGCCGATCGACACCGTGGTGCCGATCGGCCTGCCCTCATGCAGGCAGGGTGTGCCGGCGACGACGTCCAGCATGCGCTGCGCCAGGGCCTGCACCGCCTCGGCATCGAGAGCGCGCACGATCACCAGGAACTCTTCGCCACCCCAGCGCACGATCAGGTCGGCATCGCGCAGCATCGTTCGCAGGCGCTGCGCCACCTCGACCAGCACCGCGTCGCCGGCGGCATGACCATGGCGGTCGTTGATGCGCTTGAAGTGGTCCAGGTCGGCCAGGAACACGGTGCCGACAAAGCCACCGTCGGCACCCAGCCGGCACATGGCGTCCTGCAGGTGGCGGCGGTTGGCCAGGCCGGTGAGCGGGTCGATCTCGGCCTGTCGCTTCAGCAAGGCGTTGCTGCGCGCCAGCTGCCGGTTGGCCTGGCGCACCCGGTGCACGCCGATCAGCACCAGGCCCAGCGCCAGCGCGCCGCAGGCGGCGACCAGCCAGCTCAGACGCTGCTCCAGCTCGCGGGCGCGCAGGGCCTCGGTCTTCAGGCCGCCCTCGCGCTGCAGCAGCGCCAGCTCGCGCGCACGGCGCTCGGTGTCGAACTGCTCCTGGATCTCCAGGATGGCCTGCTGCTGGTCGCGCGCCAGGATCTGCCCGGCCAGCGCGCGGTGCTGGTGCCAGGCCTCGATGGCGCCCCTGGCGTCGCCGGCCCGCTCCAGGTACTGCGCCATCTCGGCATAGGAGTCGGATACGCCGGTGATCGAGCCGCGGCGCTCGTCGATGTCGATCGACGCGCGCAGGTTGCGCTTGCCGGCCTCGATGTCGTGCAGCGCGATCTGCGCCAGCCCGATGTTGGCCAGCGCCACCGTCTCGCCACCCAGGTTCTTCAGCTCGCGCGTCAGCGGCAACGCGGCCTGCGCATGGCGCAGCGCGGTGGCGTAGTCGCCCTTCTTCAGGAAGTGGTCGGCCAGGTTGGCCAGGTACAGCGACTCCTCGTACTTGGCGCCCGCGCGGCGCGCCCAGTCCAGCGCCAGCTGCAGCGAGTCCTTCTCGGCCACTTTGTCGCCGACGGCGTCGAGGATGATGCCCTGCACCGTATAGCCATGCGCCAGCGTGATCGCATCGCCGGACTGCCGCGCGAACGCCATGGCTTCGCCGCTGAGCTTGCGTGCCTGCTCCATCTGCCCGGCCTGGTGGTAGCTGTAGGCCAGGTCGTTGCGCACCTCGGCCTGGCGCCATGGCAGGGCCAGCGCGTCCGCCAGCTTCAGTGCCTGGTGGTCGAGGCGGATCGCCTCCTCCAGCCGGCTGGCCGAGTTGCGGATGTGCGACTGGGTCGACGTGAAGCGCAACCGGTTGAGCACGCCGGCATCGGCCGGCAACCGCGCCTGGGCCTGGTCGACCAGCACACCGGCCTGCGGGGTATCGCCGGACTGCTCGGCCAGCCGTGCGCGCACCAACAGGGCCGACGCGCCGGCCAGTGGCGGAGCGCCCGCCGCGGCCGCCTGGTCCAGCTGGCGGGCCACGGCTTCGGCGCCGGCATGGTCGGACAGACCGGCCAGCAGCCAGCCCTGCAGCAGCAGCGCTTCGACCCGGCCGACGGCGTCGAGCCGGCCGCTGGCGGCCAGCGTGGCCAGCTGCGCGGCGCAGGGCCGCGGCTGGGCTCGGCCGTCGCGCTCCAGTTCCAGCAACTGCTCGGCCGGCGCCAGGTGGGCTGCCGGAGCACAGGCCGACGCCGAGGCGCCCGCCGCGGCCAGCAGCAAACCGAGCCCGGCCAGCACGGCGCGCGCCCGACGCCGCAGCGCAGGCGCAGCGCCTGTCGCCGCGAGCAGAAGGTTTGCCATCGGACGGTTATCGGCCCGCCCTGGCACCGACTTGAGGCCTGCGGCGAACGCAAAAATGCCTGTCAAGCCGCCTCGTCTTGGCGCGCGCACCAGCGGTACCGGCACCCGCTGGCCCAACCGGCGGAAGGGTGCAATCGTCGTGCGGCGCTTCGCGCTGCAGCGCGAAGCGGTCGCCGGGTTTGAGGTGCTGCGCGCGGCCTGCGCAGGCCAGCCCCATCTCGCCCTGCGTGACCAGCGCGTCCACCTCGAAGGCATGGGCGTGGGTGGCGAGCACGGCGTCGGGCCCCCAGCGGTGCTCGATCACCGCGTCGAAGCCGGCCGCGCGGGACCGGGCTTCGAACTCGGCAAAGCTGGGCAGGCTCTCCTGACGTTGGGGGTCTGGACATCGTCCGCGCAGCGCACACCGACAATCATCGTCACCCCGGCGAATGACCTCGATCCATGCGCACCCTTTCGATCGCCCTGCTCTGCGGCGCCCTGTGGACCCCGGCAGCGCAGGGCGCGGCCGACGAGCCCGTGGCATCGGCGGCCGCGCAGGACTTCGACGCGCGCGTCTTTGCCGGGGTGGCGGCTCAGGCCGAAGCGCTGCCGGACGTGCGCAGCCTGGTGGCGCTGCGCCGTGGCCGCGTCGCGTTCGAATACCACCGCAGCGGCCAGGACCGCGAGACGCTGCAGCCGGTGGAATCGGTGACCAAGAGCGTGCTGTCGCTGTTGGTGGGCATCGCCGTGGCGCAGGGCCGCATCGCCAGCCTGGACCAGCCGCTGTTGGCGCTGATGCCGCAGTTGGCCGATTCCAATGACGACCCGCGCGCGAAGCAGCTCACCGTGCGCCACCTGCTGACCATGACCGCGGGGTTCCAGGGCAGCGATCGCCGCTTCTTCGATGCCAAGGAACGCGCGCGCTTCGCCATGGGCCGGCGTTTCGAGGTCGAGCCCGGCACGCGCTTCCGCTACGACAACCCGGCCGCCGATCTGCTGGCTGCCGTGCTGACGCAGGCCGTCGGCGAGACACCGGCGGCCTATGCGCAGCGCGAGCTGTTCACGCCGCTGGGCATCGAGGCCAGCGACTGGGCGCGCGACGAACAGGGGCGCCACCTTGGCTTTCGAGGCCTGGCGCTGCGCACCCGTGACATGGCGCGCATCGGCCAGCTGATGCTGCAGCGCGGCCGCTGGGACGGCCGCAAGCTCTTGCCCGAGGACTTTGCGCTGCAGGCCAGCGCGCGGCAAAACAGCGGCGGGCCGCCGGTCAGCCTGCCCTTTGGTTACCTGTGGTGGGTGGCCCCGTCGAACGCGGCGCGCCCGCCCTTCGTGGCCAGCGGCTTCGGCGGACAGTTCATCTGGGTCGACCCGGCGCTCGAACTGGTGATCGCCGCCAGCTCGGAGGTGTCGCCGGCCAGCGCCCAGCGCAGCCAGGCGCTGGACCTGATCCGCCAGCGCATCGTGCCGGCGGTGGCCCGCAGCCAGGCCGAGATGCCGCCGCGCTGAGCCGCGGGCCGACGTCGCGCTCAGTTGCCGGCGTAGGGCGTGACCAGCACGCGGCCGGCGGCGCTGACGCGCACCCGGTAGACCTGGCCGGAGGCGCATTCGACACGGTAGTCGAGCCGGCCGTGGCGGCTGTACAGCTGCACCGCGCCACAGGATGGATGGTCGGTGGCCAGCAGTTGGGACAGCTCGCCGCGCACGATCTCGGCATGCGTGGGCGGCGGTGGCGCTGGCGGCGGTGTCTGGCACCCGGACAGCACCCACGGCAGCAGCAGCGCCAGGGCGCCGCGGCTCACGAGAACTTCTCCATGAAGCGCCCGCGGTCCTGCAACGTGGCCCAGATCGAACCCCAGGCGTTGCACAGCTGGCCGTGCAGCGGCAGGTCCTTGTCCTGCAGCTGACGGGCGATGCGCATCATCAGCAGGTCGTACTGCTCCTGCAGTTCATTCAGCGTGTACTGCCTGTTGCCGCCGTGGAAGGCCTTGAAGCGGCCGATCAGCTCGTCGATGGACGACTTGAGCCGCAGCTTCTCGACGAGACCCACCGCGCTGGATTTCTTCAACCCCTCGGCCAGCATGTCCAGGTCGACGATCTCCTCGTGCACCGTGGGACAGGCCTGCAGGACCGCCGCATGCGCGGTCTCGCCCGCCGCCCGGGTGGTCGCACCACCCAGCGCGAGCAGCAGCGCGGCTGCGGCGAGGCCGGACCGGGCGTGAAGGCGCGGCGGTGGTCGCATGGCGGGTGGGAGGGGCAAATCCAACAGCGGCACAGTACGCACGCGCAGTGTCATGACGGCGACGCCGGTCCAGCGCGCAAGCGACGACAATCTTGCCATGTCCGCACCCAAAGATGGCCGGCGCGGCCCGGGCCGGGGCCAGCGATGACGGCTGTCCTCACCCCGCCGAAGGATCCGCGCACGCCGCTGCAGCGGCGCATCGCACTCACCGGCCACCGGCTGAACCGGCTCGACCCGGTGGTCAAGGGGCTGCTGTGGTCTGCCGCGGCGGGCCTGGTGTTCAGCGTGCTCAACGCGCTGATGCGCGGCCTGGCGCAGCAGCTCGACCCGTTCCAGGCGCAGTTCCTGCGCTACTTCTTCGGCCTGGTGGTGCTGCTGCCGCTGCTGTGGCGACATGGGTTGGCGGCCTACCGGCCCAAGCGTGTCAGCGGGCAGTTCCTGCGCGGCGCCTTCCACACGCTGGGCTTGATGCTGTGGTTCACCGCGTTGCCGAAGATCCCGCTGGCCGACATGACGGCCATCGGCTTCACCGGGCCGATCTTCATCATGATCGGCGCCTACATCTTCTTCAAGGAGCCGATGCGCTGGGAGCGCTGGCTGGCCGCCGGCATCGGCTTCGTCGGCGTGCTCATCGTCGTCGGCCCCAAGCTGACGGGCAGCGGCGGTTTCTACAACCTGGTGATGCTGGCTTCGGCGCCGATGTTCGCCGCGTCCTTCCTGCTCACCAAGGGTCTGACGCGCTACGAAACCACCGGCGTCATCCTGGTGTGGCAGTCGCTGACCGTGACGATCTTCAGCCTGCCGCTGGCGCTGCTGGCTTGGCAGTCGCCGACACCGCTGCAGTGGGTCGGCTTCCTGCTGTGTGGCTTTCTGGGCAGCCTGGGCCATTACTGCCTGACGCGCTCGTTCCACATCGCCGACATCTCGTCGACCCAGTCGGTCAAGTTCCTCGACCTGGTGTGGGCCTCGCTGATCGGCTGGATGGTCTTTGCCGACGTGCCCAGCACCAGCACGCTGATCGGCGGCGTGGTCATCTGTGCGGCGACGATCTGGATCGCCAGCCGCGAGTCGCGCGGCCACATGCGCAACGGCTGAATAGAATGCGTAGCCCCGGCGGCAAGGCCGGACGGCGCCCCCGTTCAAGCCCCTCAGGAGAAGCCCCCATGTCCCGTTTGCTTGCGTTGTTGGCCGCGCTGTGCCTGGCGCCCACGCTGGCCCTGGCCCAGATGGCCAGCGCGCCCTTCGACGGGCGGCTGAAGAAGATCCACGAGACCAAGACGATCCACGTCGCCTACCGCACCGACGCGGTGCCCTTCTCCTTCGAGGACAAGGACAAGAAGCCCACCGGCTACACCGTCGACCTGTGCCGCAGCATCATCGGTGTGATCGAGAAGCAGGTCGGCGTGGTGCCGCTGCAGGTCAAGTGGGTGCCGGTGACGCTGGCCAACCGCTTCAGCGCCATCGCCAGCGGCCAGGCCGACATGGAGTGCGGCGCATCCACCGTCACGCTCGGGCGCATGAAGGAGGTGGGCTTTTCCACGCTGACCTTCATCGACGGCACCGGCTTGCTGATCCGCGCCTCGACGCCGGGCAACTCGCTGATGGACCTGGCCAACAAGAAGATCGGCGTCATTGCCGGCACCAGCAACGAGCGGGCCGTCAACGACGCGCTGCGCGTCAAGGTGGTCACCGCCACCGTGGTGCCGGTGACGAGCCGCGAGGACGGCCTGGCCCAGCTGGAGGCCGGCAGCATCGACGCACTGGCCAGCGACCGTGTGCTGCTGGTCGGCCTGGTCGCCAAGGCCAAGGACCCCAAGGCGCTGGCGCTGCTGGGCGACCCGCTGTCCTACGAGCCCTATGCCATCGGGCTGCCGCGCGGCGACTGGGCCATGCGCCAGGCCGTCGACGCCGCGCTGGCGCAGATCTACAAGAGCCCGGCGCTGCCCGAGATCTACAACCGCTGGTTCGCGGCGCTGGGCCGCCCGGCGCCCTTGCTGGAAATCATGTACGCGCTGGGCCGCCTGCCCGAGTGACCCAGCGACGAGCCATCGGCTCGCCCATGCGGACGACACCGCCGGGCATCCAGCCCGGATTGAACTGCAGCCCGCCTTCGGGGTAGAGCAGCACCACGGTCGAGCCGAGCAGGAAGCGCCCCATCTCGGCACCCTGCGCCAGCTCGATCGCCTGGTCGTCGTAGTGCCATTCGCGCAGCTGCCCCGGGCGCGGCGGGTTGACCACGCCGTGCCACACCGTGGCCATGCTGCCGACGATGGTGGCGCCCACCAGCACCAGCACGAAGGGGCCGGCCACCCCGTCGAACACGCAGACGACGCGCTCGTTGCGCGCAAACAGCCCCGGCACGCCGCGCGCCGTGCTCGGGTTCACCGAGAACAGCGCGCCAGGCACGTGCAGCATGCGTGTCAGCCGCCCGGCGCAGGGCATGTGGATGCGGTGGTAGTCCTTCGGGCTCAGGTACAGCGTGGCGAAGTGGCCGTTGTCGAAGCGCGCGGCCAGCCCGGCATCGCCGCCGACCAGCGCACGCGTGCTGTAGTCGTGGCCCTTGGCCTGGAAGATCTGGTCGCCGCGGATGCGCCCGAACTGGCTGATCGCGCCGTCCACCGGGCACACCAGATCGGCCTGGGCCAGCGGCCGCGCGCC